>NZ_JBEGDL010000005.1:0-309504 GCF_040813775.1 Ammoniphilus soli
AGCGCTTCAAAATCCGTGGGGTTCTTCGCGATGCCTTGCGTCAAAAGAGCGTAGGAATCATTGAAGAAATTCCGGAAAAGGGGATTGTGAAGTACGCGAAACCGGCTGGGATTATTGGATCGATCGTTCCAACGACTAACCCTGATTTGACTCCTGCTGGAACAGCGATCTATGCGATTAAAGCTCGCGATGTGGTGATCTTTTCTCCACACCCTCGTTCCAAGAAGACGACCTTTGAAACGGTTCGCTTAATGAGAGAAGCGTTGGAAAGAGAAGGAGCGCCAGCGGATATCCTGCAATGTATTACGAATGTCAGCATTCCGATGACCAAAGAATTGATGGCGAGAGCCGACCTTGCCTTGGCAACCGGCGGTAAGGATATGGTGAAGAGTGCCTATAGCTCCGGAACGCCAGCGTATGGCGTTGGTGCGGGAAATGCGACCATGATTTTCGATGAAACCACCGATGTAGCGGAAGCCGCACGCAACACGATGTTGAGTAAGACTTCTGACTTCGGTTCCGGTTGTTCCGCCGACGGGAACCTGATCATTCACGAGAGCGTGTTTGAGCCGATGCTCGAGCAATTAGTAAAAGAAGGCGGCTATCTCGCGAACGAAGAAGAAAAAGCGAAACTCCGTGCCGTGATGTGGGATGCGGAAGGACATCGTCTTCCTACAACCGTCGCGATTGCTCCGCAAAAATTGGCAGAAGCAGCTGGCTTTACGATTCCTGGGGATCGCAAGTTCATCATCGTTCGCGGGGACCAAATCGGAAAGCAGCATCCATTCTCTGGTGAGAAGTTAACTACGTTGTTAGCTGTTTATAAATATGAAGGTGAATTCGAAAACGCCCTGGACATGATGCGTGCGATTTATGAAGTGGGCGGTAAGGGGCACTCCGTAGGGATCTATTCCTTCAACGACGAGCACATTCACCGTTTAGGACTGGCTGCCCCAGTGAGCCGCATTATGGTGCGTCAGCCTCAGTCCAAGGCTAACGCAGGTGCGTTCAACAATGGGATGCCGATGACCTCCAGCATGGGTTGCGGAACGTGGGGTGGTAATATTACGTCCGAAAACGTACACCTGAAGCATTATATGAATACAACTTGGGTATCTCGTCCGATTCCAGAAGACAGACCTTCTGATGCCGAGTTGTTCGGAGAGTTTTTCCAACCTGAATTGGAACAATAAATCGTAGAAAATAGTTCATGGCGGGGGGGCTTTCCCCCCTATGAATTATCTAGATAGAGGTTCCATAAATTGGTGTGCCGAATGAAAATGTTCTCCATGGTATATTAGGATTACCGTCATCTAAACCTTTGGAGTGAATGACTTACTATAAATAAAAATGATGGGGTGTATATATGAAAAAATTTATTTTAGCTTCTATTATTACTAGTATGGTTGCGTTGGTTGGATGCTCCTCCCAAACGACAGAACCACAAGCGGGAGAAGCGAATCAAGCCGCTCCAAAGGGCGAAGAAAAAGTGATGAAGCTAGCTGTTGTAACGAGCAAAGATCGTTCTCTGACTCAGGGACTTTACAAATTTGGTGAAATCGTAGAGAAAGAATCCGGCGGATTGATTAAAGTTCAGGTCTTCCCAGATGGGCAGTTGGGCGGCGATGTTGCTGTATATGAAGCCATGAAAATGGGCTCGATCCAAGGAAGTACCATGTCATCCGGCCCGATCTCGTCCTTTGCCCCAAGTTTCAGTGTATTAGATTTACCGTTTTTATTTAAGGACGAGGCAACCGCTTACAATGTTTTGGACGGAGAAATCGGTCAGGAACTGCTTAATGATCTCCCTGCAACTGGTGTTGTCGGTTTGAATTACTGGGAGAACGGATTTAGACACCTTACGAACAATGTAAGAGAAGTAAAGACGGTGGAAGATATCAAAGGGTTGAAGATCCGTACGCTGGAAAATCCGCTCCATATCGATATGTGGAAAGAATTAGGCGCTACTCCGACTCCAATGGCTTTCACTGAATTGTTTACGGCTCTTGAGCAAAAGGTAGTGGATGGACAGGAGAATCCTGCAGGTAACGTGACTACTTCCAAATTTTATGAAGTTCAGGATTACTTAACAAAAACCGGACATATCTACAATGCTAGCGTTTTCTTACTTAGCAAATCTTTTTGGGATTCGCTGACTGAAGAAGAAAAAGCAATCGTAACGAAGGCGGCAAAAGAAGCGCAAGCGTTCCAGCGTGAGCTTAATCAAAAAGAAAGCACAGAAGCCATTGACTTCTTGAAGAAAGAAGGCATGACGGTTACGGAACTATCTGATGAGGAAAAGAAAAAGCTGGTAGAAGCGGTACAGCCAGTATATAAGAAATACTCTGCTGAGCTTGGTGAAGATTTGGTAAATAAATTAATTGATGCCAATAAATAGAGTTAAGCTAGGATCTTAAGGAGGACCAGTCCTCCTTAAGTTTTTTCAGATATAAAGATACCAGTTTTGATCAGATGAAGGGAGGCGTTTGAAGGTGGAAAAAGGGAAGAAATGGTTCTCCAGTCTTAACAATATACTGATGGCCTCCTGTTTAGCGGTTATGGCTATTCTTGTTTTCGGGAATGTAATTTTGCGTTATGCTTTTAGTTCAGGGATTACCTGGTCGGAAGAGGTTTCGCGTTTTCTTTTTGTATGGATGACGTTTCTTGGTGCTATAGCTGCCCTGAAAGAGAATAAGCACTTAAATGTAGATATGTTTGTCAACAAACTTCCTAAAAATATAAAAGTAGTTGTCCTCATTCTAGGGCAATTAATCATGTTAGTCGTACTATGGCTGCTTCTTGAGGGAACTTGGAAAATGACCTTGATGAGCGTCAGCAGTGTAGCTCCTGCTACCGGTTTGCCGCTATCTTACGTATACGGTGTCGGTATTGTCGCAAGTATTGGAATGGGAGCTCTTGTATTGATTAATATTTTTCGGATTCTTTTTCCAAAAAAGAGCTTGAATGAAAAAACAGCTGAAAAAAGAGACCCAGAGGATATGTCGTACCATGTGAACGCGGCGGGAGGTGAAAAGTAATGGCATTAACGATTTTTCTCGTTTCTTTGTTTGGGATCATGGCGCTTGGTGTACCGATCGCTTTTGCCTTATTGGTAAGCGGGATTGGGATCATGGCCTATTTGGATATGTTCGACATGCAAATCATTGCCCAGAATTTGATTAAAGGGGCAGACAGCTTTGCGATGCTGGCCGTGCCGTTCTTCATTCTTGCAGGAGAATTGATGAATGCCGGAGGGATTTCCAAGCGCATTGTGAGCTTTGCGATGTCCATCTTTGGGCATATTCGCGGAGGCCTTGGTTACGTAGCCATTTTTGCCAGTATACTTTTTGCCGGTCTTTCGGGGTCTGCTGTTGCCGATACGGCTGCGCTGGGTGCCATTCTCATCCCTATGATGGTCAAAGCGGGATATGACCGGAACCGTTCTACCGGTTTAATCGCTGCTGGGGGGATTATTGCTCCTATTATTCCTCCAAGTATCCCGTTGATCCTGTTTGGAGTTACCAGTGGTGTATCGATTACCAAGCTGTTTATGGCTGGAATTATTCCAGGGATATTAATTGGTGTGGGATTGGTTGTGACATGGTGGCTAGTGGTTCGCAAAGGGAATTTTGAAACCCAGCCTCGAAAGTCTGTGAAAGAAATGTTCCAAGCCACTCGTGATGCATTCTGGGCGCTTATGCTGCCTGTAATTATCGTCGGAGGACTTCGCGGAGGGATTTTTACCCCTACAGAGGCTGGCGTGGTTGCTGCTTTCTATGCCTTGTTTGTTGGTCTAGTCATATATCGCGAGCTCAAATTGGAAGAGTTGTACAAGGTGCTTGTTGAATCGGCGAAGACGACCAGTGTCGTGATGTTCCTGGTGGCCGCTGCGATGGTATCCGCGTGGATGATTACCATTGCAAATATTCCTATGATTTTAACAGAAACACTCGAACCGCTTGTCGCCAATCCATTGATTCTTTTAATTGCGATTGTTGGCTTAGTGTTATTGATCGGGACTTCCATGGACTTGACGCCAGTCGTACTAATTTTGACACCCATTCTCATGCCGCTGGTTAAGGCTGCCGGAATTGACCCTGTACATTTTGGGATTGTGTTCATTTTCGCTTGTTGTATAGGCTTGTTAACCCCTCCTGTCGGGACAGTGTTGAATGTGGCTAGTGGGGTAGGAGGCATCAGTTTAGAAAATATTTTAAGAGGGATATGGCCTTTCTTATTAGTTGAAGTGATCGTGCTGATCTTGCTTGTATTTTTCCCGGGATTGGTTCTAATTCCTCTAGAATGGTTTACGTAATTAAACTAATGAAGTTAGACCGGTTATTTTATCGCAAGATAAGAAATCGGTCTTTTTCTCACATAATTAATTTTCCTCATAGTCGTTGACAACGTTTTCGAAACAGGCATATAATTTGGTGGATTAAATCGCTTACAGATGATCAAAGAAGGAAATATATAGATATAGGTGATTTTAATGATAAAAAAACGATCGCGTGTGACCTTACAGCAGGTTGCCGAACATGCTGGTGTATCGCGGGCGACTGCCTCACTCATTGTTCGCGGAAGTGAGAGCATATCAAAAGAGACAAGGGAAAAAGTGCTGAAGTCTATGAAAGAGCTGGGGTATGTTTATGATCGCATAGCGGCCAATCTACGCTCCCAGAACTCTTCAACCGTTGGCTTAATCATATCCGAGATTGGAAACCCCTTTTTCTCCGAAATGCTGGTGGGAGTCCATCAGGCTCTAGATAAAGAGGGATATACCGTCATTCTCGGGACATCGTTCGATTCCTTAGATAAACAGCATGACTTGCTTTCTACGATGCTAGAATACCGCGCAGGGGGAGTCATTATCAGCCCGGCGCCGGGGACTTCCCATGAAGCGATAGAGCGGCTGGAACAATGGGGGATCTCTGTAGTCATCGTTACGAGAGAAACCTCCTTACCTGAAAAATTTGATTATGTCGGTATCGATAATGTGCTCGGTGGCCATCTTGCCGTGGAGCACTTACTTCAGAGGGGTCATCAAAGAATTGCTTTTGTTGGAGGTTTTCCGGATTCCTCCGTTCGCAGGGACAGACAGCAGGGCTATGAGGAGGCGCTGCAAAAGGCAGACATTAAAGCAGAGGAGTCACTTCTACTGGACACGCCAGTGTCCAGACGAGGAGGCATGGAAGCGATCAAGAAATTATTGGCCTTGCCGAATCCGCCGACCGCTGCCCTATGCTATAACGATGTGGTGGCATTGGGCGTCATGTCCGGTTTGAAGGAAATGGGTCTCAATCCAGGCGAAGACTTTGCTTTAGTCGGTTTCGATAATATCCAAGAGGCCTCCATGGTTACGCCTGGTTTGACGACGATCGAAGCCTTCCCTAAGTCCATTGGCACCTATGCTGCGGAACTTCTGCATCAGCGAATCGGCGGCTTGGAGGATGATCCGAAGCATATCATACTTACCCCTGAATTGGTGGTAAGGGAGTCCTGAGGGTGACTCATAGGTGCCTAGGCACTTTTGAGTCACCCCTTTTTGTACACTCAGAGTGAAACGACCATTTTTCCATTCCCCTGGTTGAATAAGTGGAGAAGTGTCAATTAAAATTAATATCAAACAATAAATAGTCAAAATAGTGGGTAAAGCTCCATCTAATTCAATTCAATCCCATTATTTTGGTTGTTCCACTGACATTAGTGGGCGTTATTCCAACTAATTGCCAGAAAAAGTAACGAAAAGGAGGTTTAATTGGCGAATCTCCACTTACTTCAAACCTACCTTTCCTCTTATCTGGATCGAACACTACCGAGGCCTAAGTACATTAAGAAAGGCTGTCGCCAAAGTCGGTTTTTACCGACCTTTTGGGACAGCTTCATTTCGGACTTATAACTCTGGATCAGGGCTTTTCTTTAATTTATTCAGTAACATATATAGAAAAATTGCACTTACAACAATTATACCAAGCGGAACAAGATATTGTTTGAGCAAGGGTTCTACAGATTTCCAATTCGGGCCTAATTGATAACCTAAAAAGATATAAAGTGAGGAAATGGGAAGCATTGCCAAAAATGTATACCAGCAAAAAATCACGGGACTCATATTTGCTATACCGCAAGGTATAGAAATGGCCGTTCTTACACCCGGTATAAACCTGCCAAAGAAAGCAACCCCCGCCCCATATTTTTCGAAGAAGCGTTCAGACATAATAATCTCTTTTTCTCGAATGAAGAAGTACTTGCCGTATTTTTGGATGATGGGCCGCCCGCCATATTTTCCTAGCGAATATAAAGTGAGGGGGCCTGTCACACCACCGATGCTTCCAGCTAATATAGCCAACCATAAATTCATTTCACCTTGGTATACCCAATATCCCACAAGCGGAAGAACCAGTTCCCCAGGAATGAACTCGAAAGTCAAGGCAAGGATCACACCAAAATAAGATAGCTCTTTTAGGACATATACTAATTCCATCAAAAAATGTTCCACATCTACACCTCTTACACGCATATTCACTCCTCAATAATTATAGTACAATCTTGATCCCGGTAAAAGAACAGCGACATGAGGTTAAAGGACACCAATTGGTTATTTTTAGGAAGGAGCAAAAACCGACATGTGACGATGGGGCCAAGGTTGTAATAGGCCCTGTTTTTTTTAGATCCATTGTTTTATGGGATAATTAAGATTATACTTTATAATAAAAGTAGTGGAGGAAGGGTAGAAAAGATGGCTCAATTAAAAAATACAATAAACATTAGAGGAAAAGAGATCGGAAATAAGCAGCCGCTGATCTGTACGCCATTAATTGGAGGAAACATGGATGCGATTGCGGAAGAGCTAAAGAAAATCGTGTCCAAGAAGCCGGATCTGATTGAATGGCGCGCTGATTTTTTTGAATCCTTAAATAATATAGATAAAGTTCTAGAAACAGCAGCCAAAATCAGAGAACAAATAGGGGAAACGCCCCTGCTCTTTACGATACGATCCCATAAGGAAGGCGGGCAGCCGATTCCCTTATCAGAACAAGAAAAACTCAATCTGCTTTCTGAACTTTGCCGAAATAAAGCGATCGACTTAGTAGATTATGAGCTGGTGAATGATCATCAAGACATTCAGCTTGTTCGCGAGGTGTCAAGGGAGCATGGGATTGCCTTGGTATTATCCTACCATAACTTTGATTGTACGCCACCGTCTCCATCAATAGTCGATAAAATACTAGAAGCAGAAAAAATGCAAGCAGATATCGCCAAGGTTGCGGTGATGCCGAAATCGAAGATGGATGCGCTTTTATTGCTGGCCGCGAGCGAAGAAGCGCAAAAAGAGCTGAAAATTCCTTTGATTTCGATCTCCATGGGAGAGTATGGAGCGATATCACGTTTGCTGGGGTATTATTTTGGTTCAGATATCACCTTTGCTATCGGCGAAGCTAGCTCTGCACCAGGGCAAATTCCAATAGAAGACTTAAGAGCGGCATTATCTATGATAAAGAAATATGTATAGATAAATAGGGGGTAACTTTCAATGGCTTTACATGAAACGGAGGGCAAAAAAAATAAAAATGCCAAGGAATCAGAATCGTTGCGAACCGTGCAACGTGCCTTGGACATTTTAGGATGCTTTTCCGTCGAACAAGCTGAATTATCACTTACAGAAATTGCAAATATGATATCATTGGCGAAATCTACTACGACCCGCTTGCTGCTCACCCTCGAGCAGAATGGGTATGTAGTGAAAAACAGCGAGACCTTAAGATATAGACTTGGTTCAAAGCTGTTCTATCTCGGACATGTTGTGGGACAATCTATGCAATTCCGGGAGATTGCCAGACCCTTCATGAAAAGGGTGAGGGATGAGGCAAAGGAAACGGTCAATCTCTATGTATTAGAGGATATGAACCGTGTATGCGTGGAGCAAGTGGAAGGACCTCTGGCCATCCGGCATATGGTTCAAATCGGCCAGAAGCTTCCTCTAGCGGTTGGAGCAGGCGGTAAAGTGCTGTTAGCGTTTCAGGACAAGTCCTTCCAAACCCAAGTCCTCAATGATTTGGACTCAGAGGAAAGACGGAATAAGCTAGCCAATGAATTAGAGCTGATTCGAAAAGTAGGGTATGCAATCAGCCGTGATGAAAGAGAACTGGGATCGTCAGCCGTGGCGGCTCCCATCTTTGACATGAAGGGCAAGGTACATTCGTGTATATCGATTTCTGGACCAAGCCTGAGGTTTACTGACGAGAAAGTGGATAGGATAAAGCAGATCACCAAAATGGAAGCCCTTCAAATTTCGCGTTCGATCGGTTTTATCGAAGAAAAAGCAAATATCTAGATAAAAAGCAGAGGATCCCACCATGTCTAGTGGAATCCTCTGCTTTTTTTATAATACTTCTACAAGTTCTTTGTTGGACTCTGAGGGTCTTGCATTCAGTTGAGCAACACCGCTGTCGATCGCGGCTTGGGCCACATAGGCTGCCACTCTTGGGGCAACGCGTTGATCCAGCGCGTGTGGAATCACGTAGTCAGCGGTCAATTCATGGCTTTCTACTAATTCAGCGATAGCCCGAATAGCAGCGAGTTTCATCTCCATGTTAATTTCGGTGGCTCGAACATCCAAGGCTCCACGGAAAATTCCTGGGAATGCTAACACGTTATTCACCTGGTTAGGGAAGTCAGAACGTCCGGTTCCTACGACGGCAGCTCCAGCAGCCTTCGCTTCTTCTGGCATAATTTCCGGTACCGGATTGGCCATAGCAAATAAAATGGAACGAGGATTCATCGATCTAACCATGTCAGCTGTGACGGCTCCGGCAACGGATACCCCGATAAACACGTCCGCTCCGACAAGAGCATCTGCTAGGGTGCCGCTCTGTGCAGAATGGTTGGTGATGTTGGCAATTTCGCTCTTGATAGCGTTCATGCCATCAGGACGTCCCTTATAGATAATTCCTTTTGTGTCGCAAAGAAGGATATCTTTTACGCCAATGGTGTGGAGAAGCTTGGTGATGGCAACCCCGGCAGCTCCAGCTCCATTGATGACAATCTTCAAATCAGCCATATTTTTTTCTACAAGCTTGACGGCATTGAATAATCCGGCCAAGGTTACAATCGCGGTTCCATGCTGATCATCATGGAAAACAGGGATTTTGCATTCTTTTTGCAATCTTTCCTCAATTTCGAAGCAACGGGGAGCAGCGATATCCTCTAAGTTGATTCCTCCAAAGGTCGGCTCGAGCGCCTTAATGGTATTGACTAATTGATCCGTATCCGTCAGGTTCAAACAAATCGGAAAAGCATCCACTCCAGCAAAGGTCTTAAATAAAGCGGCCTTTCCTTCCATGACAGGCATAGCGGCTTGAGGGCCTATATCTCCTAAACCCAGTACAGCTGTACCATCGGTAACGACTGCCACTAAGTTTCCTTTAATCGTATATTCGTAAGCAAGCGTTTCATCTTTATGTATTTCTTTGCACGGCTCGGCAACTCCAGGTGAATAGATAAGACTGAGATCTGCAGCACTTTCCACTGGAATCTTTGAATCTACCGTTAATTTTCCTTTGTACTCTCGATGAAGATTTAATGCTTTGGTGTAAAGATCTGCCATGGTTAGTATTCACTCCTAAGTTTTAAAAAGTGGAATCAAATTACATATACCGGAACTATATGCTGAATATTATCAAATTTTCCATAAAAAGTCTATGATTTTAAAAAAATTGCCATAAAAAGTCTATTAAATTAAAAAAAGTTTCATAGACCTCTTGTCAAATTAACTTGGATGTATAATAATTATTTATTATTAGATCGATCTAACAAAAAGAACTAACATACTCAAAGGACTCAATCCTCATGTACTATTTTAAAGACTTGTTTCTACAGATCCTGATCATCTTATTGCCGGTGTTTTTTTATCACATGTTTCTCGCTCGCAGATACAATGGGCAGAAGACAACAGAAAAGTCCATTGTCATTTTCTTTATGATAGCGGTAACGATGCTGCTATGTATGTACTTCCCGATATTTTCAGAAGAAGGCCTGCGCTACGACTTAAGATATGTGGTCTTGATGTTCGGAGTATTTTATGGAGGCGGCTATGCTGCCGGAATCATGTTGTTTATTGTCCTCCTACTATATCGCTATTATCTGGGAGGCTTCGGACTATATTATACTTTTTTTGAAGGCTTGATCATATTGCCATTTATCTGCTTTTTCTACAACCGATTTTTGCGCAGTAATCGAAGAGAACGCACCCAAATCGTCATAGGAAATGCTTTGTTTACCTCGCTCATATTTATGGCTGATCATCTTTATTTTATAAACAATCATGTCAGCTTTGCCCATCTGCTTATTTCTTTTGTTATTGTACTAACCTCTTGGATTGCCATCTTTATGATTGAAAACATCAAGGAAAATCATAGGTTGCATGTTGAGGTTCAAAACATGGAGAAATTAAGGGTTTTAGGAGAACTCACCAGTTCTTTTGCTCATGAAATCAGAAATCCCATGCAGGTTAATCGGGGATATCTTCAGCTATTGAATGAGTCGTCGATTCCAGACAAATATAAAAGCTATATCGAGATATGCATGGATGAGATAGACCGGGCCAACGACATCATTACGGATTATCTTACCTTTGCCAAACCGCAAGCAGATGATATGAGGCCTATAGAAATTAACGATGAAATCAGCAAGATCACAGCCCTTTTACATTCCTATGCCTTAATGCAAAATGTCGAAATTCAAGTTGTTTCCAATAGAAAACCATTATGGATTTTAGGAAATGCACAGAAATTGAAGCAGTGCCTCATTAATATTATCAAAAACGGCATAGAAGCCATGCCTGATGGGGGAAGGCTTGAAATCAGCTGTTTTTCAAATGAAAGCGAAGTGCATATCCATATAAAGGACCAGGGTGTCGGCATGTCGGATCAGGAAATGAAACGCCTGGGAACCCCTTTCTATACTTTAAAGGACAAGGGAACAGGACTGGGCTTAATGGTCAGTTATCGGATCGTTGAATCCTTTCATGGGAAAATAGGCGTCACAAGTGAAGAAGGACGAGGGACTACGTTCTCGATTTCACTTCCTGAGCATTTATATCATCGCTCCAAAAAAGTATTTCAAATGGGAGAGCGTCCAGTCATCGTTAGAGATTAAAATAAAATATTTTTGAGGAGGATTCGCATCATGATTCAAAAGGAGATCGAAGTTAAATTAAGACAAGGGCTGAATGCAAGACCGGCCACGCTATTTGTGAGAACGGCGGGTTCGTTTGCTAGCCAGATCCAAATCATGCATAAAGATCAAAAAGCGGATGCAAAAAGTATCTTGGGGATTATGTCCATGGCCGTTTTCAGAGGCGAAAAAATAACCTTAGCGGCAGATGGGGCTGATGAGCGAGAGGCCATTAAGGCGCTGGAAGATATTTTGGTAGGGGCGGAATAAACCGGCCTTTGCGATATTGAAAAAAAGAAAAGAACGTTTATAAATAACCAGATTCCCTTCGAAAGGGATCTGGTTTCTTCTATTTATATATAGAAGAGTATATCTCAAGCCTTTTTATTTCTTGACGCAAAATACATTCCTCGTTATGATATATTTCGGGATAAGAAACTTTCGGCTAATGAAACTTTTGTGAAGCGAAATAACGAGGAGGTGAAAGTATTGGATAAAATGGCGCATTTGCTTATGGAGCATAACCAAGCGTTTATGGCCATTGTCACGCATGAACTAAGGAAGCGCAATATTACGATTCCTCAAGCCATCTTAATCGACACAATCAAGAATGATGCGAAAACTATAGGGGAGATCAGTAAAGCGATGGAGCTTTCTTATAGTACGGTTTCAGGGATCATTGATCGGTTGGAGCGTGATGGTTTGGTTGAACGATATCGCGATGAAGAGGATCGTCGGGTCGTATGGGTCAGATTAACGCAAAGCTGCAAAGAACTGCAACAGACCGATCCCTTTATGAACGCTGATTATTTTAAGGAAATGTTTAAGGGGATGACCCCAGAGGAAGAGGAAATGATTGAAAAATCCCTGTCAATCTTGCAGGTATTTTTTGAACGACATATGAAGTCCCTGGTGGAAGGGAAAGGAAGTGAATCGGAATGAATTTGTCTGAATTATCGATCAGGCGTCCAGTCACAGTATGGATGATTATTGTGGCTATGCTTATTTTTGGTTTTGTTTCTTTTCCAAAGATGGCTGTTGACCTTTATCCGGAATTAAATCTGCCTGTTGCCGTCGTAGTGACAAGTGTCGATGGCGGAACTCCGGCTGAAGTGGAAAACCTGGTAACCAAGCCGATTGAAGAAGCCCTGGCTTCAGTGTCCAATGTGGATAAGATTTCTTCCAATTCCGTTGGGGGAGCGTCCCAAGTTATCGTTCAGTTTAACTGGGGAACAGACCTGGATCAAGCCACACTGGATATGCGGGATAAGGTGGATTTAATTGAAGGAATGTTACCGGATTCCGCGAATTCGCCGCGAATTCTTCGTTTTGATCCGAATGCCCAGCCTGTAATTACCTTGGCTTTGACAGGGGATCAAGACACAGCCAAATTAAAATCGGTTGCCGATAATGTGGTGAAACCGAGATTGGAACGGATTGACGGAGTAGCCTCCGTTGGAGTAATGGGCGGACAAGACCGATATATTGAAGTGATGCTGGACCCTTTGAAGCTTGAAACTTATGGGATTACGCTTGACCAGATTCGCCAGTCGCTTTCTGCTTCCAATCTCTCGGGTTCAGCCGGATCCGTAAAACAGGGGGATGAAGAGCTTAGCATCCGAGTTCAAGGTGAATTTGAAGATGTGCAGAGCATCGGAGAAACGCCGATTTCAGTAGCGGGGGGCAGCATTCGCTTAAAAGATGTGGCTACAGTAAAGGACACGCTGGCGGAAGTCTCCCAACTGAGCTTTTTGAATGGAGAACCGAGCTTAGGTTTAACGATTACGAAAGCTTCCGGAGGGAATACGGTACAAGTGGCGGATACCGTACACCAGGAGCTTGAGAGGCTCAAGGCGGAATTGCCGGACAATCTGAAGCTGACCGTGATTGTAGACACCTCTACATATATCAAAGACTCTATCAATACGGTCGCTGAGCATGCTTTGCTGGGCGGACTTTTTGCGATCCTAGTGCTCTATCTATTTTTGAATAGTGCACGATCTACCTTAGTCGTTTCCATTGTCATTCCGATTTCTGTTGTCGCTACCTTCTCGATGATGTACTTTACGGGACAAACGATCAACTTGATTTCCTTGAGCGGTCTTTTGCTCGGCTTGGGTTCGTTGGTTGACTTTGCCGTTGTTATTCTGGAGAATATCTTCCGCCTTCGCCAACAAGGGAAGGGGATGCTGGAGGCGGCAAGGGAAGGTTCCAAACAAGTGGGAAATGCGGTTATGGCTTCAGCTCTGGCGCAAATCGTGGTGTTTATGCCGATTGTTTTTGTTGAGGGGATTGCCGCAGAATTGTTTGGACCGCTTGCTTTAACGGTGATTTTCTCCCATATTGCCGCTTTAGTGGTGTCCATCATGCTGGTTCCGATGCTCAGCTCGCACTGGATCAACAAGGTACCAGATGAATCGATTTATCATAGTGGCAATTATAAAGGTAAGAATCCCGTCGTTTGGTTTAATATCGGATTCGAAAAGCTGTCCCACGCCTATGGCCGTTTGCTAAAATGGGCCCTTCAGAAAAGAAAAACCGTATTTGCCTTGACCATTGCTTTGTTTGTCGGGGCTGTCGGGATGATGCCGATGGTGGGGATGGAATTCATTCCAAAAATGGATCAGGGTCAATTAAGTGTTAGCGTGAAAATGCCAACAGGCACGGTCCTGGAGGAGACGGCCAAAGTTGTTTCCCAACTCGAATCCGTGATAAAGGAAACTCCGGAATTAGACAAATTATATACGTCGATCGGTTCGTCAGGAGGCCCAGCGGCGCTTTCCACAGGAGCAACCAACCGCGCTCAGCTGGACGTGATGCTTGTTTCCTTAGAGGAGAGGGAGCGTTCAACGGAGCAAGTGATGCTTGACCTGCGAGAGAAGCTGAATTTTATACCCGATGCGGAAATCAATGTAACCGAAGCGCAGTCCGGCGGAGGCATGACCGGGTCGGCGCTGCAAATGAATTTGCGTGGGGATAATCTGGAGACGCTGAAGGATGTTGCCGACATTATTGCCGGAGAGGTCCAGCAGGTTGAGGGGACGTTGAATGTGAAAACTTCACTGGATGCGACTCAGCAGGAATTCCAGGTGATCATCGATACGAAAAGACTGAGCCAGTATGGATTGACTACTAGTCAAGTACTGAACGCTGTGCGAACCGCTTTTGATGGTCAAAATGTGACCCACTATCGCACCGGAGACGATGAAATCGACGTAAAGATCAAAATGCCAGAGGATTTTAAACAGGATGTCACGTTCCTGGATCGTTTGCGAATCACGACGCCTCAAGGGGCAACGGTCGCTTTATCCTCTGTTGCCAATATTGTAAAAGAGGACGTGCCGCAAACCATTACCAGATCCAATCAAACGCGTGAAGTTCAAATTACAGGGGATGTGGCGGGCCGTGACTTAGGTTCGGTGTCCCGAGACATTCAGCAGAGATTAGACCGTCTCCAATTGCCGGAAGGCTATCAGCTGGAGGTGGGGGGACAAAACGAACAGATGGCCGAGTCCTTTATGCAGCTTGGATTAGCCATGCTATTGTCGATTGTCTTTGTCTACATGGTCATGGCAGCGCAGTTTGAATCCTTATTTAGTCCGTTTATTATTATGTTCTCTATTCCTCCTACCTTTATCGGTGTTGTGGTAGGGCTGGCAGTAACGGGAAATGCCCTCAGTGTTATGGCAATTATTGGGTACATCCTCTTGATCGGGATCGTCGTAAATAATGCTATCGTGCTGATGGACTATATTAATCAGCTTAGAGCAGAAGGGATGGAAAGAAACCAAGCTGTTCTGCAGGCTGGTCCGATCCGTTTGCGCCCGATCCTGATGACGACCTTATCGACCATTTTGGCGATCTTGCCGCTGGCTTTTGGAGGCGGGTCCGGGAATGAAGGCCAGGCGCCTATGGCCATCGTTGTTGCTTTTGGTCTAAGTTTTTCCACGTTGATTACGCTCATCCTGATTCCTGTAGTTTATACCTGGTTCGATGATCTGGGGATCAAATGGCGAAATCGCAGGAACAGGAAGAAAAAAATAAAGCCAACAGAAACGAACGTACCATTGTAATTCGTGATTGAGGGAGGGAAGAAAATGGTGAATCGGAAAATGAAATCCCTAGTTTTAATGCTTGTATTATCGATCAGTGTTCTAGGATGCTCGAAAAATGAGGAAGTGTCACAAGCTGATGAAGAGGCGGTTGTACCTGTCCAGGTAGAAACGGTAACCCAAGGGAATGTAGAGGAAAAGGCAGGAATCAGCGGAAAATTATCACCTAACGAAAGCGTCCAAGTGGCTCCGAAAGTAAGTGGGAAAATTGCTAAAATCCACGTTTCCTTAGGGCAGCAGGTGAAGCAGGGAGATATCCTGTTTACTCTGGACCAGGCAGACTTAGCGAACGCCGTCAAGCAATCCCAAGCGGCTTATGAGCTGGCTGTAGCCAATTTGAAGCAAAGCGAAAACAGCTCCAATCAAGGCATTGCCCAAGCGGAAGGCAGTGTGGATCAGCTGCGCAATTCCATTGCGCAATCGGAAAACGGGCTGATTCAAGCCCAGCAAGCTTACCAAGATGCCCAATTGAGCGAACAGAGGACTAGGCAGCTTTTTGAAGCGGGTGCGGTCCCGATCGTAGAGATGGAAAAAGCCGAGACGGCTTTGAAAAATGCGGAAATTGCGGTAAAAAATGCGGAGACTTCTCTAACGAATGCCAAATCATCCTTTGAGAACGCCCAAAAATCTTTGCAAAGCGCACAGAGCAAAACGGCCGTTGAGGTTGCCAAAGCGTCCGTTAATCAAGCTCGCGTGAATCTGCAAAATGCAAAGGATCAGCTTGCGAATGCGAACGTACATGCTCCCATATCCGGGGTAGTCTCTTTAGTTCAAGGGGCTACAGGCCAGATGGCCTCTCCCCAATCGGCAGTCGTTCATATCGCCAGCATGAATCCGATGATTGTGAAGGCGAACCTGTCCGAGTATGAAATCACATCGATGGGGCTTGGCAACAAAGTGGTACTTGAAATCCCAGCCTTACAGAAAAAGCTAGAGGCTACTGTCTCCGCGATCAGTCCGGTGATGGATTCCCAATTGAAAGCCTACCCGATTGAGATTGCCATTCCGAACCCATCAGGAGTGTTAAAAGCCGACATGGTGGTGGACGTTAAGATTTCCACAGCGAAGGACGCAGCCAAATCTCTAGTTATCCCGCGAAAAGCGATCATCGAAGAACAAGGAAAACGCTTTGTCTATAAGCTGGAGGGAAACGTAGCGAAGAAAGTGGAAGTGGAAACAGGAAAAGAAACAAGTGAAGCCGTAGAGGTGAAAACGGGTTTAGCTGTAAACGAGAAAGTCGTTGTGAAAGGACAAACGCTGCTTAAAGATGGAAGTAAAGTAGAGATCCAAGAAGTGAAGCAGTAGGAGATTGCTCCGGTTAATTCTTGTGGAACATGAGTTTCTTATGTTTCACGGAAATAACCGGAGTTTTTCCTGTTATACAAAATGATCCTCATGATCAACGGCACTTTTCCTCTTAGTTGCAAAAGGCTGGATCCGTCCGAATCATGTGTTTGGACAAATAGCGATGGAATTCGATTCCATTGTTGTTTATACTCTATCATATAAGGATACCAACGTTGAAAAGGCAGGAGAGTAATGAAAAACATAGAGGAAATTTTAGGGCTCGTCAAAGATGGGAAGATGAGTATTGAAAAGGCAATGGAAAATTTAAAGGGCTATGAAGACTTGGGCTTCGCCAAGGTGGATCATCATCGATCAAAAAGAAAGGGTTTTCCCGAAGTCATTTATGCCGAAGGAAAAACGGCGCAGCAGGTTCATGACATTTTCCTCAGTCTGCGGGAAAAGGGGGGCAGGGTGCTGGCTACACGGGTTCAAGCCGAGGTGGCTAAGAAGGTTGAGGAATCCGTCCCGGACGTGATTTATAACGAGAGGGCAAGGACCCTGTACTGGACCAATGAGCCGGAAACCTATTATCCCGGCTATGTAGCGGTGGTTTGCGCGGGAACTTCGGATATGCCCGTTGGTGAGGAAGCAGTGGTTACCCTAGAAGCGCTGGGCTGTAGAGTGGAGCGAATCTATGATGTCGGTGTAGCAGGGATTCATCGCTTGTTTGATCGACTGGATCAAATTCAACAGGCGGATGTGGTCGTGGTCGTGGCCGGGATGGAAGGCGCTTTGGCCAGTGTCGTTGGGGGACTGGTTTCCAAGCCGATCATTGCTGTTCCCACCAGCGTGGGCTATGGGGCAAACTTTGGCGGGCTATCGGCTTTGCTAACCATGCTCAACTCCTGTGCAACAGGGGTCAGTGTAGTGAATATTGATAACGGCTTCGGTGCGGGATATAGCGCAGGGGTAATCGTTAAGAACAAGTACGAAAGGAAATAGAAGATGGGTAGATCTCTTTATCTAGATTGCATATCCGGGATTTCCGGAGACATGACACTGGCGGCTTTAATGGATCTCGGGGCGGATCTTTCCTATATTGTGGACCATTTAAAGCAACTGCCGGTAGATGTTTTTGAGATAGAAGTTCATTCCGTAGTGAAGAAAGGAATAGCCGCAAAAAAATTGAAAATCGATTTTCAGCCTAACTCCCCTAGACCCGTTCTTTTCCGGATGCAGGATCATGATCACGTCCACCGCCGGGCTGCAGATATTCTGCTGATGATTGAGGAAAGTGAGCTGCCGCCTCGAGTCAAGCAGCGGAGTTCGGCTATTTTTCAAGCGATAGCGGCTGCGGAAGGAAAAATTCATGGAATGGATCCACAGGAAGTTCATTTCCATGAAGTGGGTGCGATGGATTCCATCATTGACACGATTGGGGTATGTTTAGCTTTAGAGGATTTAGGAATTGATCAGCTATATGCCTCTCCGGTTCCTACCGGCAGCGGAAAAATGCGTATGGCCCATGGGCTTTATCCGATTCCCGCTCCGGCCACGGCAGAGCTTCTTCGCGGTATACCTCTGGCTGTTCTGGAGGTGAAGGGGGAATTGACCACACCTACTGGAGCCGGCATATTGAAAGCCCTAGTCACGGAATTCAAACCCATTGGCGGCTTTACCATTCAACAGATCGGTTATGGGGCAGGGGAAAAGGATTTTGACCATCCTAATGTATTAAGAGCTTTATTATTGTGATACATAACAAAGAGAGCCTGTTTCATCGGACAGGCTCTCTTTTATGATGGCTTAGTATGATTTCTTAACTTCAATCTTATAGGCTCTCAGTTTCCGATATAAGGTACTTCGATCGATCTCCAGCAGCTTAGCGGCCTTCGATATATTCGAGTTACATTGTGTTAAAGCGGATATAATTCTTTCTTCTTCTGACTTAATGGCAGTTGAATCGATCATAGGATGGGTTTCAAGCTCAAATTCGTTTTCACCTAAGAATTTGCTGATTTCATATTCGGTCATAGATTTTTCTTTAGCTATTACCGTCAGTCTTTCAATAAAATGAACTAATTCTCTTACATTCCCTGGCCAATGATATTCCGTTAGCTTTTCCAATCCCTTTTGGGCAATATCGATTTGTTTTTTATAAAGAGATGTATAAACCCTCAAGAAATGCTGCGCAAGATATGGGATGTCACCCTTCCTTTTGCGTAAAGGAGGCAAATTTATGGTCAACACTTTTAATCTATATAATAAATCCTGCCTAAAGCTACCCTCTTTCGTTAGCTCTAGCAAATTTTTATTGGTGGCGGCAATAATTCGCACGTCAACGGGAATATACTTGTCATCCCCCAAACGCATCACTTGTTTCTCTTGCAGCACCCGCAGCAAGCGGCTTTGCCCGTATTTATCCATTTCCGAGATTTCATCGAGAAAAATCGTTCCCCGATGGGCCATTTCAAATAAACCCGGCTTTCCTTTCTTTGTAGCTCCAGTAAAAGCTCCTTCCACATATCCGAATAACTCGCTTTCCAGTAAATTGGGCGGCAACGCGGCGCAATTAATGGCGACAAACGGACCGTTTTTTCTAGGGCTTTCATTATGGATGCTCTGGGCGAATAACTCTTTTCCCGTTCCGGTTTCACCAGAAATGAGGACGGTGGTATCCACTACTGCTATTTCTTGAGCAATTCTTTTCGTTTCCATCATTTCATTAGAAGTTCCTATGATGTCTTCGAAATGATATCTAGCTACTAATTTTTTGGTCATGACCTGATTGCGGATTTTTGCTTCCATTTCCTGAATCTGAGTGATATCTTGGAACGTTATCATGGCACCGATAATTTCTTTATCCACGACGATAGGCGCAATATTGGAAGAAATCCAGATATCTTTAAAAAGGGTGATTTGACCAATGGATTCTTGTCCTTTAGACAAACAGGCCTCAATATCAAGGGAATCTAGTGATGGAGGCAATTTTTCCCCAATCAGTTCTTTTGCGGAGAGATTTAACAGCCGTTCTGCTGTTGGGTTAAATACTTTGATGATTTTCTCGCGATCAATGCTAATGATGCCTTGGATGGAGTAGTTGATCAATGCTCTAAATTCCTGAGATCGTTCTTTTTCTAAATTGCGGGCTGATGAAATTTTTTGTGCTTCTAGTAACGCTGTACGAATGGAAAAATCTCCAGAAGTAATGAGAAGTGTTTTGAATCCATGTTTTTCGGCCAAAATGACGGATTTGATTCCGCCCACTACGATATCGATTTCAGATGTTATTTGCTGTATCTTTTCAGGGATATCCTCTGAAGTTTCGAGTGGATGGATATAGAGTTTAATACCTAATATATGAGAGAGCACTTCAATATCGTAGACCATATTTTGAAAGGCCAGAACGGCAACCTTAGGCGTAGTTAATCCCGTTAATAACTTGGCTTCATGGAATACTTGAGCTAGGTCTTGTCCGGTAATAGGGATTTCCACAATCGGTATTTTAATCCCCGATTCCTTGATTAAACTCGCGGTGCCGCCTCTGCAGACAATCGCATCTACATCCTCGTTTTGCAGTCTTTTAGAAAGTCTAACCGCCCTTTTCAATCGGGCTAAATACATATCAACTGTATCGGTTAAGCCAAGCTCTCGGATAATTTTTTTCCCTTGAATAAATAGTTGCTTATCTGGTGCAATAAACGCAATCTTGCTCAATCAAGACCACCCCCTTGGGTCTCATTATAAAGGATGTTGATACCAGGTGCTACAATTGTGGTATCATACTGCAACAGTTGGTGGTAATTTGCTACAATTGTTCTATTCATCGCGAATCCGTTTTGAGTGTTTTCCGTGTTTGATGAGTTGGCACAATATTTGCTTTTAAATTAATTATGTACAATTCATTAAGAAGGAGAACGTGCCCATGTCTGCAAACGTAAAAGCAACAAAAGAAACTCCCTTATACATTAAAGTAAATGAACAAGATAATGTAGCCATTATTGTCAATACAGGCGGATTGCCTGAAGGGACGGTCTTTCCATGTGGTTTGGTGCTGACGGAGAAAGTTCCGCAAGGGCATAAGGTAGCTTTAACGGATCTGGAACAAGATGAGGCGATCATTCGCTATGGTGAAGTGATTGGCTATGCTGGTCGCCCTATTAAAAGAGGAAGCTGGATTCAAGAGTCCTTGGTGGTTATGCCTACGCCACCGAAGCTAGATGAATTGCCTATTGCTAATAAAGTGCCGAAGTCGATGCCAGCCCTTGAAGGATATACGTTTGAAGGATACCGAAATGAGGATGGATCGGTCGGGACGAAAAATATATTAGGGATTACAACCAGTGTTCAATGTGTGGCAGGTGTCTTGAATTATGCCGTAAAACGTATAAAAGAAGAAATTTTGCCTAAGTATCCTAATGTTCATGATGTCGTGGCCTTAAATCATAATTACGGATGCGGGGTTGCCATTAACGCGCCTGATGCCATGATTCCCATCCGTACCATTCAAAACATTGCCATTCACCCGAATTTTGGAGGAGAAGTATTAGTCGTAGGTTTGGGCTGTGAGAAACTGGTTCCTACTAGATTAACTCCGGATGGGGATACCGGCAGTATTGTTTCCTTACAAAACCAGGAAGGTTTCATGAATATGATTCAATCGATCTTGGAAATGGCGGAAGAGAAGCTGATCAAATTGAATAAACGGCAACGCGTCACTTGTTCTGTTTCCGATTTGGTTATTGGCTTGCAATGCGGGGGAAGCGATGCGTTTTCAGGTGTTACGGCCAATCCGGCTTTAGGCTATGCTGCCGATTTGTTGGTGCGGGCTGGGGCAACGGTGTTATTTTCAGAAGTAACAGAAGTTCGTGATGCGGTTCATTTATTAACACCTCGGGCTGTGAATGAAGAAGTTGGAAAAGCTTTGATCCAGGAAATGAAGTGGTATGACAATTATTTGCAAAGAGGAGAAGCAGACCGCAGTGCCAATCCTTCACCCGGCAATAAGATAGGCGGACTCACAAACGTGGTAGAAAAATCACTGGGTTCGATCGCAAAATCAGGCAGCAGCCCGATTGTACATGTTTTATCCCCTGGAGAAAAAGCGACGAAAAAAGGTCTGATTTTTGCCGCTACACCTGCCAGCGATTTTGTGTGCGGAACGTTGCAATTAGCTTCTGGTATGCACCTTCAGGTATTCACTACTGGGCGCGGGACTCCTTATGGTTTATCTATGGTTCCCGTAATCAAGGTATCAACCCGGAATGCCTTAATTGATCAATGGCATGACCTGATCGATGTGAATGCAGGGACGATTGCTACAGGTGAGTCATCAATCGAAGAAGTGGGCTGGGAGATATTCCATCTCATCATCGATGTGGCCAGCGGCCGTAAGCAAACGTGGGCGGAACATTGGGGATTACACAATGATCTGTGCTTGTTTAATCCTGCACCCGTGACCTAAGCACGAGCTGGATAGTGGCGAAAAGGGGGGTGAAATGGGAATGGAGAAATTGTTCAAAGGGATAAACATCCCCAGAATGATTCGGATTAGACAGCATTTTGAAAGAGTAACGATTTCGGATATACCGAAGGCCATAAGGGAACAGCTTGGCAGAGAGGAGATTATAGGAAGAATCAAGAAAGACGATCGGGTAGCGATAGCTGTTGGCAGTAGAGGTATCGCCAATATACCGTGTATTGTCAGAGAAATGGTTATGACGGTCAAAGAGAGAGGGGCGCACCCGTTTATTGTGCCGACGATGGGGAGTCATGGAGGAGCAACAGCTGAAGGGCAGGCGGAAGTACTTGCTGAGCTCGGTATAACTGAAGAATCTACAGGTGCTCCCATTGTTTCAAACATGGAGGTTGTTCAGGTCGGGGGTTCTAAAAATGGACTCCCTGTTTATCTCGATAAATTGGCGTATGCGGAAGCGGATGCTATCATCGTTACCGGTCGCATTAAGCCGCACACTTCCTTTCGGGCCACCTATGAAAGCGGTCTAGCCAAAATGATCGCTGTCGGGCTGGGCAAACAAGTCGGCGCCGAAATCGTACACGAGGCCGGCGTGGAGAATATCCCCGTGAGAGTTGAGGAGATTGCAAGAGAGGCGATCGATAAATCGAAGATCGTCTTTGGTGTTGGGATGATAGAAAACGCCTATGATGAAACGTTCAAGATTGTTGCCATCCCGAGGGAACGGATCATGGATGAAGAACCAAGCCTGCTGGAAGAGGCCAAACAGCTGATGCCAAGCATCAGGTTTGATGCATGTGATGTGCTCGTTGTGGATGAAATGGGGAAGAACATCTCAGGAAGCGGTATGGATCCTAATATTATCAGAAGAAATTACTCTGGTTCCGTGAAGCACAAACCGCTGGCCCAAAGAATAGCGGTTCTGGATCTTACCAGGGAGTCGCATGGGAATGCCAACGGAATGACCAATGCCGACATTTGCTCCAGAAGATTCTTTGATAAGATCCAATTTGAGTCGACCTATCCGAATCCATTAACGAATAGGCTGGCCCAGGCTGTAAAAATTCCGATGGTCATGGAAAACGATAGTTTGGCCATAAGAGCGGCCATGAAAACCTGTTTTGACGTAGATTATAACTTTATGAGGATGATTCGGATAAAAAACACGCTGGATCTGGAACATATGTTCATTTCGGAATATCTGCTCGAAGAAGCGAAAGCGAATCCCAATATCGAAATCTTAAGTGAACCGGAATTCATGAGCTTTAACGAATACGGCAATCTTTTTTAAAAGTGAGGGAGCTGTAGCTGAATACCAAAGCGGGAGCATGACTCCGAGGGACTATATAAACTTTGGACAAAGTAATGAGGGTGACTCATAAGTACCAGGTACATATGAGTCACCCTCATTCATTAACTGCCCATTTTGGCTAAAGATTCCACCGGTTGGAAGGTGGAGTGGGAAGTCCATTTATCACCCGTGTTGTATAAGTGGAGTAAAGTCACTTAAGATTAAATCAAACAAAAAAATTTTAAAATAGTAGGAAAAGCTCCATCTATTGAGCTAAAGTTCCATCGTTTTGGTCGCTTCATTGCAAATAGCGGGCTTTTTCCAACTATATGGAAGAAAAAATCATGATCTGGAGGATTAATTGGAGAATCTCCAGCTATTTCAAAATCACCCCCGCTGATTAACTTGCTTAGGCATTCTGTTCGGTTAAGACCAAGGGTCCATTTTTCGTAATTGCTATCGTATGTTCATACTGGGCGGAGAGCTTTCCATCCGTAGTTCTGGCCGTCCAGCCATTGGCATCCATTTTAGATTTCCATGCCCCGATATTAACCATCGGTTCAATGGTAATGACCATCCCTTCTTTAAGCCGAGGTCCCTTACCGGCGATTCCGTAGTGGGGGATATGGGGCTCTTCATGCAGGGTAGGCCCGATTCCATGGCCGGTAAATTCTCTCACTACGGAGAAGCCCTGTGCTTCCACATAGGTTTGGATGGCGTGGCCTATATCCCCGATTCGATTTCCGGCTAAAGCCTGTTGGATGCCTAGATATAAAGATTCCTTGGTGACTTCCAAGAGGCGTTTTGCTGGATCGGAGATGCTTCCTACCGGATAGGACCAAGCGGAATCGGCTAATCCGCCATTTAGATTGACAACCATATCAATGGTTACGATGTCTCCGTCTTTTAAAGGAGTCTTTCTAGGGAAGCCGTGGCAAATCTCATCATTAATGGAGGCGCAGGTGGCGTATTCATATCCCATAAATCCTTTTTGCTCAGGCTTAGCCCCATGTTTTGCTAAGTATTCTTCAACAAATTGATCGATTTCGGCTGTCGTAATGCCGGGTTTGAGTATTTTGGCAATCTCTTTATGACAAGAAGCCAATAGCTTTCCTGCTTCATGCATCAGTTCGATTTCTCTTTCACTTTTTAAAGTTATCATTCATCTGATCTCCCTTGAGGTTATCGTTTCAATCCTGTAAATAGAAGGATAATGACACCATCGCGCCAGTCAGGCGGAACGGGTTCGTTCATCCTCTTTTTATGAAAATAGTTGCTGGCTGTCCCGATCAATGTGCCAAAGTAAAACTGAGCCATGGTCTCCGCGTCTAGAGAGGCAATTTTTTCGGCATCTGTTGCCTCTTTGATGGTACTTAATATTGGAGAGTAGACCTGTTCGGAGAAGGTTTCCCTTAGTTTATCCTGTTGATGAATCGGGAGGGGTTCTGTTTGGAAAAAGGTTTTGAACAGGATATATAAATAGGGTTTTTCAAGCCACTGATTTAACTGGGATTCGGCAAAACGCTCCAAGCGAACCAGGGGGCATTGATCGGTGTCGATTGTCTGGCCTGTAATTCTTATTGCTTCTTCCAAGGCTTCAGCGAGGAGCTCTTCAAGGAGGGTCAGCTTATTATTGTAGTAATGATAAACCGTACCTCGACCTAATCCCGCCTTTTTGGCAATGTCGCCAATTTCCATATTTAGGCCTTTTTCCATAAAGACTTCGGCTGCGGTTTGTTGAATTTGAAACATCCGCTGTCTTCGAATGGCTTCATTTTGTTCTTTCGTACGGGGAGTCATAGCAGCACCTTTCTTTTGACATTCTGGCATGTCGATCTATAACTGTATTCTTATACTATACTTTGGGGAGGAAAAAGGCAATTGATGAAGTAAAAAAATGGACGCAAAAAAAAGGGGAGCTTGTCCCCCTCTTTTCTAGCTGTTTTCAACACCTAGGGCTAGGCCCCGGCTGAATTTAAAGAAATGCTTGATAAGGGAAACTGTTCCCTTAATTCAAGAGATAAGATTATTCCTTAAACTCCTTTAATATCTTCTTCCTTCAAATTCTCCTAATGCATTAATCAGTGCTTTAATGTAGCCAATGGAGTAGGCAAAGCCCATGCTAGAAGCTTTCCAGCCTACGTTTGAGTATCCGAATCCAGGATGTAAGTCAGGCTCATCGCCTTCCATAATGAGGACGTGGTCTGGGTTAATGCAGCCGTTATAGCCAACTTTTCTCAATTCCAACAGGATTTTGAACATATTCATGTCACCATCGTCCAGCATGGCTTCCTCAAAGCCGCCAGCAGTCGGAAGGCTTCCTCTCACGTTGCGGAAGTGGACAAGGAAGATTCTATCTTTTCTGCCAAAATGATTAATCTCATCGATGACTAGAGAAGAACCGCCCGCTTCAGCGCGAGTGCCGATGCAGTAAACGAATCCGACATTCTTATTTGGAAAATCATCGATAATCCGGTGTAATCCCAATCCTCCAAACGGGGTATCGGGGTGTGGCGTGTCCGACGGATGCATCGCGATTTTCACATCATAATCTTGAGCCACGGGCACTAAGCTGCGATAGGCTTCGCGAAAGCGGCTCCACCATTGCTGATGCTCTTCTAGAGTAGGGGTTTCATGCTTTTCCTTCATGAATCCAACGCTTTCGCCGCGACCAATGGCTCCGCCGCGCTGTTCCACTTTATAAATCTTGGCTTGGTTAGGGAATACATCACCGGCAAATCTCTGTCTTACAATCTTGATTCCAGCTTCTCCGAACACCTTTATAGCGTTTACTGAATTTTCCAATTCTCGTTCACATCCAGGGCGGTTTTCCATAAAGCTCTCTGTCATATTTGGCAAAGTCACCCGGTTGATATCAAGACCCCATGAACGGATTTTTCTTTTCAATTGTAAAAGCTGGTCCAAGTCAGGGTAACCCTGCTCTTTTACTCCAGGAAAAGAATGCCCTACGCCAAAATCAAGATAATCTACGCCTAATTGAGTCAGTTGCTTGAAGTCTTTATCGGTCAAAGCAGTGGTATTTAGTGTTACGGAAACCTTCATTATTTCTCACCCTCCATAGTTAATGAAAACGCTGTATAATTTATGCAACTTATTGTAAGACAAATGTAATTATAAGTCAATTTTTAATTTTATAATGAATATTAATAGGCAAAGAGTTGTTGGTTTTGGAGGCTGTCTTTACTTAGCAATTGACAATATATTCAAATGCTCCTACGATAGATATGCAGTTGATTTTATTTATTGCGAAGAGAGAAGAGACTAGAAATAGGAGAGAGAGCCATGCGTAGTTATCAGATTCTGGCGATGTGCGGATTGTTCCTTGTTTATTATTTCGTACAGCAGGAGTGGCTGAAGTATCTTGTTGTGGCCATGGCATTGCTAGCGTTTGTCGGAAGTGCAATGAAGGCGAAGGGATTTCCCCGATGGCTTGGCCTGTTTATGATGGGCATGGGGATTTTCCTTGAACTCCAGAAGGGTGCAGGTGCAGTTGGAATCAGCGAAGGGATATTGCTGACACTTCCTTTGCTCTGTTTGATTGTTCTTGCTCCGCTTATTGCTTTACCCTTAAGGGTTGGGGGATATTTCGGAGCGGTGGATTCGTTGCTGCATAACTTGCTGCACCATCCAAAGAAACTGTTTGCTGGAATCACAGGTACCTTGTTTATACTCACGCCGATCCTTAACTTAGGGTCTGTTCGGATTCTCAATGAATTTCTTAAAGATCTCCGGCTTCCTTCAACGATGTCGGCCAAAAGCTATCTTGTGGGTTTTTCAACTTCTCCCCTGTGGTCTCCTTATTTTGCATCCGTTTCGATCGTTCTCCATTACTTGAACATTCCTGTCGGGGAATATATTATTTACGGTTTCTCTTTCGCTTTTCTTTCCTTAATCATCGGAAATCTTTTATTTGCCATATGGGAGCACAGGCATCCTATGGTTTCAGATTCGGCTTCGGAAACCCCCTTGGATAAAGTTCAGCGCAATCAGCTGATCCGGCTCGTATTGTTTGTGATCGTCTTGCTAACTTGCTCACTCTTGATTGAATATCTGACGCATTGGTCCATGTTAGTGATTGTAAGCCTGATCTCTATCTGTTTTCCGCTGTTATGGGGCTTTGTCTTAAAGGGACGGAGCATATTGCTCTCGGAGTTCAAGGGGTTTCGCGATCAGACCGTGCCGATGCTGAATAATGAAATCGTGCTTTTTACCAGCGCCGGCCTCTTGGGGCATGCGTTGCAAGGCACAAGCTTCGCGAATGGGATCAGCGGATATTTGACAAATCTTGCTCATCAATCGTTCCTCTTATTTGCATTAGCCGTAATTGCTATCATAATTGTGGTAACTTATATTGGGATCCATCAAATGGCTGTCATTACTGCGTTCGCGATGCAATTGAATGCACAGGAGCTGGGAATTAGCAATCTATCGCTGGCTATGCTATTATTGCTGGCCTGGTCCACTTCAACCGCATTAAGTCCTTTTTCTGGCTTAAATCTTATGGTTAGCCGGATTTCGGGAGCATCGGGAGTCCAAGTCGGGCTTCGAGCAAATGGAGTTCATTTATCCATCGTTACAATAATCGGGATTGTAATCATCACCTTTATTCGCTAGACCTAGAAAAGACTCGATCACACTTGATCGAGTCTTTTTTGTTTTCCTTATGTATTCATGTAAAATAAAATATTCTTACATATAAAAATTATTAATTGACATATATTTTTATTTGTCTTACAATAATAAAAACAAACGAGAAACTAACATGACAAAAGGTGAGTGAATGAAACCTAGGCAGACAGAAATCAGTATGAACTCCGTTAGACGTGAGACGCTTTCCCAGCAGGTGATGGATCAAATCATTGAGTTATTGACGCACGGTCAGCTAAAGCCAGGCGATAAGCTGCCTACAGAAGCAGAATTGACCGAATTGTTTCTTGTAAGCCGACCTGTACTAAGGGAGGCTTTGAGTTCCCTAGAGACCATGGGAATCATTCAAAGAAAGACGAGGGAGGGAACATTTTTAGCTGACAAAATTGGAAGTGAACCTTTTTCGATAATGTTAGCGATTTCAATCGGGGATACGCAGTCCATTCTTGAAGCTAGAATGGCACTAGAGTTGGGGCTAGTCACGTTAGCAGCTGATAAAATCACGGATAAGCAATTGGCTGAGCTGGAAAAATGTTTAGATCTAACGGCCAAAAACCCAGCAGATTATCTCCAGTTTGATCGACAATTTCATAGTTTGATTGCTTACAGTGCTAATAATCCAGCTCTTGAAGGGCTTGTTGATCCGCTTCTTCGCATTTTTGATAGAACCCTGAAGTTAGTTCCACCTATTCAGCGTAATTACGCGGTCACTTTAGAACAGCATTATGAGATTTTAAGTGCCTTGAAGAACCGTGATCCCATAGCTGCCTATAGGAGCATGTTCCATCATTTAAATTATGTCAGAGTAAAGGTGGTGAATCAATTGCGGAGGGGGAGTTAACATTCAAGTGTTCGTATCCGCTTTTAATGACTGGCATTCAGTAAACTAACGTTAATGACACGATCAAAACTTGCGAGGTGAAAATGAATGATAAAAAAGTATGAAGATCTCTACTCTAGTATCTTTTTCATGGGCTATGCAATTTTAGTACTTATCCTAAGTTTAAGCATTAAGAAGCTCGACGTTTCCGTAGTAGGATCCGCATTCGTTCCCCGGCTAGTTGCCATTGGAATCTTTATTCTCAGTGCCAAGCTACTATGGGACGGAATCAAAAAAAGCAAACAAGCGACTCAAGTCTCAACCGATGAGGAAACGAAAGATGGAGAGTCACAGGAGTCGGTTAATTATGCTTCAGTCTTAATGACCGCAGCGCTCATGGTTATCTACGTTGCTTTAATCGGACCTTTAGGTTTTTTGCTTTCCACTATCCTTTATCTCAGTTTGCAAATCATGCTATTTACGGATCGAGCTCATTGGAAAATTCCTTTGTATGTGGTGATTGCTATTTTAACATCTGGTTCAATCTATTACATTTTCAGAATGGTGCTGCATGTTATGCTGCCTGAAGGAATCGTTGGTTAATAGAAAGGAGTGAGACTATGCTAGAAATGATGTTATCCGGTTTTTCTACTGTTTTTGATGTGTCTACAATCGTATTGATTACAGCTGGGGTATTTCTTGGACTGATCTTTGGATCTATTCCGGGCTTAACGGCTACAATGGCGATCGCAATATGTTTGCCAATTACCTACACCATGGAGCCCAGTGAGGGAATGGCGTTGCTGATGGGACTTTATATTGGAGGGGTCTCCGGCGGACTTATCCCCGCGATATTGATGAAATTGCCGGGAACGCCTTCATCCATTGCAACTACGTTTGATGGTTATCCCATGGCTCAGAAAGGCCAGGCGGGACAAGCTTTTTCCTGGGCGATCATCGCCTCGTTTCTTGGTGGGCTTTTAAGCATTCTTGTCCTGATCCTGATTTCGCCTCCGCTTGCCAAGTTTGCGGTCAAGTTTGGCCCTTATGAGTATTTTGCAATCGCTATCTTTTCCTTAACGCTGATCTCGAGTTTGTCGGGAGATTCCATTGTTAAAGGGGTTATTAGCGGTCTGATGGGGATTACGTTAGCGATGGTAGGAGCTGCGCCGATCGATGCGTTTCCTCGCTTCACGATGGGAATGAGCTCTCTGGATGCCGGTTTTAATTTATTGCCCGCACTCATTGGATTATTTGCCGTATCTGAAATCTTGATTATGGCGGAATCAAAGTATAAAGGAAATTCAACAAAACTCAGCTATAAGATGAAAGGAATCGGAATTAGCCTTTCTGATTTCTTCAAGCAAGGATGGAATTTGTTAAGATCCGCTTTAATTGGAATCGGTATTGGCATTCTGCCTGGAATCGGTGGAGGAACCTCCAATCTTATTGCCTATGTAGCAGCAAAGAACCAATCGAAGCATCCTGAAAAGTTTGGAACAGGGATTCCTGACGGCGTTGTAGCCTCTGAGACATCCAACAATGCAGCGGTCGGGGGAGCGCTTGTCCCATTGATTTCGCTAGGAATTCCGGGAGATACCGTTACAGCGATGCTATTGGGAGGACTTGTCCTGCATGGCCTTCAGCCGGGCCCGTTATTATTGAAGAATAATGGAGATATTGTCTATGCCATTTTTGCTGCCTTGTTTGTAGCGAATATTATCATGATCATTATGATGTTTGCAGGAATGAGAGCCTTCGTAAGACTTTTGAGCATCCCTCAAAATATCCTATTGCCAATTATTATGGCCTTGTGTGTAGTAGGCGCATACGGCGTGAACAATCGTTTGTTTGATGTAGGAGCATTATTGTTCTTCGGGCTTTTAGGATATGCCATGATGAAATTCAAGTTTCCTATTACGCCGGTTGTTCTTGGGTTTATTCTTGGCCCGATTGCGGAAACCAGCTTGCGCAGAGGACTAATGCTTTCCCAGGGAGATTTTACTCCGTTTGTGACAAAGCCGATTGCTGTCTTTTTCTTGGCTGCAGCCTTCATCTCCGTTGGACTGAAAGTCTGGCAAAATGCAAAGAAGAAATCTGTAAACACGTTGGAAATGTAGGGTTAAATCCATCAAGCTTTTAATAGAAGAATTTCTATTAAAATAAACAAAAATTAGGGAGGGTTTACGAAATGAAAAAGTTTTTTAAAGGAATGGTCCTGTCTTCCATGGCTCTCATGCTGTCTGTTGCTGTGGGTTGTTCCAATCAGGAAAGCACTCCATCTGCATCTCAGCCTGCTGAACAAAATAGTGAGCAAAAGGCTGAAGGTGGCGGAGATGCCTACCCCAATAAGCCGATTGAAGTGGTTGTTCCTGCAGGAGCAGGTGGAGATACAGACCGAAACACTCGTTTGATGGCGAAATATTTAGAAAAAGAGCTGGGCCAGCCTATCGTAGTAACGAATGTAAATGGAGCCGGAGGCAGCACGGGGACCAAAAAGGTGCTTGACGCTAATCCGGATGGGTATACGGTCCTTTCTTTCCACAACTCCATGCTATTAAACAAAATCATGGGACTGGTCGAGTTCTCTTATTCTGATCTTGAAATCGCTGGAATTGGGATCACAGACTTAGGAAATACATTCATGGTCAATAGCAATTCCCAATTCCAAAATTTGAATGACTTGATTGAGTATGCGAAGCAAAATCCGAAGAAGGTGTCGATTGCAACGGAGATTGGCGGATTTACCCATTTGCAGCTGATAGCGCTTCAACAAGCGACAGGCACAGAATTTAACATCGTAGATGTCGGTGGAGCTGCCGAAAAAGTGACGGCGTTGCTTGGAGGGCAGATTGATATTGTACCTACCTCGATCGGATTGGTTACCAGTTATATGGAGTCTGGCGAGTTTAGAAGTTTAGGGGTTATGGCAGAAGAAAGAATTCCAAGCATGCCAGATGTACCGACTTTTAAAGAACAAGGTGTAGACATTTCCTTTGATAAATTTTTCTTCTGGGGCTTCCCAAAAGGAACTCCACAGGACGTAATAAACAAGTTCTCTGCTGCGGTAGAAAAGGTATCTGCCAATGAAGAGTTGAAAAAGGAACTAGACGCTTTTGTTGTAACACCTGTTTATATCAATGGTGAAGAAGCAGTGAAGCATATGTCCGAATCTGAAGCTTACTACAAGCAATTACTAGGAAAGTAATACGCTATCGAGAGGAGATCTGCCCACAAAAAGCTCGTTTTTGTGGGCAGATTCATTTCCGAAAGACATATAATATTTTATCCAAATAAGAATTGACATACTTTTTTATTTGTCTTACAATTAGACATATAAAATATACGACAATTTATCAGGTGAAAGGGGATTAATAAAATGGCAAATCAACAACGCAATGTACCTACAGGAATCATGGGGTTTCCGGTCGCTCCGTTCGATCAAAGCGGCAAGCTAGATACAAAAGGGCTGGAGGCAAACATTCAATTCCTTTTGGATGAAGGGTTAGGATCCATCTTCGTGGGATGCGGAGCAGGAGAATTCCATGCGCTAACTCACGATGAATATCAAACCATGATTGAAGTTGCCCAATCTGTCATCCAAGGACAAGTGCCGCTTTACACGGGAGTTGGCGGAAATATCACCCACGCGGTAGAATTGGCTCAAATTTCCGAGAAAATGGGAGCAGATGGTTACCTCATCCTGCCTCCATACTTAATCGAGGCAGAACAAGAGGGATTATATGAGTACTTGAGCACCATCATCGGAAGCACTAGCTTAAACGCGATCATTTACCAACGCGATAACTGTGTGCTAACACTAGAGACAGTTAAAAGATTAGTAGAGTATCCGCAATTGGTAGGATTAAAAGATGGTTTAGGAAACATGGAACTAAACATTGAAATTACGCAAACCATCGGAGACAGACTTTTGTATCTAAACGGGATGCCAATGGCTGAAGTGACCATGCCAGCCTATACAGGAATTGGATTTAAGGCCTACTCTTCCGCCATCTCAAATTACATTCCTCATATCTCGAAAATGTTCTATGATGCATTGCTTAATGGAGATCAAAAATTAGTCAGCGATTTATACCAAGATGTAATCTTGCCGATTAATAGAATTCGCCGTTCCAGAAAGGGTTACGCGGTTTCCTTGATCAAAGCAGGGATGCAAATCGTTGGATTGCCAGTTGGAGCCAAGGTTCGCGCACCGATTACTCCAGTAGAGCCGGCTCACTATGAAGCACTAGAAGCCATTTTAAAAGTAGCTTTTGAAAAGTATCCAAAGGAAAAAAAGGCAGCAACCATCTAAGAAAGGTAAGGGTGATCAAGGATGTCAACCATGACTAAGGTTCAAACCTATCTCAACTATATCAATGGACAATGGGTTTCTTCCTCTACAGGTGAAGTGGAGGGCAGTATCAATCCGGCTAATAAGAATGAAGTGGTAGGCTATATTCAAAAATCCTCGGCACAAGATCTAAACGATGCGGTCGCTGCAGCCAAGCAAGCGCAAAAGCAATGGAAAAAGCTAGCCGCTAGTGTTCGTGGAGAATACTTGCGCAAGGCTGCAGATGTGTTGGAAAGAAGAATAGATGAAATTGCGGCAACAGCAACGAAAGAAATGGGAAAGACTTTTCCCGAAGCAAAGGGTGAAACCGCACGCGGTGTAGCGATTCTTCGCTATTATGCCGGAGAAGGCATGAGATCGATTGGGGATGTGATCCCTTCGACGGACGCAGATGCGTTAATGTTTACCACCCGAGTGCCTCTAGGAGTTGTCGGGGTTGTAACGCCGTGGAATTTTCCTGTAGCGATTCCGATTTGGAAAATGGCTCCAGCTTTAGTTTATGGGAATACGGTTGTAATTAAGCCTGCGTCGGAGACAGCTGTTACATGCGCATTGGTCATTGAATGCTTAGCAGAAGCAGGATTCCCCGCGGGGGTAATCAACATGATTACAGGTTCCGGCTCTGTGATTGGGCAAGGATTAGTGGAGCATCCGGATGTAAACGGAATTACCTTCACCGGTTCCAATGGGGTTGGAAAGCGGATCGGTCAGGCAGCTCTAGCGCGCGGAGCGAAATATCAGCTGGAAATGGGCGGCAAAAACCCTGTCATCGTAGCGAAGGATGCCGATTTGGATTTAGCGGTGGAAGCCACCATCAGCGGCGGGCTGCGCTCTACAGGTCAAAAGTGTACGGCAACGAGCCGAGTGATTGTCCAAAGTGAAGTGTACGATGAATTTAAGGCGAAGCTTCTCGAAAAGGTAAAAGAAATTACCGTTGGAGACGGCATGAAGTCTGGCATTTGGATGGGCCCTTGCGCGAGCGAGAGCCAATATAAAACGGTTCAACACTATATCAATAAAGGTCTGGAAGAAGGAGCTACTCTTCTTTTCGGAGGCCGACAGCCACAGGGTGAAGAATTTGAACAAGGCTTTTACGTTCAGCCTACAGTTTTTGACGGGGTAACAACCGATATGGTCATTGCCCAAGAAGAAATCTTCGGTCCGGTTCTGGCTTTGATGAAAGTGGATACGATGGAAGAAGCATTAGAATTAGCGAATGATGTGGAGTTTGGCTTGAGTGCCTCCATCTTCACTACTAATATTAGTAATATGCTTTCTTTCATCAACGAGATGGATGCAGGGCTTGTTCGCATCAATGCAGAGAGCGCTGGGGTAGAACTGCAGGCTCCATTCGGCGGAATGAAGCAATCCAGCTCACACTCCCGCGAGCAAGGAAGAGCGGCGATGGACTTCTTCACATCGATTAAGACGGTATTTGTAAAATAAAGAATAAACAAAGCTCGATCGATAAGAACTTAGGAGTGAGACTATGAATCAAGAAGCGACCATAAATCAAGACACAAGAGAAGGTTTTTCTGGTACTCCTACCATTACTGAGCTACAGGTAATCCCTGTTGCCGGCCATGATAGCATGCTCTTAAATTTGAGCGGAGCCCATGCTCCCTATTTCACCCGCAACATCGTGATTCTCAAAGACAATGCAGGGAACATAGGAGTGGGTGAGGTTCCAGGAGGAGAGCGCATCCGACAGACGTTAGAGGATGCCAAGCCGTTGGTTGTCGGGCAATCTATCGGAAGATACAATAACATCCTAAACTGCGTACGCAAGCAGTTTGCTGACCGAGATGCGGCGGGGCGCGGATTGCAAACGTTTGATTTGCGCATTACCATTCATGCTGTAACCGCGCTTGAGGCGGCTCTGCTGGACCTTGTAGGAAAATATCTCGGTGTACCGGTTGCGGCCCTCTTGGGAGAAGGTCAACAGCGCGATGCGGTAGAAATGCTAGGGTACCTCTTCTACATTGGTGATCGCAACAAAACAGATCTTGCTTATCTGAGTGATCCGAATGCGGATAACGACTGGTTCCGCCTGCGCCACGAGGAAGCATTGACTCCTGAGGCGGTTGTTCGTCTCGCTGAAGCCGCACACGAGCGCTATGGCTTTAATGACTTTAAATTAAAGGGCGGGGTCCTCCGCGGGGAAGAAGAGATTGAGGCGGTGACCGCTTTAGCCCAACGCTTCCCTGAAGCTAGAATCACTTTGGATCCCAATGGCGGATGGCTGTTGGAAGATGCGATTCGCTTATGCCGTAACATGCATCATGTCCTTGCTTATGCCGAAGACCCTTGCGGAGCCGAGAAAGGATTTTCTGCCCGTGAAGTGATGGCTGAATTCCGCCGTGCGACAGGTCTTCCTACAGCGACCAACATGATTGCAACCGACTGGCGTGAAATGGGACATTCCATTCAGCTGCAATCGGTAGATATTCCTTTAGCTGATCCGCATTTCTGGACGATGCAAGGCTCTGTGCGTGTCGCTCAAATGTGCCATGAGTGGGGACTGACTTGGGGATCTCATTCCAACAACCACTTCGATATTTCATTAGCGATGTTCACGCATGTGGCAGCTGCGGCACCTGGAAAGATTACGGCGATTGATACGCACTGGATATGGCAGGATGGACAGAGCTTAACGAAGGAGCCGTTCCGAATCGTGGGTGGTATGGTAGCTGTTCCGGATAAGCCAGGTTTAGGGGTTGAGCTGGACATGGAGCAAGTGGAAAAAGCTCATCAGCTTTATCTGAAAGAAGGACTTGGCGCACGCGATGACGCGATGGCGATGCAGTACCTTATTCCGGGGTGGAAATTCGATAATAAGCGACCTTGTATGGTTCGATAATAGTTAGGATTAAGATCAAGCACATCGACTAATGGGCGATGTGCTTTTTGCATGAAAGGGAAGAGAATTAATAATAAATACTTGGTTAGAATGTGAATTATATTGTTATAAATAAGGAATTGTCTTACAATATAAGTAATGAAACTAGGAGAGGAGGGGGGATTTGTGGACGAGAGAGGAAATGAAGTAGTCGTTAAATCTGTCCATCGCAATACGCTATCAAAACAAGTAGTGGAACGGATCGTTCAATTGCTAACCAGCGGACAGCTTAAACCAGGGGATAAGCTTCCATCGGAGATGGAACTCATGGAGATGCTGGAGGTCAGCCGGCCGGTTCTGCGAGAAGCGTTGAGTTCCCTGGAAACGCTTGAAGTGATCAAACGAAAAACCCGGGAGGGAACATTTATCAATGATAAGATCGGCAGCAAGCCGTTTTCTGTTATGTTAGCCCTATCTGTGGATAATTTGCCCGCAATCGTTGAAGCCCGAATGGCGCTGGAGCTGGGCTTGATCACGATGGCCGCAGAAAAGATCACCGATGAGCAGCTAGAGCGCATTAAACAAACCATTGATCGAATCGCCGAAAGTGTCGATAACGATTACGGAGAATATGATAAAGAATTCCATCGATTGATTGCCTTAAGTGCAAACAATCCTGTGGTGGAAGGAATGATTGATTCTCTGATTGTGACACATGACCGAGTGAACAAGCTGATCAAATTCCGGGAACGTGACTTAACGGTCGATCACCATACAGCGATCTACAAGGCTTTGGCGAAGCGCGATCCTCAGGAAGCATTCACCCAAATGTATCGGCATTTGAATTATGTCCGAGGAAAAGTATTAAATGCAGCAAATGAATAAATGGAAAGAAGGGTAACCAAAAGGGAGACACACGCTCCTTTTGGTTACCCTTTTTTGTATGGTAAAGCCCATTTGTTTCCATATATATCCATAAAAATGACTTGACATTCACTTCAATTACTATTATATTCATCTTATAAATATTTTAGTTATTAAAGTATTTGGGGGTAGCGAATTGAATCAGTTTGAACAGCTTCTTATTGCATTAAAACAGGTCCACGAAAGTTTCATTGATATTATACAAACCAGTGATGATAGCGGGATATCTCATGCAAATATATTTCTTCTTTTCATGATTTATCGCAAAGGAAGCATTAAAACTACCGACATTTCCAAGCACTTTGACATCACGCCGGGTGCCGCTACAGCAATAGCGGATAAGCTGGAGAGTTTAGGATTTATCGAACGGGAACGGGATAAGAAGGATAGGAGGGTGGTTGTCATTTCCTTATCGGAGAAAGGCTTGGAATTTTTGAATCAGAGAAGGAATAATAATGTGAAATTGTTTGAGAAGATCTTAAAGGATTTCTCGGAGGACGAGATTTTTTCAGTTATTGCCTCATTAAACAAAATATCTGATGCGATCGCTCACTTTAAAGCTTCGAGGAGCGAATAGCGTAGTCAGAAAAGGAGAGGAATATTCTTGGAACATCTGGAAATGAGAAAGAAAGTACTAATTATGGCTGCTGTTATGTCTGCCATGTTTTTTTCGGCCCTTAACATGACCATCGTGGGGACTTCCTTGCCGAAGATTGTGGCAGAAATCGGCGGAATGGAATACTTTAACTGGGTTTTTACGATCTATGCCTTGACATCGAGCATTACGGCAGCCTTGGTTGGAAAGCTTTCTGATATCTACGGCAGAAAGATTTTCATCTTAACGGGAATCGGTATTTTTATGGTTGGTGGCTTATTAAGCGGATTTTCTGATTCGATCTTTGAACTGATTATTTATCGGGGAATTCAGGGCTTTGGCGGCGGGATGGTTATGTCCACGGCATTTACAACAGTTGGGGACTTGTTCTCGCCAAGAGAACGTGGCCGTTGGCAGGGAATGATGAGCGGGGTATTTGGCTTATCCAGTTTGTTTGGCCCGACTCTAGGCGGGTATATTGTCGATAACCTAGATTGGTCTTGGGTATTTTGGGTATTTCTTCCGATTGGCTTTATTGCCTTTTTTATGATCCTGAAGCTTTATCCGCAAGCTCCGCAAAAAGAAAAAGAGAAAGTCGATTATTTAGGTTCGTTTTTGTTGGCGATGGTCATTTTAACCTTGCTCTTGGGATTTAGTTGGGCCGGAACCGAGTATGCTTGGAACTCGATCGAAATCATTGGGTTATTCATTGCATCAGCAGTATCTCTTGCCTTTTTTATCGTGGTTGAGAGCAGGGTAAAAAGCCCAGTCGTTCCTTTGCAATTATTTAAAAACAAGATTGTGACTGTATCGAATTTGGTATCTTTCTTTTCCGGGATGGGGATGTTTGGGGTAATTATGTACGCTCCCTTTTATGTGCAAGGGGTGCTCGGGCAATCTGCGACCGCGTCAGGCTTGGTGGAAATGGTGATGACCATTTCGATGGTTGCATTCAGTGCACTGTCAGGACAGTTGATTACCCGTACAGGCAAGTATAAAAAAATCGGATTAGTTGGTTTTACCGTGATGGCGATAGGAATCTTTTTAAATTCTAGGTTAATGCCTGATGCTGCCTTGTCCATGATGATATTTAACCTCGTCCTGACAGGCATCGGACTCGGAATGACCATGCCGATTTTCACATTGACGGTTCAAAATGCGGTAGATCACAAGTATTTAGGGGTGGCGACCGCTACTTCCCAATTGTTCAGACAAACGGGAGGCACCATAGGCGTTGCCATTATGGGGTATGTGATGAGCTCTAGAATGTCTGCTAAACTGGCAGAGACTAAATTGCCTTCCATTCCAGAAGGGGCTTTAGGAGATGTAAACATTCATAACCCTCAAATTCTAATGAATCATGAAGCCGTTGCACAGTTGAAAACAGCCGTTCCGGCTGATCTGCTTCCTTTGCTGGATCAACTCATACTGTCTTTGAAAGATGCCTTGAATTATTCTTTGACACAGGTATTTCTCTTGTGCACGGTTCTTGTGGTGGCGGCTTTTGTTCTGACGTTATTCCTAAAGGAAATCCCGCTGCGAACCTCAAACGAGGGTCCGAAGCCGGTAAAAGAGGCAGTAAAGAATATTGGATAGATTGATTTTTTTAAGTGGAGGAAACTTTATCCTCTGCTTTTTTTGTATAGAAAAGCTGATAGATCTGTAATGAAAAAATAGTATAATGATACATAATTAAAGGTTACACACTAAGATCCATTGGAGAGACCCTATGAAGAATCTTACCAAATTTAGACTCCAGGAGCGGATTACTCTTCTTGCTGTCTTTCTCGTCCTTTTCATTGTTATCCTGACAAGTGCTTTATTCTTTTATGCCACCACCCAATCCGTTGAACAGCAGGTAGGTAAAAGGGCTCTTCATCTCGCGCAATTTGTGGCCAATATGCCTGAGATTCAGGAGGCCTTTCGCACGGAAGAGCCTTGGAAAAGCATTCAGCCGATTGTTGAACGGATTCGCTTGGAAACCGATGCGGAATTTATTGTTGTGGGGAATGAGCATGGCGTTCGTTATTCCCATCCGATACCGGAAAGAATCGGTAAAGAGATGGTTGGCGGGGATAATGAAAGGGCTTTAGTCTATGGGGAGTCTTATGTATCTAAAGCGATCGGCTCGCTTGGGCCTTCTCTGCGTGGAAAAGTGCCGATTAAAGATGGGGAAGGAAGGGTTATCGGTATTGTATCTGTAGGCTTTCTCTTAGAGGATATAGAGGATACTGTGGAATTCTTAGGACTCCGGATTCTTGGCATTGCGGCACTCGGTCTTTTATTAGGTATAATGGGATCTATCTATCTCGCGCGAAGTGTCAAGAATGCTATGTTCGGTTTGGAACCGGAGGAGATTTCATCCCTATATCAAGAACGGGATGCAGTGATTCAATCCGTAAGGGAAGGAATTATTGTTGTGAATCGGAAGGGGCATATTTCGATGGCGAATCAAGCGGCTGTTGACATTTTGGACCTGCCAAACCGGGATGTTATTGGAGTGCCTGTGATGGATATTATTCCCCATACTACGATGCTAGAGGTGCTGCACACAGGAGAGAAGCATTTGGATCGCCAGATGGTGGTGCGAGGCAAAGTGATCATTGCGAACCGTTTGCCGGTGAAATTTGAAGAAAAGGTAATCGGCGTCGTTTCAAGCTTCCGTCTTAAATCGGAAATGGATCAGCTCACGGAGGAGCTGTCCCAAGTGACCCGATATGCCGAAGCGCTTCGGGCCCAAACCCATGAGTTCAACAATCTCCTTTATACGTTGTCGGGTCTGCTGCAATTGGAATCCTATGACCAGGCGCTTGCGCTAATTCATAAGGAGACTGCTGACCAGCAGGACATTGTTCATTTTATCATGCGTAAGCTGCAGGACCCATGGCTGGGGGGAATCATGCTCGGCTTTTATAATCGGGCAAAAGAGTTGAAGGTTCAATTTATTTTAGACCGAGAGAGCAGCTTGAAGAAATTGCCGGGGCACATCGAGAGCAGTGCCATCGTCTCTATCCTGGGAAACTTAATTACGAATGCATTCGAGGCCGTGGAAAGCAATCCTGAGCCTAAAAGAAGGGTAAGACTGTTTGTAACCGATCTTGGGGATGATCTTTTGTTTGAAGTTGAAGATTCTGGACCAGGAGTAAGCGATGAATTAATGAACCATATATTCAGAAGGGGCTTCACGACCAAGGAAGGGGAAAAGCGCGGATTGGGACTGGCCCGGATTAAAGAGTTAGTGGATGAGCTGGATGGTACCATTGCCATTGAAAAAGGAGATGAGGGGGGCGCTTTGTTCATTGTTGCCATCCCCAAAGAGAGGAGTGAGAAACTTGACTAGGCCTATTGAAGTCTTGATTGTGGAGGATGATCCCCGGATTGCCGAGATTCACCGCCGGTTCACGGAGAAGGTAGAAGGATTTTCTGTCATTGCTACGGCAACGACCGGAGAACAGGCGAAGGAATGGCTTGAGGTGGTCCAGCCGCAACTGGTCCTATTAGATGTATATCTGCCCGATATGAAAGGAATTGATCTTGTTTCCTTAATCCGGCAGAGTTATCAGCATACCGATGTCATTATGATTACAGCGGCTTCCGAAGTTGAAGTGGTAAGAAAAGCCCTTCATGGGGGAGTATTCGACTATATCGTCAAGCCTCTAACCTTTGACCGATTCAAAAGCAGTCTTGAGCATTATCGCCAGCAATTGAACCGGTTACAAGGGAACGAACAGCTGTCATCTCATGAGATTGAAAGCTTTTGGAAGCCTCTCCAGCCCTCTGCTTCTAATGCTGAGGTCCCGGAATACACGGAGGCACCGAAAGGCATTGACCCCTTGACTTTGGACAAGATTTTAAAGTGTGTAGCACAGATGGGGGACAATGGAATGACGGCCGAAACCCTTAGCCATGAGGCCGGAGTCAGCCGCTCTACTGCCCGGCGCTATCTGGAATATCTCATTTCGCAGAAGAAAATTCATGCCGAGCTCATCTATGGGAATGTGGGTCGACCAGAGAGAAGGTATTTTCGGACCACACTGTGATTTTTATGAACAAAATAAATTGTATGGTACTTATCCTACTTATGGTCTAAAACTTCTAAAATAAATAGCTTTCTGATAATTTTAAGACAGGAAAACAACCTGTCTTTTTTCTTTAAAAAAAGTAAAGCGAATTCACGAGGGGGAAAAGGAATGAAAAAGTTTGCTGCCGTATTGTTATCTGGTGTGATGGCTCTTAGTTTAGCTGCCTGTGGCGGTGGAGGAAATGAAGCGACAACAGGTACTGCTTCCAATGATTCAACTTCTGCGAAAACTGAAAAGGCTTCCAATTATCCGGAAAAGCCGATTACCGTAGTGGCTCCATCTGGTGCTGGCGGCGGTTGGGATAAAACGGCACGTTCATTAACGAAAGTGCTTGCCGAAGGCAAACTCGTAGATAAAACGATGACCGTTGAAAATAAACCGGGTGGCGGTGGAGCTGTATTCATGGCTGAATATGCGACCCAAAGCAAAAAAGATGATTATAAGCTGTTCGTAAATTCTCCGCCTATCTTAATCAATAATCTGAAAAAGGAAGGGAACAGTCCTTTCGGCTATCAAGATACCACTCCTTTGGTTCAATTGACTCGTGATTATGGTGCGATCGTTGTGAAAGCGGATTCTCCGTTCCAAGATTTGAAGTCTGCATTAGAAGCTATGAAAGCGGATCCTTCCAAGGTAACGGTTGCCGGCGGATCTGCACCAGGTTCGATGGACCACTTGGTTGCTGTTCTTCCTGCTTTCAAGTATGGAGTCGATCCTAAGGCTGTCAAGTACGTTTCTTATGATGGCGGCGGGGAAGCGATCGCAGCGCTTCTAGGCGGAAATGCTGATTTGATTGCAACCGATGCATCTAGTGTGGGTGAATATTTGAAGGCTGGCAAGATTCGCGTGTTGGCTGTAACATCTTCTGAACGTTTAGGCGGAGACCTTAAGGACATCCCTACTACGAAGGAAGCGGGTGTAGAAGGCGCTGAATTTACGATCTGGCGCGGCGTGTTCGGACCGAAGGAAATGTCGGCTGATGCATTGGCTTACTGGCAAGAAAAGCTGAAGGCTTTATCTGAAAGCGAAGGCTGGAAGAATGAGCTTCAAGCTAACGGTTGGGAAAGCGAATTCAAGAACAGCGATGAATTCAAAGCTTTCTTAGGTGAGCAAGAAAAGCAAATCCAAGAATTATTGGCTGCATTAGGTATGGCGAAGTAAGAAAAGAAAAAAGGGGAAGAGTGAACGGTTCTCTTCCCCAAGCATTTTATTTGGAGGTGAGCTGGAGTGAGCCAAACGTTTGACAGGTATGCAAGTCTCGTCTTTTTTATTATCGGAGCGGCTTTTATTTTTGAAAGCAGAAAGATTTCTGCGAGCGCCTATGGCAGCAGTGTAGGTCCAGATATATTTCCATTGGGTTTAGGCATAATTCTCATCCTACTTAGTATCCGTCTTTTTTATGAAACAAGATTTTACTCTACTGTGAAAGCAAAAGGCCAGGCCTTAGACTATAAAAGCTTCCTTATCATATTAGTCTCCGCAATTTTATACGGTTTGCTGTTGGAACCGCTAGGATATGTCATTACTACGTTTGTCTTTTTAACCATTGGGTTTCAAGTGATGGAAAAGGGCGGATGGTGGAAAACGCTGGTTATTTCAGGTGGTTTTTCGTACGGCATTTATTATCTGTTTGTAGAAGTACTGGAAGGTTCCTTGCCGGGATTTCCTGTATGGTTCAATTAGGGGGTGAGTGATTTGGATACACTTCAGTTTCTTGCTGACGGTTTTGCAACAGCCCTTCAGTGGCATAATTTAGCTTTCGCCTTTTTCGGCGTCTTGATTGGAACAGCGGTAGGCGTCTTGCCGGGTATCGGACCCATGAGTGGGGTAGCCTTGCTGATTCCTGTCACTTCTACTTTGACATCCGGACTGGATCCGAGTGCCGCGGCTACGAGTTCGATCATTTTATTGGCTGGTGTTTACTATGGCGCAATGTATGGCGGATCGACCACATCCATCTTGCTGAATACGCCAGGGGAATCCTCTTCCGTAGTAACGGCTTTAGATGGATATCAAATGGCGAAGCAGGGAAGAGCCGGACAGGCTTTATCCATTGCGGCCATCGGTTCATTCTTTGCCGGAATCGTCTCTATCGTGGGTCTGGTGCTTCTTGCCGAACCGCTTTCCGAGGTTGCGCTATCGTTCGGTCCTGCCGAATATTTTTCCCTGATGATCCTCGGTTTGTGTGCCGTTAGCGGCTTAGCCGGAAAATCCATGACCAAGGCGCTCATCATGACCGTATCAGGGTTGTTGCTTGCTACGATCGGGATGGATAACGTGTCTGGGGTCGCTCGCTTTACGTATGATATTCCGGTTTTATATTCCGGATTGGAGTTTTTAACCATCGCTGTCGGTTTGTTTGCCTTGGGAGAAGTGTTTAAAACGATATTGGAAAAGGATACGGAGAGCGGAGACGTTGCTAAGGTAGGAAGAATTCTTCCTACCAAGCAGGATATGCAAGAAAGTGCAGTTCCGATTGTCCGCGGATCTTTCCTGGGATTTTTCATCGGTATTCTTCCGGGAGCCGGTGCGACGCTAGCTTCGTTTTTCTCTTATATCATGGAGAAAAAATTAAGCAAAAATCCGAGCAAGTTTGGGCAAGGTGCGATTGCTGGGGTTGCGGCTCCTGAGTCTGCCAACAATGCAGCTTCCGGTGGAGCAATGATTCCGTTATTGACTCTTGGTATCCCAGGTTCTGGGACGACAGCGATCCTAATGGGTGCGCTGATCATGTACAACATTCAGCCAGGTCCGCTGCTCTTTAGTGATCATCCTGATGTAGCATGGGGTTTGATTGCGAGTATGTTTATCGGAAACTTGATGCTATTAATCCTTAACATGCCTTTAGTCAAAGTGTTTGCCAAGATTATCGAAACGCCTGCGAAGTATTTGCTTCCTATTATTGTGGCGATTTCCATCTTCGGTGTTTATGCAGTTCAATTTACAACCTTTGATCTGATGCTGTTGATTGCTTGCGGTGTGGTCGGCTATTTCTTGACTAAAAACGACTTCCCGGTTGCCCCGCTCGTTTTAGGATTGGTGTTGGGACCGATGATTGAAAACAACTTACGCAGAGCTTTGACCACTTCGAATGGAGATTACATGATCTTTCTGCAAAAGCCAATCTCACTTGCGTTCTTGGTTGTAGCTGCGCTGTGGATGATCATTCCGATCATTTTAAAGATGAGAGGAAAGAGCGTTATCATTAATGAAGAAGCTTAAGTAAGTAATGTGAAACAAGACCCGTAGTGGTCTTGTTTGCTTTTTGCGAAAGAAGGAATCGTTGTGGACATCTTTTTTCTGATTCTCAAAAATATTATCTTCCCCATTTTCCTGTTAATCGGTTTGGGGGATTTTTTGCATCGAAGTTTCGCTTTTGGATATTCTCAATCAGCCAATGGTCAAATTCTACATAGTGCTAGTCCTTTTTTTAGCTTTCCTCAACTAGTAGGCTTGGAATTCTTTCTGATATCTACAATTTTCTCCGGAGACCAGAGCCACCATTCGCTTTCCTTGTTCCTGATGGGCGAAGCTGTTCTAGAATTTCAAGTCCACTCGTCCCTTGGCCAGCCATAATGGCAGGGTCGTCGTAGGGGGGAATAAATATGGCTCCTTCTGATTGGCTAATTTCTGCGGCTCTTGTCAAGCGCTCCGGTGAGGTGGTCCCGCACAGCTCGAGATCCCCCTGGTAGGCACGGATAGCCTCTTGTTTGCATAGTGCAGCATCTTCAGGGACGACAATGGTTGACTTTAAACCTAAACGTTGGGCAATCGAGGAGACCGCTTGTCCATGATTTCCGGAAGAGGCAGCGACCACATGCGTAGCCCCTTTTCTGGCTTCAAGCATGACTTTATTGGCAGCCCTGCGAATTTTAAATGAGCCTGTTTTTTGTAAATGTTCTGCTTTTATAAATAGTTCATTCGCATACTTTTTAGATATCGTTTGGGAAGAGAGAATGGGGGTTTGGATAATGGATGTGGAAATGGTTTCTCTTGCAGCTTGGATATCCTTTATCGAGATCATGGATTGTCTCCTTTGCTTCTTGGACTACAAAACCTGTTTAGTATATAGTAAAAGAGTTTCCAATATTTTTCTAGGAGGTCTCACAAGTGATTGAAAAGAAATTAGAGGAATTGGGTATGGCGCTGCCACCTGCTACACCCCCTTTATTCCAATATGTACCTGTCGTTGTGCATCGAGATGTAGCTTATGTCAGCGGACAATTGCCAAGAACCAAGGGCGAGTTAATCTATACTGGGAAAGTAGGACAAGACGTTACGGTTGAGCAAGCTCAAGAAGCCGCGCGCGTTTGCATCCTCAATGGCTTAGCTTGTCTAAAACAAGAGCTCGGATCTTTGGATAACATTGAAAGGATTATCAAGATTACCGGGTTTGTTAATTCCGCTAGCGGCTTTTCACAGCAGCCGGTGGTAATGAATGCAGCGTCCGAATTGTTGGCCGACATTTTTGGGGAAATGGGCAAACATTCACGCTCGGCTGTGGGTGTAGCTGAATTGCCCAGTAATTCACCTGTAGAAATCGAGATGATTGTTGCGGTGAAGCAAAGCTAGTAGGAGTGTTCAGACTGTCGGTTAACTATCCAGGCCAATTCGGACAGCACAAAAGATAAGGGAGATTTTTTCCTTTATTTAGGTTCATAAGAGAAAAAGAGGGGATTAAAGGAAAAAAATTACCTTTATTTTTCCTAAATCTTCCACTAATAGTCCATCTAGGTCAAAATTCATGAATCCAAACCCTTCACCCAAGTGCCGCCAACCAGGAATTCATCTAGCTGGAAAAGCCCTCCTTCACAGGAGGGTTTTTCATTTGGTGCCAATCTTTCGCCAATGCGTGCATGCTGAATCTCCGATACACTGTTTTCAGTGGTCCGATACACTCTCAATAATGAAACATAGATAAAGACAAAGAAATTACATATTCAAGGAGGAGAGAAGTACATGTTAAACGTGTTATCATCCAAAGCTCTGCGAAATTGGGTAACGAAATCATTGGTATTAGGATTATTGGCCGTACCGGGTTTTTCTTCCGCATCCAATGAATTGCCGTTGAGCGATATCGCCAACAACCCAAATAAAGATGCTATCCTTAAATTAAACTATGCGGGTGTTGTCAAAGGGTATACTGACGGGACTTTTAAGCCGAATAAAGAGGTTTCCCGCGCTGAGTTTGCCACGATGGCTGTATTGGCTCTCGGATACACCGAAGAGCAAGTGAAAATGTTCAATGGGCCAACGAAATTTACTGACCTGCCAGATAATCACTGGGCGAATGGGTTTATTAATTTAGCGGTTTCCAAAGGAATCATCAAGGGATATCCAGACGGGACATTCCAGCCAAACAATACGGTAAAGGTTGCCGAAGCCCTAACGGTATTTGTGAACGGCTTGAATATTGAAGTTCCTGCAAGCACAACCGGTCTGTGGTACCATCCATTCCTTCTAGAAGCGAATAAAGTGGGAATGTATGATTCTGCAGAAGCTCCTACAGCCTCAGCAAACCGTGAGGTTATTGCTAAATATGCCAGCAAGTTCATGGAGACTCCGGTTTACGCCAATGGAGCCTACTATGATAAGGACGGAAACAAGAACGGAACGCAAAAGAAGCTAGCTGTGGTCAAAGGAGTCGTTTCTTCCTTCAACGCACAAAGCAAGGAATTGAACATCGCAGGCCAGGATGAAGCCCTTGCCATCTCCGAGAATGCGCAAGTATACGGAAATGTAGTAGCAGGTGCTGAAGTAGAATATTTGACAATAGACGGGAAAATTTCTTTCCTTATTGTGAAGACAGCCCAAGCCGACATCGTGGAAGGAATAGTAAAAAGCGGTTTGGATTTCACAACAGCAGTAGGTGATGAAAATCAATTTAAAGCTGCCCTGAATGGTCAGGAAATCGTACTAACCGTTGCCAATGGCGTGTCGGTTACCAATTCCCATGTCGGACAAAAATTTACCGCTATCAAAGATAAGGATGGAAAAGTAGTATCGATTTCTTTCTCTGCTAATGAAGCAGCGGGATTGGTTGAAAAAACTTCAGTAGTGACTGGAACCAACGCGAAAAAAGAGATTACGCTTAATGGCCAAGCTTATAAGCTTGCACAAAATGCCACTGTTTCTGGGAAAGCACACCCGTTGGCTGCAGCAGCGGCTGCCAATTTTAATGAGATCGCCAAAGGGGACCAAGTCAAGCTTAGCCTGAATGCGGATGGAGAGATTACAGCGGTTGAATTTACGAAGCTGAGTGCAACAGGCGAAATTGCCGTGAATACTGCTGCGAATAAAGTAACCTTTGATGGAAAAGAGTATGCCATCTTTGCTAATACGAAACTGCTAGTCAACGAAGCGGAAGTAACTGAGCTCAATAAGCTTTCAAATGGAAGCGATGCGGTGCTGACCTTCGATAACAAAGGAAATTTAGTTAAGGTACAGCAAGGTACGGTTCAAGTCGACGCTGAATTTGTAACGTCCACGACAGCTTTTGCTGCAGGAACGCCGGCTACGGTAACTATTGATGGAAAAGTTTATCGTTTGCTAGATACCGCAACCGTAAAAGTTGATGGAGAAATGAATGCAGTTAACACAATTGAAGCTAACCAATTGAATGATGCACGGGTTTCCAGCTTAAAAGTGAACGTGGGTACCCATGACGCTGTAGAATTAGTAGTGGAAAAGCAAAGTGTTCAAGGGTTTGTCACGGAGAAAACGAATACGACCGTGACTGTCAATGGTAAGGTGTATGAACTGGCAAATGGCGTAACTGTGGATGCCGATGCAGCGACGAATGATAAAGAATATACTCTTACCTTGAACAAAGATGGACAAGTCAAAGCCATTACAAGTGCAGTGAAGAAGGTAAGCGGTGCGGTTGATTCCGTGACGATTGCCAGAGTGAACGGAGCGGTCACTTCTGCTGCGATTTCCGTTGACGGAACTAGCTATTCCGCTATCAATGCAGAGGCTTTAGAGGGTATCAGCCAATTTGAATACGTAACGTTAGCGCTGAAGCGCGATGGTAAGGTAGCTTCTGCGGCAGCTGTCGGAACAAAAGCAGAAGATGATGTAGCGTTCAAAGGCATCGAGACGCGCGTAAACGGAGACCAATATGTGTTCTATAATAATGTATCCACAAGTTACAAGCTTACAAAAAACGCTGTTGTAAAATCCCATGATGGATCTGCAATGTCTACTTCCGAACTGAAAACAACAGATAAAGTGGAGCTTTGGAAGAATGCAGATAATGAAGTGTATTTGATTGTTGTAGAAAAGAAATAGTTAATAGGAGAGAGGGTTATATCCCTCTCTCTTTTTTTTCAACATAAGCCCATTTCAAGTCGATACTTCCTAGTCCATCCATGTAGACATCTTTCACATTCTCAGCTTGCATGAAATTATAAGTGAAGAAGTAGATCGGCATGAATGGCATCTCATCCATAAGAATTCTTTCGGCCTTCTTGAAGTTTTCCAAGCGTGCAGCACGATCTGTCATAGAGAAGGTTTCATTGATAAGCCTTGTGTACTCCGGATCCGCCCAGTAGGTGCGATTGTTTCCTTCGACAGATGCAAACAGTTCCAGGAAGTTCACCGGGTCGTTAAAGTCTCCTAACCAGCTGCCGCGCGAGATCATGTATTGACCGCTTTTTTCTTCTTCCAACTGCACTTTTTTTTCTTTATTGACGAGCGTCACGACTACTCCCAAGTTAGCTCTCCACTGATCCTGGATGGCTTGGGCTAGCCTGGCGTTTAACTCTTGCGTGTTGTATAGCAGTGCGATCGGAGGCAAGGAGTCCATTCCAAGTTCTTTTAGCCCTTCTTCTAAAAGCCTCTTGGCTTCCTCTACATTATTGTCACGGAATAGCCCTTGTTCATTCTCCGGAATCATGGTAGGAGGAACGAAAGCCATAGCTGGCATTTGACCGCCTTGTGCAACGTTTTCCAAAAGCTCCGCACGGTTAATAGCGTAAGAGAAGGCTTTACGAACCTTCGGATTTGTGAAAGGCTCTTTGGTGGTATTAAATCGGTAGAAGTAGGTTCCCGCAATCGGTTTGCTAGTGACTCTGCCCTCTTTCAGCAGAGTTGCTAGTGCGTCTGGCTGAATTTCGGAGAGAGGGGATCCTGCCCAATCCAATTCCCCGTTTTCAAACATACCGATCTCTGTGTTCTGATCTTCAATAATAAACAGTTTAATGGTATCTCCCTTCACGGAAGTATTATCCCAGTAGTCTGCGTTCTTTTTCAGGGTTAACTCAGAACCATGCTGCCAGTCTGCTAGTGTATATGGGCCATTGCCAACAAAAGTATTTGCATCGGTATGCCAGTATGCATCTCTTTCAACGACCTTTTGGTTTATCGGATAGAATACGGGGAAGGCTGCCAAATATAAGAAATAGGGTGTAGGCTGATTTAATTTCACTTCTAGGGTTTTCTCATCAAGGGCCTTGACCCCCACTCGGTCTAATGGGGCCTCACCCATTTTGGCTTTTTCTGCATTTTCGATCACATAAAGCATGTTGGCGTAAGGTGCCTCGTTCTTAGGATCCAGGCCCCATTTCCAGGCGTACTCATAGTCCTGAGCCGTGACAGGGTCTCCATTGGACCATTTATGATCGCGGATCGTAAATGTATAGGTTTTCAAATCGTCGGATATGGCATAACTCTCCGCTCCTGCTTCCTGGGGTTGTCCATCCATATTGATCCGCATAAGCCCTTCCATAGTGGTGCGAATGATAGTAATGGACTGCAGGTCGGATGCGATACCAGGATGCAAGGAAGGTGGCTCGGCTTGCAGGTTCATGCGCAAAACGCCAGCCTCCGGGACTTGGCTGGATGAGCTGCAGCCTGTAATCGCTATGCTTGCGATCAAGGCTATGCTTAGGACGCCGGTGAATAATTTCTTCATCATATGTTACCCCCATTTAGATTTAAATGGTTAACGAGTAGCAAGTCTACTATAACATTCCTTTACACAACATTAAAATGTTTAAAGATTGAATTAGCAAAGGATGTAACGAAAAAGGTGAGTGCGCCAAGAGCCTTATATGTGCGCTTTCCTATTGGCCGGTCCTTTGGCGGCGCGGGATCAAGCGATTTGCAGCGGGAGATTTTAAAAGAGCTATTGCAGTTTGCTGTTCATGGGGAGCCAGAAAGTATCGACTTCCTTATCGGTGGAAGCGGGATTGAAGTTGAAAAATGACCCTTTAGGGTCGAGTCTAAATTATGAAATATCTTTGAAAGATTTTTATTGGATCTCGTTTTTAAAGTGGCCTTCTTTGAAACGAATGGAAAGCTAACCGTATTAAAGAAACCTGAAAAGATGTCAGTCACCCGAAAAGATGTCAATCTGATGTCGGTCTCAAGGGGGCTGCCTCAGATCTTCATCATTGATGGAAAGATTCTGAAACACAGCTTGGCTTTTATCAAGAAAGATGAGGCATGGGTGAATACCGTTTACAAGAATATGGGGTTACCAAAATGGATGATGTGGTAGTGGCACAAATTGATGAACAAAATCAAATCTATGTAGATGTGAGGAACGACAACTTGCACAATGTTCATTAAGGTTGAGAATCAGTTATCCCTTTCTTTTAGTTGGGACTTTTTGTTAATATATTCCTATAGACATTAAGTTCTGATTATGAAATGAGGAGAAACGATGTTAAAAAAATACAAACAGCTGCTTATAGGGATCGTCATTGGGAGCGTTGTGTCCACAGCAGGTGCTGTCCTGGCGGTATCCAATTCTGTAACTGCCCTGCTAGAGGACCATATTAAATTTATATTTAATGGAGTCCAAAAGCAAGTCCCGGATGGTTATGCGGTCCTGAATTATGAAGGGCGTACCTATGTCCCCACGCGATTTATTGCAGAACAGATGGGGGCTGACGTGGATTGGGATGCGAAGAAGGAAACGGTCATAATAAAAAGCAAAGACAAGATCACTTCGGCTCCTGCTCAGCCTGCAGGCAGTACAGGTTTATCACGGAGTAATCCTGCATCAAAGGGACAGGCTGTGTCCATAGATGTAAAGAATTTAATAGATGATTATGATGCAACGGTTTCTTTAAGAGAAGTGCTGCGGGGAGAGGAAGCTTGGAAGATTATAAAGGAAGCCAACATGTTTAATATAGAAGCCAAAGAGGGGTATGAATACATTTTGGCTAAGCTGTTATTCAAGGTGAATAGCAATCAGGATAATGAGGCTCAGGTTAACGTCGGTACACATAGCTTCACCCTTGTTTCAAAATGGGGAAAAGAATATGATACAACCATCGTGGTGACTCCAGAACCAAAAATTGATGCTAATTTGAAAGTCGGCTCCTCTAAGGAGGGTTGGGCGGTTTTTCAGGTGAAAAAGGGTGATACAGCCCCATTGATCACGTTTGGCAGAGGCTATGATGGCCGAGGCGGAATATGGCTTAAAGCATACGAATAATAGGAATCCCACTTGCATGGGATTCCCTGCGCAATGATAGAACTAAAATTTACTCTTAATAGCGGACAGAGAATTTAAGAAAACTGCTAAACTGCCAACATAGTAGGCAATAAGAATAATCCAGCCCGTGGGATCGAGGGGAAGCATGTTGGAAAGAAGGAAAAGCGGAAAGACGTTGTACACGAGAGCTTTGAGGTAATCGAGGATGAGTGCTGAGGAAAAACTGCTATTTTTCAAAGCTCGGTAGGAGGCTGCTGCGAAATCCACCAACATGACACCTATTACTGCCCACATAGCGTAAAGCATAAAACCAGCAAGAGCAAACGACATAGATAAAACCCCTTTCTAACTGTTTGATATTGTAACCGTAGTTTAGTCTATGCTTGAGAAGGCGCGGAGTGTTGGGTTGCAGTCTATTTTTAAAATGGATAGGCTCGGTTTTTCAGGCTAAGGAAGAATAGAGGGAGAGCGGTAACCATGACATGGAATCAAACCGAAGTGGCTAGGCAATTAAAGATAAAATACCCTATTATACTGGCCGGTATGGCAGGAGGGGCTACGACCCCCGAACTTGTCGCGGCGGTATCCCATGCTGGCGGACTAGGAACCTTAGGAGCAGGCTATATGACCCCGGAACATGTGAGGTTGTCCATTCACAAAATCAGGGAACTCACACCGCTTCCGTTCGGGGTCAACTTATTTATCCCTGAACGATCTGCAGAAATGAGCGATGAAAAACTCCGGTCCATGAAGGAAATCTTAAAACCTTACCGGGAAAAGTTGGGGATAGAAGGGGAGTCCGTACTGGGGAAGGTCGCAGAATCTTTTGAGGAGCAAGCACAAGTTCTGCTGGATGAAAAGGTTCCTGTATTCAGCTTTACGTTCGGAATACCTTCTAAGGATCTGATAACAGAGTTCAAGCGCAGAAATATCATCTTGATCGGGACTGCAACAACGGTTCGGGAAGCGCAGGCACTAGAGGAAAGCGGAGTCGATATGATCGTGGGACAAGGTTATGAGGCAGGAGGGCACCGGGGGACTTTCTTGGAGAGTACACAGCGGTCCCTGATCGGAACCATGGGCTTGATCCCCCAGATTACTGACTATGTAAGCATCCCGGTCATCGCAGCGGGTGGAATTATGGATGGGCGAGGAATTGCGGCAGCCCTTATGCTAGGGGCAAAAGGCGTGCAATTGGGTACAGCCTTTCTTACCTGTGAGGAAAGCGGAGCGCATCACGCCTACAAAAAAGCAATTGCAGAAAGCACAGAAGAAAGCACGGTGCTGACTCGATCCTTTTCCGGCAAGCAGGCAAGGGGGATTGAAAATCAATTTATACGAGAAATGGAAAGATACGACTCTTCGATTTTGGATTATCCGATTCAGAATGCGATCACGAGAGACCTTCGTCAAGCAGCCGCCCAAAGAAATAACCAGGAGTTTATGTCCTTATGGGCAGGGCAAGCAACTCGCTTAAGTACAGAGGAATCAGCAGCCGCGTTTATGGATAGGATCATAGAGGAAACGGCAAAGATTCTGTCTCGGTAGATTTTCTTTAAGGAAATAACGGGTAGAAGGCGGGTTCAAATAACAGGAGAAAATCCGACTATTTTTTAAAATGAGGAGTTTTCTGCAGAAATAAGCGGATAAAGTCCGCTTATTTTTTCTGTTTTCATTCTAAACCGTTGAATAGTCGGAAAAATGCCCGTTATCGTCCAGACCTCTGAAAATTCAACCTATAGTTAATCGACAGTTTCTGTTCAACCTAATTGCCTTCTCCCGTTATCTATATAATAGCGTAAAGTTATAGATCCCTTAGCAGTTCGATCTCATAATATACTTTTTCATACATGCCCTCGACATCAGTATCTGTCATATAGATAAAATCATCAGCTCCAACCCCATAAAGATTCACGATAAAATTAATCATATTCTTACGTTCCTCTCTAGACAACATACAGATACCTCCTAAATCATTAATTGTTATAATACAGTTATATTAGTAACATTATATTGTATAACACGAAAAAGTTGCATCCATTTTTCAAATCTATTTAGAAAAAGATACGGAAACGAAGCATAAGGTGTAATTCGGAATTAATACGGTCAAAAGGTGCGAGTTTTCGGAACTTACAATCGCGATGACTCCTGTTAATTATATCTATCTAGTAGTAAAAAATGCCATCTAATCTCAGCAAACCAATTGACGGTTCTTGGATAAGTGTAGTACTATTAGGAACGTAAATCATAAAGTTTCCGTTTTAAACGTTGAGAAATAGTAATTAGGGGGATGTAGCGAGTGAGTAAAAGGGTTTACGCAATAGTCGTGTTATTGCTGTCATTGATGCTTTTAACTGCATGCGGCAGCGGGTCCACAGCGAACCGGGAGGATGCCGAACCAGCGAATGGAGAGCCTGCGGCTGACCGGAAAATCAAGGTGTATACGACCTTGTTTGTTACGACGGATTTTGCCCAAAGCATTGCGGGTGACAAGGCTTCGGTAGAAAATATTGTGCCTGCGGGCGTGGAACCGCACGATTTCGAGCCGACGGCCAAGGATATGATTAAATTGAATGAAGCCGATCTTTTTGTATATAATGGTGCCGGATTTGAGGGGTGGGTTGAAAAAGCGCTCCAGGCAATCGAAAGCAAGGAAATAGTGGTGGTAGATGCCAGCAAGGATATCGAGCTAATCAGGTCTGAAGATGGCGCTCATGAGGGTCACGGGCCTGATGAGCATGCAGGCGAAGAAGATCAAGGTCATGATGAGCATGCAGACGAAGAAAATCATGATAATGGAGAATTTGATCCGCATATTTGGCTAGATCCGTTGAAGGCGAAGAAGCAGGCGGAGCTGATTAAAGAGGCATTAGTTCAGGCGGATCCAGCGAATGAAACGTATTATGAGGATAATTTTCAGGCTCTAAGCCACCAGGTTGATGAATTGGATTCTTCTTACAGAGACTTGGTTGTCAATGCCAAGCATAAAGAAATCGTGGTTTCACATGCGGCATTCGGTTATTTGGCCCATGCCTATGGGCTGGAGCAGATTGCCATATCAGGTATAAGCCCCTCCAATGAGCCGTCCCAAAAGCAATTGAAGGATATCATCGAGACGGTGAAAGCACACGAAATCGAATATATTTTATTTGATTCACTCGTGTCAGGCAAAGTGGCCGAAGTCGTAAAACAGGAAGCGGGAGCCGAAGCGTTGACGCTTCACACTTTAGAAAATCTAACGCAAGAAGAGCTCGCACAAGGAAAGAATTATTTCAGCGTGATGAAGGATAATCTCGAGGTGCTGAAGAAGGCGCTGAAAGCCTCAGAGAAATAGGGAAAGATAATCGACCAATTGCTTGAAATCTGCCAGGCAATTGGTCTTGCTATTTATTTATGTTATCCTAAGCATGGAAAAATAAGAAGATTGCGAGATTAAAGGGTGAGTCGAATGGGGAAAAAAGTCAATTTATATATTCTCAGCGGATTTTTGGGAAGCGGAAAAAGTACGTTGCTTGCCAAGCTTCTTGAACGAGAAAAATCGAAAGGGAACAAGGTTGGCGTCATCATGAATGAATTGGGAGAATTCAGTATCGATTCCTCCTTTGTACCCAAAGGCGCTCCTTTGAGAGAATTGCTGAATGGATGCATTTGCTGCAGCATCCAGGGAGAACTATCGCTGCAGCTGTCGCAAATGCTGACAGAATATGAGCTGGATTCCATTTACATTGAAGCGACTGGGGCAGCGCATCCCATGGAGATCATTGATGCTTGTTCCCATCCGTCGCTGGCCCATCGTGCCCATATCCAAGCGGTCCTCTCCGTGGTGGATGCGAAACAGTGGGAGGAACGCGAGTCCCTTAAGCCAAAAGTGCGAAAGCTGATCGAAGAACAAGCCAAGTATGCTGATGTTCTCATTCTGAACAAGGCGGATAAAGTGAACCTAACCGATCTGCAGTCCATACAAGATAGCCTTGTTCGCTTGAATCCGAAAGGGATGCTTGTCACCACTCAATATTCCTCGATAGAATTCGGACTTCTGGAGCAGATTCAGCATGATGGGGGAGCCACTCACCATACGGCCGCGCATGTCCACCATCATCTCCATCTTCGGACATTTGCGCAAAAGCTGGAGGGCCCTCTGGACCGGCTTCGCTTTGAACGGTGGATTAAAGGCCTGCCGGGAACTATCTATCGCGGAAAAGGGTTTATTCAAACAACGGAGTCCCCCGATCTTTTTTTGTACCAGTTCGCCTATGGAGAATCAATGTTTGTCCCGCTTCGACCGGAACGTCCCATTCAGCCGGTTCTGGTCATCATTGGAGAAGATTTGCATCACGAGAAAATGAAAAAAGAGCTTCGGGAAATGCAACAGCTGAATTCCATGGAGCAGTACAAGTATTAACGAGAATGGGCGGATGAACCGCTCATTTTTGATTTAGCCCTTGTTAGCCACATGAAACAGCAGGGGATTTTCGCTATACTAGAGGTAGGAATATTGAAATGGCGAGGCAAGAACCTATGACCTACAGACAACTGAAGCTTTTTACGATTCTCCTGCCGACCCTTATCATTGGAGGCTTTGAATATATCCGCCATGACTTTCTTCTGGGCTATATCTCCATGGAAGTTGGGAATCTGTACATTACAATATTGACTTTTGTATTGTCTTATATTTTCGCTGCTTGGATGTTCCGGAAAATAGGGAAGATGAACGAAAGGATTGTAGAGGAACAGTCAAGAAGAGCGGTGTACGAGGAGCAGGAAAGGCTGGCCCGGGAGCTGCATGATAACATAGCGCAAGGCTTGTTCTTCCTCAAAGTGAAGCTGAAGCAGGGTGACCTGGCCGAGTCGCAGATGGCAGTCAACGAGATTGACAATAACCTTAGGCAGGCGATTTTTAACCTCCGGACGCTGCCTGACGAGTCGATTGACTTTACTTACCGCCTGGGAAAGTGGCTGAATGAGTGGAGTGATATTACCGGAGTTGAGGTTTTCAAAAAACTGGAGATTACTAAGGGATATTTTACCCCGGGTGAAGAAGTCCAATTATTTGGGGTGATTCAAGAGGCCTTTACCAATATCCGAAAGCATGCTGGGGCAAAGCATGCTCAATTGCATCTGAAAACCTCTGCGGAGGGCTGGCAGCTTTCTATCCTTGACGACGGGCAAGGATTTCAAAATGTTGTTCTCGCTTCCAATCAGTTCGGGTTGTCCATGATCAGGGAACGGGCTCATAAGCTGGGAGCCGACTTAGAGATGGATAATGGCCCGCAAGGAGGGGTGCAGCTTACTCTTAAAGGGAAAAGGAGAAAATAGGATGGATGCCACTTACCGCGTTCTGATTGTCGATGATCATCCCCTTGCAAGAAAGGCGGTCAGAAGCTTACTTGCAGAAGATGCGTCTTTTCTCATTGTGGGAGAGGCTTTCGATGGGCAGGAGGCTTATGCCCGATGCCTGGAGCTGCAGCCGGACCTGGTGCTGATGGATATTCATATGCATGGCATGAGCGGATTGGAAGCCACCCGCCAGATCAAGCAAGCCTTTCCTAACATTAAGGTCGTTATCTTAAGTGTTTCCGATGATGTAGGAGACCTATTTACAGCCATCCAATTCGGAGCCCAAGGCTATTTGCTGAAGAATATGGATCCGGATGATTGGCTGACCTATCTTCATGCCCTGATCGAAGGGAAAGCCGATGTATCCCGTGAGCTGGCTGGGCGATTGTTCTACCAATTCAAAGAGGGGGATGACCCCGATCAGCCCAGTCCGGAACCCCTAACCCCAAGGGAAAGGGAAATCCTCATGCATGTTGCCGACGGCGAGACGAACCGGGAGCTAGCGGAGAAGCTGCATATATCCGAAAATACGGTGAAGAATCACATGAAAAATCTGCTGAAGAAATTATACCTGGAGAATCGGGTGCAATTAGCTGCCTACGCTGTCAAGCATGGGATGACGCGGAGAAGAGAACATATAGATGGAGGTCCTGATGCATGATAGGACATGATTTTAGCCAATATGAAGAGTTAACCTTAAATCATTTGCGGGTGCAGGATATGATCCGCAGGGGGCAATGGATTCATCTCTATGTCCAATTTGAGCTGGACACCATGCCGCAAGGGCTGAGCGAACCCAGTGCTTTGGTCATTCTGGACGATGAAAAGGAAATCGTCCAGATCATTGTGCAGGACGAAGGGTGCGATTGCGAGTATAAGTTTACCGAGGGAGAGCAGAAGCAGATCACTGACTTCCTGCAGCAGCAAAAAATCCTGAGCGCATTCGAACCTTTCAAAAATGCCGGAAAATGGGTACAATAGAATTGTAAATCTATTTCAGGAGTGAGACTATGTCAATGATGTCTTTTGATGCTTATATGAATCAAATGAGGCAAATGGTTCAGCCGATGAGGGATGAGCTTACCCAGGCTGGCTTTACTGAATTAACGACACCGGAAGAAGTTGAGAAATTTTTTGCTGAGCAGAAGGGAACGGCGCTGCTCATGATCAATTCCGTGTGCGGCTGTGCAGCAGGGATTGCGCGCCCCGCGGTCATTCACTCGCTGAAGGGCGATAAGAAGCCGGACCACTTGGTCACTGTTTTTGCCGGGCAGGATAAGGAAGCGACAGCTGAAGCGCGCAAGCATATTGAAGGCTTCCCTCCTTCTTCCCCATCTGTAGCCTTGTTTAAGGATGGCAAGCTGGTTCATTTCATCGAGCGCCATCAGATTGAAGGATATGATGCGGGCGCCATTGTAGCTAACCTAAATGGAGCCTTTGAAAAGTATTGCGGTTAAGTTCCAGAAAAAGTCAGCCCTTTTTAGGGCTGGCTTTTTATTTTTTAGTAGAAGTTCGCGCCGTAATTGCTTAAAATGTAAGGGAATGATCAGAAATAGATCTTGATTGTATACTAAATATCAAATACAGAGAGATATAGGTGATCCCATGAGTGTAGAGAGTTTATTGGAACGATTGGAAGAGGGGCAAGTACAGCTCGGCAAAGAAACACTGAAGCGTCGCCTTGAAGAGCTCCGGGAAAGTTTTTTAGCCAAATCAGATCAAGGGAATGCAGCGAAGATAGGCGAATTGCTGGAAAAATGGAATACAGGAGAGTTCGTCTTGGCTTTTTGCGGCCATTTCTCTGCTGGGAAATCGACGATGGTCAATACGCTGATGGGAAAGGAAATCCTTCCGTCAAGCCCGATACCGACTAGCGCAAATGTAGTCAAGGTCAAATCGGGAGAAGCCAAGGCGGTTGCTTATTTTAAGAATAAGCCCCCTGTTACGTTTGATTACGTCCAAGAGCTCGACAAGCTGAAGGAGCTGTGCAAGGATGGGGACGAGGTCGTAACGGTGGAGATCCATCACCCGAATGATTTTCTCATCAACGGGGCCACCTTGCTGGACACTCCCGGAATTGATTCTACCGATGCCGCCCATAAAGTGGCAACAGAGTCCGCCATGCATTTGGCAGATGTCGTTGTCTATATGATGGATTATAACCATGTGCAGTCAGAGATTAATTTTCAATTTACCAAGACCCTAAAAGAAAAAGGGAAGACGCTATATTTAGTCATTAACCAGATCGACAAGCACTTCGACCTGGAATTGGATTTTTCCGCTTTTCGCCGAAGCGTGGAGGATTCTTTCAAGCAGTGGGGAGTGGAACCGGACGGCATTTTTTACACGACACTCAAGGTTCCGGATCATCCGGAAAACCAGATTGAGCAGTTGCACGACCGCCTTTACTCGATGTTCTTCCAGAAAGATCAGATTCTATCCGAGAGCGTTCTGCGATCCGCCTTGGATTTGGCGAATGAGCATGAGGAATTCGTGCAGAAGCAAAACCGGCAGGAAAAGGAAAAATGGGAAGCCATCATTGGTGAAGCGAATGCGAAAGAGATCGAGGATTCCTACCGTCATCTCAAGGAAAAGCTGGACTTGGCTGTTGCCGCACCGAAGCAGCTGAAAAATGCGCTTATGAAAGAACTCCAGGGTGTTATTGATAATGCCAACATTACCCCGTACTCGATGCGAGAATTGGCCGGGAAGTATCTGGAAAGCTGCCAGCCGGGCTTTAAGGTAGGGTTCTTGTTTACGGCGGGGAAGACACAGCAGGAAAAAGAAGCTCGCTTGTCTGCCTTTCACCAGGAAGTGGAGCAGCAAGCCAAAGCGAATCTGCAATGGCATGTGAAGGAGCTGCTTCACCGCTTGCCGAAGGAAGCCAAGCTAGCGGTTCCGGAAGAACTCATGCACAGAATGGACAGCTTGGAGGTAACCATCACGCCTGATCTCCTTTCTTCTAAAGTCAAGGAGGGAGCGAAGGTAACCGGTGATGCGGTATTAAATTACAGCAAGGACTTGGCTGATGAAATTAAGCTCAAATATCGCCGTCTTGGAATGGAATTTATTGACGAGCTCGTTCTCCTTTCAGAGGCGGAATCCAAGCGCGAGGAACAAAGGCTGAAGGATGAAGGCCAGGCCGTACTCAAGGTAAAGGACGCGCTGGAAGCGTTGCGCACTTTGGTCAACGGGGAACAAAGCTATATTTATCAATTGAAGGAAAAACTGTTGCTGGAAGACGTCAGCGGGGAGGCATTGCAGGTGTCAGCCGCGGAATCTCCTGCAGCGGCCTCGGCTCGCAGGTCGTGGAAAGACAGCCGCGTGCCCACGCTCGTGAAAAAAGAGAAGGTTGATACTCTTGTTTTAGAAGAGAAGAGGGAAAATGCCTCTCCATTCAAGCAGGATTATAAGTCTAAGCTGGTGGGAGCCGCAGCAACCCTTCGCAAGGCAGCCGAGTTAGTTGAAGGCTTGAAAGGGCAGGCTCTGGCAGCCAGAAACATGAAACAGCGCGCGGATCGTCTCGAGCAAAACCTCTTTACGGTAGCTTTGTTCGGTGCGTTTAGCGCTGGGAAGTCCTCTTTTGCCAATGCGATGATGGGGGATATGATTTTGCCGGTTTCCCCGAACCCGACAACGGCTACAATCAATAAAATCTTGCCGCCAAATGCACAGTTTCCGCATGGCACGGTTCGGGTGAAAATAAAAAGCGAACAGGAAATGACCAAGGATGTGCTTCAGTCCCTTTCCGTTTTTCGCATCCAAGCCGATTCCATAGAAGAAGCTGCAGGAAAAGTGGACCGTATCGATATAGAAGAAATCTTGCCGACGGCTAAACCGCACTATTCCTTCTTGACCGCCGTAAAAAAAGGCATGGACGCGATGAAGGGGCAGTACAATCAAGAAATCCTGGTGGGGATGGATGAATTTAAGGAACTCGTTGCCCGTGAGGAAAAAGCCTGCTTCGTGGAATGGATTGAGCTGTATTATTCTTGTCCGCTAACTGACCAAGGAATCTCCCTGGTCGACACGCCAGGTGCGGATTCGATCAATGCCCGCCACACGGGGGTAGCCTTCGATTATATTAAGAATGCGGACGCGGTATTGTTCGTGACTTATTATAATCATGCTTTTTCTCATGCTGACCGTGAGTTCTTGCAGCAGCTGGGCAGGGTAAAGGATACGTTTGAAATGGATAAGATGTTTTTCCTTGTGAATGCGGCGGATTTGGCTCGTTCGAAGGAAGAGTTGCTCGGGGTGGTCGACCACGTCAAGGACAATCTGCTCACCTGCGGCATTCGCAACCCTCGCTTATACCCGGTATCTAGCCAAACCGCTCTGCTGGCCAGGATGTTTGGTGCAGGTAAGCTTTCGGAATCCGCGGAGCGAGTATATAGGGAACGGACCAATTCCACCGATCGGCTGATGCCGCCTGACGAAGCTCTTGCTTTTTCCGGATTTGAAGCCTTTGAGCAAGATTTCATCCGCTTCACGATTGAAGAATTGACCGACGTAGCAATCCAGTCGGCTTTAGGGGAAATGAATCGCTCGCGTGCGGCGCTTCGCTCCTTCATCGAATCAGCCAAGGAAGGGGAAGAGGCGAAAAAACGCAGAAGATCCCAGTACCTGGATGCCAAGGCGCAGGACGAAGAGCTGGTGGGCACTTACTCCTTTGAGCGGGAAAAAGGGGTTATGGAAAAAGAAGTGGAGGAATTGCTTTTCTATGTGAAACAGCGCCTGTTCTTCCGATTTAGCGAATGGTTCTCTTTATCCTTTAATCCAGCCGTGTTAAAAGAGGAAAAGGGAAGGGATATGAAGTCCATCTTGCAGCAATGCTTTGATGAGATGATCCGGAATATCGTATTTTCTTTAGGCCAGGAGCTTCGTGCGACCTCCTTGCGCTTGGAGAAAACATCGAATGGCCTGACTTCCCAGATCATGGGCAGCCTGTTGGAAAAGCTCAAGGAGGAGTTGGATCTGTCTTATCAGCCGTATTCTTTGGCTGTACCGGAATTCCCTGCCGAAATGGAGTATGAGAGTACGTCTATCCGCCGGATCTTATCCCAGTTCAAGTCTCCGAAGCAATTCTTCGAGCAAGGCGGAAGGGACCAAATGAGGGAGAGCATAGAAAACTGGTTGGCTGAACCGGTTTCAACTTACTTGCAGGGATGCGAAAACCAGCTGAAGAATTATTATCGGATCCAATTCGAGGAGAACACAGAAAGCAAGAAAAAGCAGCTACTGGAGCAGCTGGAGGAACACTACTCGGGACTGCTCAGTGCCTTGGATGACCACGTGGATGTTGATCGATTGGAAAGTATCTACGAGAATCTTCAGAGCTTGCAATAGGGGAAAAACTCCATTTATCATCGAAAAAGGATCCTAAACGGAGATATTATCGTGATTAGTAGTAGATTTTCCAACGATTCTATTGACACCCTCATACAATAAGGGAAAATCTTTCCCTTATGTGGATTAAGATAAAGAGAATCTTACTTATAAGGGAAGAAATTACCGTTATTTCTCTGATCATGCCGTTTTTTAAGCTACTTAATTTGGAATAGAGGAACTTTGTTCCTCTATTTTTTCTTTTTCCTCAAGATTTTGTAAAATAAGGGAAGTTTTGTCTTCTATCCAGTTTAAGTGAAATAACTGATCTCCGCCTGCGGAAAATAAGTATGAACCAGCGATTCCAGATGGCTTTGCAATTCTGCTGCCTCATCTTTTTTGTAGACGTATTTGCCTCGCCCGTATTTCCCCCATTTATATTGGCGCTTCGTTTCATCCATTTCCAGCTTCGTTTTGGGGTAGCGATCCAGGATCAGATTCTTGGCCACTTTTGTAAAGCGGTGCTGGATTAATTCAAAGGTCAAGTCCTTCGCAGCAGAAGAAGGCAGGGCGTTCGCAAGCCGTCCAAACAGGTCTTGATACCCTTCTTTCCAACCGTCAAAACGGTATAGCGGGGCAGCAATAAAACCAAGCGGGTATCCGGCTTCCGCTACCTTCTTCGCCGCTTCAATGCGGTCTAGGAAAGAAGAGGTGGCCGGTTCGAAATTCCGAATGACATAATCGGCATTGATGCTAAAGCGAAATCGGGTATGCCCGTTATGCTTGGCATCAAGCAAGGAGTCCACGTTCGCGAATTTAGTGACAAATCGCAAGCGTCCCAATTCCTGTTGCCCGAAAAATTCAATGGTCTTCTTGAGCGAGCCAGTCAGGTGTTCAATCCCGACAGGATCTGAAGTACAAGCGGCCTCAAAACGGGTAATTTCAGGGGCGCGCTCCTTCATATACTTTTCTGCTTGGCCAAAAATGTCCTCTAGATTCACATAGACTCGGATATAGGGCTTCGTTCCCACATTGGTATTTAAATAACAGTAATGGCAGTGCGCCATGCATCCGGTTGCTAATGGGATGGCGTATTCGGCAGAAGGCTTGGAGGGCTCGAATTTTAACGATCTCTTAAGGCCGACGACCAGCGTTCGCTTGGCGTTGCGATACCACTCAGGGGAACCGGATTCGCCTTGGATCCCGCGGACTTGGTTGTGTGAGGTGGTCATTTGAATGGGGGTGTTGTTTTCGTTGAAACGCTTCATCAGCTCTTTCCCTAAAGGATATTCGAGCGCCTGAGGCTCAAAGAAAACGACATCCGGCTCAAAAGGCTTGTTCACATGCTGTTTTGGATTTGGACGTTCTAGCGTTAATGTGGACATGATTTTCACCTCAGAGTTATTATTTCGAAGAAAACGCTTAAATCCACTTGCTTCGCCCTAGCAAGTTAAGGTATTATTGAGGTTGTTTGATCTTGGTCAAAAATAAGGATGGTTGGGGGGATTTACAATGCCGACTCCAAGTATGGAAGACTATTTGGAGAAGATCTATACGCTCATCGAAGATAAAGGATATGCTAGAGTATCCGATATTGCTGAAGCTCTTTCCGTACACCCATCCTCCGTCACCAAAATGGTCCAGAAGCTTGATCACAATAAATATCTTGTTTATGAGAAATACCGTGGACTCATCTTAACTGCCAAGGGGAAAAAGGTGGGCAAGCGGCTGGTTGATCGCCATGCGCTTTTAGAGAATTTCTTGCAGATGATTGGGGTATCGCAGGACCAGATTTATGATGATGTAGAGGGCATCGAGCATCATCTGAGCTGGGATGCGATTACCTGCATTGAATATTTGGTCCAGTACTTTAATGAGGATCCTGCACGGCTAGAGGACTTGCGCCGATTGAAGCTAATCGATGAACAAATGGATCAGGACAAGAAAGAGGGAACATAAAAAGACCTATCAGAACAAACTCTGATAGGTCTTTTTCTCCTAGTGAAAATGGCTTTTATTTTCCTTGTCCTTCGGTGACTTCCCTTTCTTGCTTCCTTCAATCACCTTGAAAGGAATCTCGCGCGGGCTTTTTTTCAATCGCGTAAGCTTCTGCATCTCCGTTGGAGTTAGCTTGCCTTTTTTCTTCTGATTCTTGAGCGCCTTTTGATACCCCTTGTCAGCTGGCCGTCTCCCTCCCATAAAGCGGCTGAGGAGATAAATGATCCCGATTGAAAAGGCAATGGAGATAAAGAGCATCATAGGGTTGGTCTTTAATACTTTGACTAAGCCAACTGCAGCTAATGAAAATAAAACAATGAAAAACAACTTGGTGTTATTGGTCAAAGTGCCTCACCTCATTTTCACTATTGGGTAATCAAATCGCCCATTCCAAACCTTAACCTGTTGGTGCTACCCGTTTGGCAATCTCTGTGCTTTGATCCTTTTCCATCATTTTCCGGAAGGATGATATGGCCACTTCCACTTGCTTATCCTCGGGCTCCTTGGTAGTCAGCTTTTGCAGCCATAAGCCAGGATACCCCAGTAAGCGGAGCAGAGGAATATCGCGAAGCTTATTGGTGAATTGCAGCACTTCATAGGAAACGCCAATGACTAAGGGAAGTAGGAGGATTCGCTGATAGATCCTTTCCCATAACGAATCGTACTGGAAAAATGAATAGATAACCACGCCTACTAGAACAGTGAAGATAATAAAGCTGCTTCCGCATCGGTAGTGGAGCCTCGAAAATTTCTGTACATTTTCGACGGTTAGTTCCACTCCTGCTTCATAGGTATTAATCACTTTATGCTCGGCACCATGGTATTGGAATAGCCTTTTAACCAGCGGGGTTTGCGAGATGGCAAACAGATAAGCTAACAAAAGGATAATCTTAATGGCCCCTTCAATCAAATTTTGCAGGATATTGTCAGTTACCCATCTGGTAAATAAAACATCAGCCAAGATTGCTGGGGCAACGGTAAAGATTAGCTTTCCAAAAATGAAGGAGAGAACGCCAATCACAGCGACCCCTAAAACCATGGTCAAGTTCCAGGAAGAATCCTTCTCTTCCTCAACCTTTTCTTCCCCAGGGTCTACATCATACCTCTCGGTAGAAAAGTTGAGGTGCTTCGACCCGTTCGCACTGGCTTCGATTAAACCAACAATTCCCCGGATAAAGGGGATTTTCTTTAGCTTGTTTAAGGTAGGGTTTTGCTTTCGCTCTTCTTCGAAATACTCGATGGAATCATCTTTCCGTCGGATGGCCGTCACGATGACCTTGCGACCGCCAAACATGACTCCCTCGACAACGGCTTGACCCCCGTAGGCTATCGGTTTTTGTTGTGACAAGGTTATCTTCCTTTCCTAGCTGTATCCCCAATTTAGAAAGAAAGGGAATAGTATATTTCCTTTTATTTTACATCATTACGGGCTTGTATTTCCAGTGGGTTAAACCCGATATTTTGTAAGAATTTGTTAGAAGGGGAAAAGGATGAAATGTGAACAATTAGCAACATTTGCCGGTTGCGCTTGAATAAAGGAGGTTAAGATAAGTAATATGAAATACGGAGGGGGTGAATAGAGATGAAGCGTTTAGTATCAATGGCGATGGGTTTAGTATTGATCGGTGCCTTGACTGCATGCGGCGGGGGTGGAGATCAAGCTGCACCAGCACCAGCCGAGAAGCCAGCAGAGCAGCCGGCTGAACAACCAGCCGAAAAGCCTGCTGAACAACCAGCGGAAAAGCCAGCTGAAGGCGGTACAGTGGATGCTGCAGCTGCTGAAGAGAAGTTTAACCAGGGGTGTGCTGCTTGTCATGGAAATGACCTTTCTGGAGGTGCCGGACCTAACCTTCAGCAGGTGGGAGGCAGGCTGAGCCAGGAAGAAATACTTGGCATTATCAATAATGGAAAAGGCGGAATGCCTCCAAAAATGCTGCAGGGCGCTGATGCAGAACTCGTTGCCGCATGGTTGGCTGAGCATAAATAAGATACTAGTGAGAAGCCAGGATGGTTAACCATTCTGGTTTTTATCTTTTTAAGGAAAGATAAACCGGGCATACTAATGGCAACTCATTGACGGGGGTAGACGAATGGAAGAAGCAAAAAATGAAAGCAGGAAGGATAGTAAGGCACGCAAGATCCGATCATCGCTCATCGTGGGAGGAGTTGGAGGGGCATTTTGGGCCATGCTCCACTATGTGGCCTATTACATGAACTTTACGAAAATCGGCCCATCCATCTATGTAGCTCCTTTTTTTCAGTCGGATGCCGTTAACCGCCCTCTGGCCCAGTTGGCAGGCGTAGGTGTAGCGACAGTGCTTTCCATGGGTATTGCCTTGGCTTATGTTTTTTCGCTTGCCGAATTTTACAGCCCCTGGATTGGAATCGGACTTGGGATTGGGATGTTTGGTATCTTTTATTATGGTGTAAGCCCATTGCTGGCGCTGACCAAAAAGCCGATTCATGTATTAGGGATGAATACCTTTGCCACGGAACTATCCTTATATATCCTCTGGGGGTTATTTGTCGGGTTCTCATTGTCCACCGAATTCTCGAGTAAAAAGGAAGCCGATAGGTAGTATTCAAAATAAGGACCATATGATAAAATTGGCAAAGTAACGAATGCAAAATCTCCCAGTTATAGGAGAAGAACAGGCCTACCATGTGACGGAGGTGAGCGATTGTGAATCATCGCTTAGTGGAAGTGCAAAGACGGATGAAGGAGAAAGGGCTAGATAGCTTGCTAATTACAAGCCCTTATAATCGCCGTTATTTGAGCGGATTTACCGGCAGTGCTGGATATCTGCTGCTCACATTGGAGAGGGCGCAGCTAATTACGGATTTTCGATATGTTGATCAAGCAACCGAACAAGCGCCGGATTTTGAGGTCATTCGCCATGAAGGACCGATTCTTCAAGAAGTCGGAAAACAGTTGACAGGTCTCCAAGCCCTAAAGACGGGGTTTGAAAAGCAATATGCAACTTATGCATTGTATGAGGGATTATTAGCCTGTCGAGAAAATGGGGAATGGGTCGGGGTACAGGGATTGGTCGAGGAATTGAGGATGGTGAAGTCGGCTGATGAAATAGCTGTGATCAGACAAGCCTGTCAGATTGCAGATGACACCTTCCAGCATATTCTAGGCTTTATTAAACCTGGTGTTACGGAAAGAGATGTAGCCATTGAACTCGAGTTTCATATGCGAAAGCTGGGCGCTGCGAGCTCTTCTTTTGATATTATCGTCGCTTCCGGAGAACGTGGAGCTTTGCCTCATGGCGTTGCGAGCGACAAGGTGCTTAACCCAGGAGAGCTGGTGACAATGGATTTCGGCGCTTATTATAATGGATATGTTTCCGATTTGACTAGGACCATCGCTGTCGGGGAGCCAAGTGAGAAGCTGAGGGAGATTTACGAAACAGTCCTCCAAGCCCAACTGGCGGGAGTTCAGCAAATAAAGCCAGGGATCACCGGGAAGGAAGCGGATGCGCTGACTCGGGATGTTATTTCGGAGGCGGGGTATGGCCAATATTTTGGACATAGCACGGGTCACGGAATAGGACTTGAAGTGCATGAGGGTCCTGGGTTATCATCTAAAAGTGATGTTGTGCTAAAACCCGGCATGGTTGTAACGGTCGAACCAGGCATTTATCTCTCGCAGCTGGGTGGAGTTCGCATCGAGGATGATGTCATCATCACGGAGAATGGTTGTGAAATCATTACCCAATCGACCAAAGAGCTTATCATTTTATAGATTTATTTCAGGAGGAAGTTTAGATGATTTCAGTGAACGATTTTCGAACCGGGCTTACAATTGAAGTAGATGGAGATATCCTTCAAGTTATTGAATTCCAGCATGTTAAGCCTGGAAAAGGTGCAGCTTTCGTCCGCGCCAAGCTAAGAAACCTTCGCAGCGGAGGCATTAAGGAAACGACCTTCCGCGGTGGCGAAAAAGTGGCGAGAGCTCGCATTGAGACAGCGGAAATGCAATACCTGTATGCGAGCGGCGACGAACATGTATTCATGAATACGTCTACTTATGACCAAGTAAACATTCCGGCTAGCCGCTTGGAGAGGGAATTAAAATTCCTATTGGAGAACATGATGGTTTCCATCATGCAATATGAAGGCGAGATCCTAGGCATTCAGCTTCCTAACACGGTTGAACTTACCGTTAAGGAAACGGAGCCAGGAATCAAGGGAGATACCGCTTCTGGCGGAAGCAAGCCTGCCGTAATGGAAACGGGACTTGTTGTTCAAGTGCCTTTCTTCATTAATGAAGGCGACAAGCTATCTATCGACACAAGATCGGGAGAGTATTTGTCCCGTGCCTAAAAAAAGGAAGCCCGTCCTTCGGGCCTCCTTTTTTTATTTCAGAAAGAAATCGGCCAGTTTAACAAAAAGAGCTGTTATGCCTGCTGCCATTAAAGGCCCAACTGGAATACCCTTCAGGAAGATGATGCCAAAGATGGAACCAATAACGAGTCCTACGATCATTTGGGGCTCCATCCGCAAAAGATCAAGCCCTTTGCCGTTCATATAAGTGGCGATGGCTCCTCCTGTGAGCGCCATAATACCGTAAGGTGTGGTAAAGAGCGGCGTAACATCTTTCCAGCTGATTTTTTCATTCGCGAAGGGAACCAAAACGGCCATGGTCAAGAATAGTAATCCTAACTCCAAACCCCTCCTTTCCACGGCCGGAAAAAATCTCTCCAAGGATGTAAGCTTTAGGATCAGCAAGAGACTTGCTGCTGTAGCAATTATGTTAGAACGGCCAACTAAACCGATGATAATCAAAATAACTAACAACAGTTCTCCTGTCATTTCGCATTACCCCTGTCCCAAGGTCTCTTTAGAATCTATGAAGGGACAAGGAGGTTTATTCTTTGCCGATTAGTTTTTCCTTTGGGGAGTAAATGGTTAAGGATTCATCTTTCAGATAGGGGACAAGGGGATACAGGTCTTTTTGAGCGCAGAACTCAATGTCCGCAAGATTTCCTGCTTGCATGAGTCTTTTACCTGTAGCTGTCTCCTGCAAGGTTTTGGGTAATTGGTCTTTGTGGAAATCATATGCGGCAAACATCGCTTGGCCTAAATCGTTGATACAGGGATCGGGGATCTTAGTCAAGAGAAAGGATAAGATATAACCTGCAGCTAAGCCGTCTTCTAAAGCAAACTTTTGCCGTGAACCAGCACAAAGGATGGTGATATCCCGCCTAAACTGCTGGGCAAGCTCAGCGCAAGCCCTGCCGTTTAAAAAGGAGCCGATGAGGACGGCCTCGGCTTTTAACGATTTCTGTATGGCTCGGGTTCCGTTCGTTGTCGTTAAGACTAGCGAGCTGTCTGCAAGGGGAGTGGAGCTTAATTCAGTCGGAGAATTTGTATAAGGAAAGCCTGCAATTCTTTTCCCGTATCTCTCGCCAGCAAGCAAATACTGGTTTCCATGAAACTGTCGGGCCTGGCCAACCGTCTCTACAGGGATGACTTCGTTGGCTCCATGAGCTAAAGCCGTTACTACGGTACTGGACGCGCGGAGAACGTCTATAACGATGACCGTACGATGCTTAATTTCCTCCATTTTCACTTCGTCAACTTGCGATACAACTTCTACTTTCACTGCTCTTCCCTCCCCATGCCCCAAAAAAAGGTATCAGAACGCAAGCCTCTTCTCAAGGACTCAACGGCATAAATTTCATCGGGCGGGATATTGCCTAAGTGAACATTAGGTCCGAACGAGTTGATTAGCTCTACTTGCTGATTTTTTTTTGGGGCTTCCCAAATAATGTGCTCCAGATAAGGCCGGATTTCCTTCAGTATGGAAGAAAAGTTGTCTTGAATGCAGCCATTTTGGTCATAGATTCCAACATTTTCGCCTGACTCCCTGCCCTCAATGATGACAAAGCGGGCACCGGCTTGTAAGTCGGATAAGAGAGTAGTGATTAGCTCCTCTGCATCGATTTGCGAACCCGCTATCTTTTTGCCGCATTCTGTAATCACATCGAAGTCGGCCTGTCTAGCCTGCAAGATGGCATCCCTCCTGGCCACTATCGGCAAGTCAACGGTTCCGTCGGAAATTTCAAGCTTCGTAAATCCTAGCTTCTTCATACTTAAGATATACTCTCTGGTTTTTCCTTGGTGATAGGCGACTTCGAAAAATGTTCCCCCTGGATAGACATCTACATTATATTGTTTGGCCATTCGCAGCTTGGCTTGAAGCACTCTTGGAGGGTATAGGGCGGTTGTGCCAAAGCCTAGCTTAATATAATCAATATAGTTTCCGGCTGTATCCAGTAAATCTTGAAATTGTCCGAGTCCTAAGCCTTTGTCAATAATCATCGTAATGCCCTGCAAGGCCCTTCTGCTTTTTCGGAGACCTAGCGGATCATGCAGAGTCAATTCTTCGAGTGAACAGAATTCTTCAGACATCGTATCTCCTCGCTTAAACCTTATCGTCGAACTGCAATCAATATATGCATACCAGCCTAGAATAGGAACTTGTCTTAGATTGGTCGGAACTTGCATATGTATGTTACAGCGAAGAATCGCCATTTGAAGAAAAGGCAGGAGGATGAACCATGTTTCATATGTTGGAGAAGGCCATCATCGGGATGGCCCTGCTTCGGTTGCTATCCGGGAGTATCGAAATTTTAGCTGCGCTGCTGATGGTGAAGTTCAACGAAGTGGAAAAGGCATTAGTTATCAACAGTTCCCTAGCCTTAATGGGGCCACTGATTTTGATTGCCACGACTACAATTGGTCTGATAGGGATTACCGATAAAATTTCCTTTGGCAAAATTATTTGGATTTTGCTCGGGGTTACTTGTATTCTGATCGGCGTAAAGAGCCGCTGAGCCCTCCCCAAGGGGGCTGTGTGCGGAAATAAAGTCCATTAGAAGCCAGTTGAACAACTCTTTGCCCTTGGTAGGACAGGCGTGATTAATCTTGGGTATGAGACAAACTTCTCCTTGGGGCAAATCATGGAGAAGCTGGTGGCGGTATTTCATCATGTGCCGTTCATTTCCGCCGTAGACAAGCAAGGTCGGGGTATCAATGAGCTTCAGCCGTTGCCGGATATCAAAGGCGAGGGATCCCTTGATCATTAAGTCTGTTTCCTTTAGCCTAGCTTTTTTGGCTTCATGCTCAAAAAGCTGAATGTGTTCCTCAGTAGCTCCATTTGCGCGAGCAACCTGCTTAGAAAGCCAATCCTTCATATGGACTTTGCCTAGGCAAAAGCTGCCAATCAGCTTGGAATAAAGAAATACATTAGACACCTTAGGAAAAGCCCCTACAAGCGCTGCCCCCCAGGCTGTTCCCGGAAACTGGTCTAAAAACTGCAAGGCTATAATCGAACCCGTTGAATAACCGACAAGGAACGTCTTTTGTATATCTAAATGATCCAGCAACCCTTTAAGATCCTCTGCCAGTTCCTTAATGTAATCTTTGGGATCCGTTGGGCGCGAGGAGATCCCGCTGCGTCCGTGTCCCCTCAGGTCATATGTTAAGATGCGGGCTCGATTTTGGAGACAAGACACTTGCTCGAGCCAGTTGGTATGCGATAAACCCATGCCGTGGATAAATACAATGTGGTCATGACCGCGACCGGACTGCTCAAAATAGATGGGAACACGATTGATCAGAGCATGCGGCATCCTTAAGCCTCCTTTCCAATGCTCGGTATTGGTGTGACTTTAGTGTAAATCTTTTTGAACTAAGACATACTAGAAAAGACCCCCAGAGAAAAGCTGGTTGGGGTTCTTCTAGTAGGCATTAATTCACAAGTCCTGGAGCGGGAAATGAAGGAGGATGACTCAAATGGATCAATTGCACAATCGTTTAGCGTACTTGCAAGGCATGGCAGATGGGTTAGGGATGACGACCGAAACAAAAGAAGGTCGCATTATTATTGAATTGATGGATGTAATCGAAGAAATGGTCATGACAATGTCAACCTTGCAAAATCGTATGGATGAACAAGACGAATATATCGAAGCGATTGATGAAGACTTGGCTGATGTTGAAGAGTATGTAGAAGCGATTGATGAGGATCTAGATGATGTGGAAGACTTCCTGTCTGATGTAGAGGATTTCTTGTTTGACGATGAAGATGACGATGAGTGGCTAGATATGGAAGATGATGAATATGAATATGAGCTTGACGATGAGGATGATGACGATATCATCTATTTTGACGATGAAGACGATGATGATGTGGTCTATGTAGACGGTGTCTACGATGAGCTAGATGAGGCAAGCGGGTACGATGACGACGACGTCGGATATTTTGATGTGGAATGTCCAAACTGCCAGGAGCTGGTCAGTGTAGACCAAGACATCTTTGAAGACGATATGGTTGCGGAAGTACTCTGTCCGGAATGTCATGAGGTTATTCTCGTGAATGATGACATTGAGGGAACAGACGAGTTTGAGAATTATGTGATTGACGAAGCATAGGCTGACAAAGGAAAGGCACCTCATATTGAGGTGTTTTTTTTATGCTGCCATAACATATTTCCTGGTCACTCCTGCATAAGATGAGGAATAAATAGGACAAACTTGTCGGTTCCCCATGGAGGATTTGCACTAGGAGTGATGATAATGGACCCGTATTTGATGTCAATGATGCCTAAGGAATTAAGAGAGCTATGCCGCAGGCTGCCGCAAGAAGTTCTATCTTCATTGGAAGAAATTCGAATACGCAAAGAACAGCCGGTTGAGTTTATTTATGGACAAGTTTCCCGTTTCCTAAGCCCAGATGGGGCCTTGACCCACCATCATGCGAAAGGCTGGAGGGTTTTGGCAGAGCAATTGGATAAGATGGTTAACCTGATTAGCCAACACTCCATCTACGCTCTGGAAGAAGAACTGAAAAGAGGCTATGTCACGGTAACGGGAGGACATCGCATCGGCATTGTCGGGAAGGCTTTAGTCGAGAAAGGGGAAGTAAGGACGATCCGGGACATTTCAGGGCTTAATGTACGGATTGCCCGTGAAAAAAAAGGAGTAGCTCTACCGCTTATCCCTTATCTGACAGAAGAACAGCTCGTGCGAAATACGCTTATAGTGTCTCCGCCGCAATGTGGAAAAACGACCATTTTGCGCGATCTCGCCCGTGTCTTCAGTTACGGAAATCCGCATATGTCAGGCAAAAAGGTCTCCATTATAGATGAACGGTCAGAATTGGCCGGATCGGTTGGCGGAATCCCGCAAAAGGATGTCGGACCTCGAACGGACATTTTAGATGCTTGTCCGAAGGCCGAAGGAATCATGATGCTTATCCGGTCCATGTCACCGGACATCATCATTGCCGATGAGATTGGACGCCCTGAGGATGCGGTGGCGATCCAGGAAGCATTAAATGCCGGCGTTACTGTCATTACCTCGGTTCATGGCGCCAGTCTTACAGATATTAACCGCCGCCCGACGATCAGCCGGCTTATTGGACAAGGCGTATTTCAACGGTACGTTTTCCTGGGAAGGTCTAGGGGGGTTGGGACAATCGAACGCATCTATAACGAAAAATTTGAACTGTTGAGCGGGGTGACATAAGCCTTGCTGAAGCTAATCGGTGCAAGCATTATCCTATTTTCCGCGACAATGATTGGGTTTCAGGCCGCTAAGATGTATGCCCATCGCCCGAAGGAAATTCGGCGTCTCAGTGTGGCCTTGCAATTGCTGGAGACGGAAATCTGTTACGGTTCGACCACCCTTCCGGTCGCCCTGGAGCATGTGGGGCGCAGGGTAGCAGGGGAGATTGGGAACATTTTCAAGCAAACGGCTAATTACCTGTTTCAGTATGACGGACTATCTACCATGGATTGCTGGGAGATGGGGATCGAAAAAATATGGCCCAAAACCACCATGCGCCAAGCGGAAAAAGAAATCCTCCTCCATTTGGGAAAGGTTTTGGGCAAAAGCGATAAGTTGGATCAACAGAAGCACATCCGGCTAGCGGTCATGAATCTGCAAAAGGAGGAAGAAGAGGCCCGAAGCGAGCAGCAGAAGTATGAAAAAATGTTCAAAAGCTTAGGCGTTCTAAGCGGAATATTGGCCGTAATCTTAATGTATTAAGGGGTGGGAAGGATGCCGTATGATATTAACGATATTTTCCAAATTGCCGGTATAGGTATTGTTGTAGCCATGATTCACACCATTTTAAAGCAGGCGGGAAAAGGGGATTGGGCCGACTGGATAACCCTTGTCGGGGTTGTTGTTGTCCTTTATATGGTCGCGACTTACGTTCATGACCTCTTTCAGGAAATTAAACGCGTCTTCCTATTCAAATAGAAGGGAGGAGAAACCGTGGATATTATCCAAATCGTCGGGCTAGGTTTAGTCGCCACCGTTCTGACGCTGATTGTCAAAGAGCAGAAACCGATGTTTGCCTTCATGATTGCCCTGGTTACAGGGATTATTATCTTTTTGTTCCTGATTGGCAAAATATCGGAGGTTATCCGAATTCTTGAACGGATGGCGGTTCAAGCGAACTTAAATATGATTTATCTGGAAACGATTTTAAAAATTATCGGAATTGCCTATATTGCTGAATTTGGCGCGCAGATTACGCGGGACGCCGGGCAAGGAGCAATTGCTTCCAAAATTGAATTGGCAGGGAAGGTGCTGATTCTTGTGATGGCCGTTCCTATCATTACGGTCATCATTGAAACGGTCATCAGCCTATTTCCAACATAAAGGAATGATAAAACCATGGAGCTATATTTCCGACTCGTTTTCATGACCTTCATCCTCCTAACCTTCTCAGCCGAATGGAGCCATGCCAATGTTCAAGAATCGGTCATTTCGTCCCAAGTGGAGCGGTTGGATCTAAGCCAAGTGGAAGAGTTTTGGAAAGATTTGATGGCCGATTACAAGGGGTATCTGCCCGGCAGCGAGCATCCCGGCATTGTTTCGCTCATCATGAGCCAAGGGGATGAATTTTCGATTACGCAAGCCCTGTCCGGAATCCTGAAATATTTTTTGCATGAGCTCCTGATCAACGGCAAGCTTCTCGGAATGATCATTATCATTACCGTCTTTGCTATGATTCTGGAAACCATGCAAAGTGCTTTCGAGAACAATGCAGTCAGCAAAACAGCGTATGCGATCTCGTATCTGGTGCTTATCATTCTCGCGATCAATAGCTTCCGTATCGCCATCGGCTATGCACAGGAAGCCATCGGAGACATGGTCAGCTTTATGCTCGCGCTGATGCCGCTTGTCCTGGCCTTGCTGGCAGCCATGGGAAACCTGGCATCCGTGGCGATGTTTCATCCTTTAATTATTTTTATGGTTAACGTAAGCGGCACCGTGATTTCTACGATTATCTTTCCGCTCTTATTCCTGTCAGCTGTGCTGAGTATTGTGAGTTCCTTATCGGACAAGTATAAGGTGACTCAGCTCGCAAACCTGCTGCGCAATGTAAGTCTGGGTCTGTTAGGGGTCTTTTTGACTATCTTTTTAGGCATTATATCGGTACAGGGAGCTACAAGCGCCGTCGCGGATGGGATTACCGTGCGTACGGCTAAATACGTAACAAGCAACTTCGTGCCTGTTGTCGGGAGGATGTTTGCCGATGCTACGGATACCGTACTGGGAGCGTCCCTATTGGTCAAAAATGCAGTCGGGGTTGCAGGAGTCTTCATCCTCATTTTGCTTTGCGCCTTTCCGGCCATCAAAATTTTTGCCCTGGCCCTGGTTTATAATTTCTCATCCGCTATCTTGCAGCCGCTCGGGAGCAGTCCTATCATCAGCTGTCTTTCGACGATAGGGAAAAATCTTATGTTTGTGTTCGCGGCTTTAGCGACTGTCTGCCTTATGTTTTTTCTAGCAATTACGATTATTATTTCAGCAGCTAATCTATCTATAATGGTCCGGTAGGTGAAACCGATGATAGAAGCGCTTAGTTTATGGCTTCAGAAAATTATTTTGGTTGTTTTGATTGCGACTTTCTTGGACATGCTCCTTCCTAACTCGGGAATGCAGCGATATGTCCGAATGGTTATGGGACTCTTGATTCTTCTTACGATTATTTCACCGATCCTGGAGATCCTTAAAAAGGATCTGACGGCTGAAAAAATTGCCATGCGCATCATGAAGTTGAATAGCGGGGCTACTCAGAATGAGTGGGAGCAGATGAAGCAATACAGTGAGCGGTTGATGCAGCAAAGTGAACAGGATACCCAGGAGTTTGTCCAAATCCAGCTCCAGGACTTGATTCGAGCTAAGGTCGAGGAAGACTATGGGGTCCGTGTCAGCAGCGTCCAGGTTAACTTCGGGAAAGAAAAGAATAAAGAACAGGAATATCCTGTCATTTCCTCCGTACAATTAGTATTGGACAAAGATATACAAGCCACCAGGCCAGAGGATGGGGGAAATCTGAAAATCCAGCCCATCGAGCCGGTGACAATTAGTGTAAACGGGGAAACTTCTGGAAATGCATCGACTGTCTCTACCTCTCCTGAGCTTTCTGCTGCCGAGCGGAAGCTGCTAACAGATATTGAAGGCGATATCGCAAACACTTGGAGTATTGACCGCAGTCAAGTTACAGCAAAAGTAGAAGGGAAACATGAGGAGGGATAAGATGAGTAAAAACGGATGGTTTTCCAAATTGAAGGAGAAATGGAGTCATGGAGAGGAGGGAGGAAAACGCGTCAGCACGTTTCAAAAACTAATCGTACTGGGAGGAATCGGGGCAGCCGTCATGATGTTTTCCTCATTCGATACGGTCAAGAGGGTAGCAGAGCCTCCCCAGGAACCCGCCCCGCCCTCAAATGAACAAGCTGTATTCTCCAGCAAGGTGAAATCAGGTGACTTATCTATTGCTGATTACGAAGAGCTTTATGAAAGCCAATTGAAGGGGATCTTGGAGGAAGTAATCGGGGTAGGGGAGGTTTCCGTCATGGTGAATTTGGACTCCAGTGAGGAAGTCGTGGTTGAGAAGGATGTCAACGTAAGGAATTCCCAGACAAAAGAAGTAGATAAAGAGAAGGCCACTAGAGACATCACCGACTCCTCCCGCGATGAAAGGGTGGTTCTAGTTAAAGGTGAACAAGGAGACCAGCCTATCGTCATCAAAACCCTAAAGCCGCGAGTCCGCGGAGTGCTGGTCGTAGCGAAAGGAGCGGAAAGCGTGAAGGTGAAGGCATTCATTACCGATGCGATACAAAAAGCTCTTCATGTGGAACCGCATAAAATATCAATTTTACCTAAAAAAGGGTAGGGAGGTACTAGAATGGTACTAAAAAAACAGACGGTTTGGCTGCTTTCCATGCTAACCATTATGGTTGTTTTATCTGCCTATTATTTGCTCCAAGGACCGATTGAACAAGTTCCTGTAGCCTCAAATCCTTCTATGCAAGAGATGGCGAAAGACTTGCAAGTGGATAGCAAACAGGTGGATATGCAAGAGCAAGGGAAAGAACAAGGACAAGAGCAGGATGTTGCTCAGGTGATTCCTGGCAGTGCCTCGGATTATTTTATCGAGACGAAGATGGACCGGGATGAACTGCAAGCGCAAAGAATGGAAGAATACCTATCCATTATGACGAATGCAGAAGACGAAAAGGCTGTGACTCAGGCAAAGTCAGATTATGACAAGCTTGTAACCCAACAAGACACGGAAATGACCGTGGAGAGCTTAATAAAAGCTTTGGGATATGAAGAAGCGGTCATTATTTCGAAAGATAACCGAGTAAATGTCATTGTTCAAGCTGAAAAGCTGGAAAGGCAAAATGCGGTTGAAATTATGAAGCTGGTAACCCAGCATATGGAAGTTCCTTCTAAAAATATCATCGTAACTTATAAGCCTTAAGCTGAATGTGAAGGAGAGCCCGAACGCGGGACTCCTTCTTTTTTGTCCTGCACTGTCAGAGAATTGTAACTCCGTTACACGAGTTGGAGTACGAGGAAAGCCTACAGGTCTTCTTGTCAAGTTTTCTGGCGGGCAGATTGTGGCTTTGAAGGAAGAATATGATATAATATGGGATATTTAGATTATGCTACAGGTTTTAAGTTAAATGAGGAGTGCTGTGAGATGTTGAAAATGCATGAAATCAGGGAGATTATTAAGCTGCTGGACCAATCCAGCGTTCAGGAATTTGAGCTGGAGAATGAAGGCTTGCGGATCAGCGTCAAGAAGGGAGCAAAAGTAACAGCCGTGCCAGCGGCTGAGAAGCCGGCAGTTGCGAAAATCTTGCCGGCACCTGTTCAGGTCGTATCAACGCAAACGGCGGCTCCCGTCGAGAAAGTCCCTCAGCCGGAGGTTCCGGTCAAGTCAACCCAAGCTGAGGAGCAACCGATAGCGGCAGAGGACACGCTTGAAAAAATCGTTTCCCCGATGGTTGGGACCTTTTATTCAAGGCCGGAACCGAACGCCCCTTCCTATGTCAAGGTCGGAGATAAGGTTAATGCCGACAGCATCGTTTGTATCGTGGAAGCGATGAAACTGTTTAATGAGATTGAAGCGGAAATCTCGGGCGAAATTGTAAAAATTCTTGCCGCCGATGGACAGCTGGTGGAATACGGGCAGCCTCTTTTCCTAGTGAAAACCAAGTGAGATTAAGGGATTGCAATAGGTCCTGGCGTTGTAAAAAATGGACTGAATTGTTATAATTTAGTAGGAGGTGCTTCAGTGATGGAGATGATCGCAGATTTTGAAAAAACGGAATTGGGCAAGATCGAAATAGCTCCTGAGGTAATTGAAGTCATTACAGGCCTTGCGGCAGCAGAAGTAGAAGGGGTCGCTCATATGAGCGGGGGATTCGTTGGTGACATTGCCGAGCGTTTAGGAAGAAAGAACCTAGCGAAGGGTGTCAAAGTAGAAGTAGGCAAGAAGGAAGCAGCCGTTGATGTATACCTTATTGTAAAATATGGGTACAAGATTCCTGAGGTTGCTCGCAATATCCAGGAAAATGTGCGCCAGGGCATCGAGAACATGACAGGGCTTAAAGTTGTAGAAGTGAATGTTCATATTGTGGATGTAGAATTTAAGACGGAAAAGAAAGTGGAGGTTGAAGAGCCTCTGCATCGCGTAAGATAAGTGACGGACAGACCCCTTTGTCGAGGGGTCTTATCTATTGCTCATCACGATTTGAGGAGGGATTTCTGCGTTGAATTTATTTGATCGGTTGATCTTGTCCCTTTATAGCCTTGCTCTTACGATATTATCCATCATCGTTATTGCTGCCGCTTTAAATCTCATTCCCTATGAGATCGTTCAATCCAATATATTATCCATTTATGAAGCGGAGAATATGAGATATGCCTACCTGGGCGTTGCTGTTCTTTTCTTCTTGATTAGCTTGAAGTTTTTGCTTCAAGGCTTCCGGAGAGTAAAGGATCGTTCCCGAACGGAAGCGATATCCCAGCGTACGGAGATAGGCCACGTAAGCATCACGGTAAACACCATCGAAAGCGTAGCGCTCAAGGCAGCCCGCCGTGTCCGTGGAGTTCGGGAAGTGAAAAGCGTGATAAGGTCTGATGATACAGGCACCTCCATCCTCATGAAAGCATCGGTTGATGGCGAAACACCCGTTCCGACGATTGTAGAGGAGATTCAAAAAGGAGTTAAGGAACAGGTTGAGTCGATCATTGGGATGGTGATTAAGCAAGTTGATGTGAAAATTACCGAAGTAGCCCAACAACCATCCACCAGATTAAGCCGTGTGGAATAGGGGGAGTGGTTTTTATGTTTTGGCAGTTTTTCAATGAGCATCCGGGGAAAACGCTGGGCGTTCTCAGTGGCTTGATTCTAGGAATTTTGTATATCCTGCTCGGCTTTCTCAATACCTTGGTTCTGTTGGTCTTTGTGGCAACCGGCTTTTACTTTGGGAGAAAGTACGATAACCGGGAAAGTCTTACGGAAGTATTGGATCGCATTCTACCCGGTAAATTTACCAAGTACTAATAAGGGCAAATGCCCTTTTTTCTTTTTCGGATTTAGGAGAGACTAAGAACAAAATTATTTACGGTAAGGTGATGATCATAGATGAAACGTCGCGAGGCGCGTGAAAAAGTGGTACAGGTACTGTACCAGATCGATATGAGAGGGATAAGCACGGCAGAGGCCTTGAAAGCTACATCGGATGATCCTATGGATCAGCAAGATAAGAACTATTTGGAATCCATCGTTACGGGTATTCTTAGCCGTCAGAAAGAATTGGATGATTCCATCAAAAAGTATCTGCGCAATTGGTCTTTGGAGCGTTTGGGGTTTGTAGACCGTGCCATCCTTCGATTAGCGGCCTACGAAATCTTTTACATGGACGATATCCCGGACAAAGTATCTGTGAATGAAGCCATTGAATTAACCCGAGCATTTGGCATGGAGGATTCTGTAAAATACGTCAATGCCGTTCTAGCGAACCTCGTAAAAGAAAAATCGGGTGTAGCGGAAGAGGTTCCACAAGGTGAATAAAGCGATTCTAGGGGTGGATACAAGCAATTACCGAACCTCGCTTTGCCTTGTCGATCTGGAAGGTCGCGTCATCGCTGAGGAAAAGAGGCTGCTGACAGTTAAGGCAGGTGAGAGGGGCCTTCAGCAATCGGAAGCCGTTTTTCAGCATATTCAGAGGCTGCCTGAATTGGCGGGGAAGATGGCCTGGGACGATTATTGCGTCACCGCGGTTGCCGCAAGCGTGCGGCCAAGACCGGTTGAGGGATCCTATATGCCTGTTTTTAAGGTAGGAGAAAGTTGGGCTCATGGAATTGCCACCTTTCTCCGCGTTCCTCTGTATTCCACCAGCCATCAGGAAATGCATATTGCAGCAGGAGAATATTCAACAGAGCAACGTCCGATACAAGATCGCTTTTTGGCCTTCCATTTGTCTGGAGGAACGAGTGAGCTTCTTCTTTGCGAACGCACATCAGAGGGGTATGGGATTGAACTGCTCGGGGGAACATTGGATCTACATGCAGGACAGTTGGTCGACCGAGTGGGTGTGGCTTTAGGTCTTCCTTTTCCAAGTGGGCCTTACCTCGAACAGCTGGCCAGGGAGACCTGCGAGGATCCGATTCGTGTCCCGGCTACAGCGAAAGGGTACCATTTCCATCTTTCCGGTGCGGAGAACCAGCTTATGAAGCAAATCGCTGAAGCTTCCGTCAGCAAGGCAGCCATTGCAAGAGCTACGGAGCTCTGCATTGCAAAGAGCCTGGAAAAGGTCATTCGATATGCGGTAGAGCAGGGGCACCCCAAAGAGGTGCTCATTGTAGGGGGCGTAGCAGCAAACAGCTTTATCAAGGCTCGCTTAGTCGAACGTTTGCAACATCCTGCGGTAGGATGTTCGTTGTTTTTTGCGGATCCTGCATATTCTGGGGATAATGCTTTTGGAGTGGCTAGAATTGGGTTGAAACACTACCTAAATACGAACATTACATAGTTTTTCATTGTATTATATTCGTATATTTTATTTACAAGCTAACTCCTACACGCTAAACTAGACTTATCAAAAATAATCGTAGGGGGTTATGATTTATGTCAGCAGTCATCATCGATGGAAAACAGGTGGCAAAGGATATTCGCGAAGAAATTCGGTTGGAAGTGGAAGGCCTTATTCAACAAGGCGTACGTCCGGGGTTAGCGGTAGTTCTTGTAGGTGATGATCCGGCTTCTCAGTCTTATGTGAAGGCCAAAGCTAAAGCTTGTGCGGAAGCGGGCATCTATTCCTTAGAAATTCGAAAAGCGGACACCATCACAGAGGCGGAGCTCTTGCAACTAATCGAGGAATTAAATGCCAACGATCAAATCCATGGGATTCTGGTACAGTTGCCGCTGCCCAAGCATATTTCAGAAGAAGCTGTCATCCAAGCTATTCACCCTGAAAAGGATGTCGATGGATTTCATCCCATTAGCGTAGGGAATATGGTGATTGGAGCAGACTGTTACCTTCCTTGTACTCCACATGGGATTATCGAGCTGATTAAACGCACAGGCACATCGATTGCGGGAAAGCACGCGGTTGTTGTAGGTCGAAGCAATATCGTAGGAAAGCCGGTTTCTATGCTTTTATTAAAAGAGAATGCGACAGTTTCCATATGCCATTCCAGAACTGAAAATATAGCGGAGATCACTCGCCAGGCTGATATCCTCGTGGTGGCAGTTGGCCGTCCGCACATGATTGGAGCCGAGCATGTTGCGCCTGGCGCTGTAGTCATTGACGTCGGGGTTAACCGGATCGAAGGGGGCAAGCTTGTCGGGGATGTCCGTTTTGATGAAGTAAAGGAGAAGGCAGGCTTCATCACCCCCGTACCTGGAGGAGTCGGGCCGATGACGATAACCATGCTCCTAAAGAATACGGTAGAAGCGGCAAAGAAAAAAAGAACAAAGGAAATGCAGGAGGCTTAGTGTTTGGATAATAGAAATATTTTTTCCGTCGGGGAAATCAATCGATACCTAAAAGGTCTAATCGAAGGAGACTGGCAGCTGCAGGACGTCTGGATTCGTGGGGAGATTTCGAACTTTACCCACCATAGCCGAGGGCATATGTACTTTACGATCAAGGACGAGGAAGCGGTTATTAAAGCAGTCATGTTTGCCGGAAATAATCGGTTTTTAAAGTTCATACCGAAAAACGGGACGAAGGTTTTGGTCCGAGGAGCAATTTCCGTCTATGAATCCGGGGGACAGTACCAATTGATTGCTCGGGAAATGCAGCCTGATGGGATCGGTAGCCTTTATCTTGCTTTTGAGCAGTTAAAGCGCAAGCTCGAAGAAGAAGGCCTGTTTGCCCCTGAAAGGAAAAAAGGCCTTCCTGCCTATCCCCAGGCTATCGGGGTGGTTACAAGCCCTACCGGTGCAGCTGTAAGAGATATCATTACCACCATTCGCAGGCGCTATCCGCTGGCTCGAATTATTCTTGTTCCCGTTCTTGTTCAAGGGGAGCAGGCTCCTTCATCTATTAGCCAAGCCATTCGGCTCATGAATCAAAGTGACGAAGTGGACGTATTAATCGTCGGTCGCGGTGGCGGATCGATTGAAGAGCTTTGGGCTTTTAATACGGAATTGGTAGCCCGCAGCATTTTCACATCCCGAATCCCTGTGATTTCGGCTGTGGGTCATGAAACGGATTTTACGATAGCTGACTTTGTAGCAGATATTCGCGCTGCAACTCCGACGGCGGCGGCTGAATTGGCCGTACCGCATATCCTGGAGTTGCGGCAGCGTGTTCATTGGCTGCAAGAAAAGCTGCAAAGCAAGCTGTTAGCCCGGTTAAGTCAAGCGGAAGAGAGATGGAAGAGAGCCCATCGTTCCTTGCTCCTGCGACACCCGCAAAAGCAGGCGGAAAACGCCAACCAGAGGCTTGATCGCTTGGTTGATCGATTTTATCTTTCCATGCATCGCTTTACAAGGGACCGTAGAGCAGAGATGAGCGGTTCGGTCCAAAGGCTGCAATTCCATAATCCGAGCAGACAGCTTCAGCTGTATAAGGAAAAGCTGGGAAGACTGCAGGATGCTTTAGCTAAACGAACTTCGCAGAATGTACACGACAAGCGAAATCATTTGTTAATCACCATGGCTCGGCTCGATGGCCTAAGCCCCTTAAAGATTATGGGGCGAGGCTATTCTTTGGTTTATAAGAACGGAGATTTAGTAAAGTCTATTCATCAGCTTGACCCTGGGGATGGGGTGAAGGTAGAATTGATGGATGGAACGTTAGATTGCTCAGTTTGGGCGCTAGAAGAGAGGAAAAACCATGGAAAAGAATGAGATGCTGGCTTTAACCTTTGAAGAGGCCCTTAAGCATTTAGAAGAGATTGTGGATAAGCTGGAGGCGGGTGAGGTGCCTTTGGAAAAAGCAATTGATCTATTCCAGGAAGGAATGCTTTTATCGCAAGTATGCAGCCAGAAACTTGATAAAGTTGAGCAAAAAATTGAGACATTATTAGAGGAAAATGGGGCAATGGTTGTCAAGCCTCTGGAATTTGAGGAGGATCGCAAGTGAACCCCGTTTTTAACCTTCAAGAATATTTACTAGAAAAACAAAAATATATCGAACAAGCCTTACCTGCTTTTTTGCCCACTGATGGAGTGCCGTTGCCATTATGCGAATCCATGGAATATTCCTTCTATGCCGGCGGAAAACGAATCCGCCCGATTCTCTTGTTGGCTACGATCGAAGCGTTTGGGAATAACCCAGCCATTGGTTTGCCGGTTGCCAGTGCGGTCGAAATGGTTCATACCTACTCGCTTATCCACGATGATCTCCCGGCCATGGATAATGATGATTTTCGTCGGGGTAAACCGACCAATCATAAGAAGTTTGGGGAGGCCACAGCCATTCTTGCAGGGGATGGGCTTTTGACCGAAGCCTTCCGAGCCGTGTGCTCGCTTCAGGACAAAAGCGTTGATCCTTCTACCATCTTATCCATCGTCTGTGAACTCTCAAAGTTTGCCGGCCCTCAAGGCATGGTAGGAGGACAAATGGCCGACCTGCTGGGAGAAGGCAAAAAACTGCAGCTGTCCGAGCTTCAATATATTCATCATCATAAAACGGCTGATCTGCTGATCTTTTGCGTAAGAAGTGGAGCTCGTTTAGGCGGAGCAGATGAAGGGCAGCTTGAACACTTAACCGTATTCGCCAGAAATATCGGACTTGCATTCCAGATCCAGGACGATATTCTTGATGTATATGGCGATGAAGCAAAAATAGGAAAGCCTGTAGGCAGCGATGTTGCAAAGGGCAAATCGACCTATCCTTCCCTCATTGGCTTAGAGGCAAGCCAGCGAGAGCTTGAGCGCTTAATACAGGAGGCCAAGCTTGCCTTGCAGGAAGCAAAGGTGCGGACTGAGGTTTTAGAGGCTCTGGCCGAATTTATGATAAAAAGGGACAAATAGCGTGCGAAATTTTTGCACCTGATGACCTGAGTTCGTATAGGATAGAATAAATCAGCTCTTCCCCCTAGACACTGGCGGGGGCTAGCCCAATGTTTGTGACAGCATCGAAGCGGGGATGTTGAGGTTTATATTACATAGCCTTTTGGCGTTGTCCTGCACGGGGCAACGTCTTTTTTCTGTAAATGAAAAGCTTCTATTGTAGCCCTTTCGGAGACGTAGTCGGACCCGTAGGGTTGATGTAAAGTTAGGGAATTCATGCCTTTAGGAAAGTTTAGTTCGCTTTAATACTTAGCGAATTTAAACTTTTCTTCAAGGTAAAAAAGATGCTACCATGAACGATTTATGTTAACATAGTAGTATTGTTCACTTAAAGAAACTTTTAGAGTTGAAAAAATTGGAAATCATAGATATAAATGACACGAAAGTGAGGAGTTAACTTGCTGTTAAGAGAAATCAACTCCCCAGATAAGTTAAAAAACCTGTCGATTTCAGAAATGGAGGAGCTTGCCGAGGAAATTCGACAGTTCTTGATTGAAAAGCTCTCCAAGACAGGAGGGCATCTAGCTTCGAATTTAGGTGTAGTGGAATTAACCTTGGCCCTCCACTATGTTTTTAATAGCCCGATAGATAAATTTATCTGGGATGTCGGACATCAATCCTATGTTCACAAGATATTGACCGGAAGAATTGATCGCTTTGATACCCTGCGCAAGTACAAAGGTTTATCCGGATTTCCCAAGCGAAACGAGAGCGTCCATGATGTTTGGGAAACAGGCCACAGCAGCACTTCCTTGTCTGCTGCCATGGGGATGGCCATTGCGCGTGATTTAAAAAAGGAAAATCATGAAGTGGTGGCCATCATCGGGGATGGGGCCTTAACCGGGGGAATGGCTCTAGAGGCGCTGAACCATATTGGGCACGAGAAGAAAAAGCTGATTACCATCCTTAATGACAATGAGATGTCCATTGCTCCCAATGTAGGAGCGCTCCATAACCATTTGGGCAAGCTGAGAACAGATTCGCACTACCGTAAAGCAAAGGAAGAACTAGAGTCCTTGCTTCGCAAGATTCCTGCGGTTGGCGGCAAGTTAGCGAAAACGGCAGAACGCGTAAAAGACAGCTTAAAATACTTGCTCGTTTCGGGAATTTTCTTTGAAGAGCTGGGTATTACCTACCTGGGCCCCATCGATGGCCATAATTTGCCTGAGCTATTGGAGTGCTTAAAGCAGGCTGCACATACGGAAGGACCTGTACTGGTCCACGTTGTGACGAAAAAAGGAAAAGGGTATGCTCCTGCCGAAGCAGACTCGCATACCTGGCATGGAGTCAGCCCATACAAGATTGAATCCGGGGAAATGATGAAAAAACCGGGACCGCCTTCTTATCCTTCGGTTTTTGCGAATACTGTCATTAAAATCGCGGAACGGGATCCTCACGTCGTAGCGATTACGCCAGCTATGCCTGGAGGTTCCGGACTAACGAAATTTGCAGATCGCTTTCCAGACCGATTTTTTGATGTGGGAATTGCCGAGCAGCATGCTGTCACCATGGCAGCAGGTCTTGCCACGCAGGGCGTTAAACCGATTTGCGCCATTTATTCGACGTTCCTGCAGCGAGGATATGATCAGCTGGTTCACGATGTCGCAAGGCAGAAACTGAACGTGTTTTTTGCTGTTGACCGGGCGGGATTTGTCGGTGAGGATGGGGAGACCCATCATGGGTTGTACGACATAGGATTTATGCGCAGCCAGCCTAATATGGTCATTATGATGCCAAGCAATGAGAATGAATTCCAGCATATGATCTATACGGCTACTCAATATAATAAAGGACCGATTGCGCTTCGCTATCCGCGGGGAAATGGCCGAGGAGTCCCGATGGATGCTGATTTTCAATTGATCCCCATCGGTAAATCCATGGTTGTGGAGGAAGGCTCCCATGTGGCTATTCTAGCTCTAGGGAATACGCTTGAACTCGCTCAAGAAGCAGCGATTCTTCTGAAGGAAGAAGGCATAGCCCCCATGGTGGTGGATGCGCGCTTCGTGAAGCCGCTGGATCGGGACCTTCTTTTACACTTAGCTAAGGAAGGCTATCACATCATTACCGTGGAAGAAGGAGCGGTCGCAGGCGGCTTTGGATCAGCGGTGCTTGAGTTTTATGCAGCCGAAGGCTATCATGATATGATTGTTGAGATCATGGGGGTCCCAGATGAATATGTGGAGCACGGCAGCGTATCCGAACAGCGCAGGGAAATCGGCTTAACGCCTGAGCGCATAGCCCAAAAGGCGATTAATCTGTGGCCCCGGAAAAGGCAGAGAGCATAAATGAGCAAAAAAGAACGAATTGACGTTTTGTTAGTGGAGAAGGGCTTATTTGCTAGCAGGGAAAAAGCCCGGGCCGCTATAATGGCAGGGTTAGTATATGTGGAAGAGGAACGCTGCGACAAGCCTGGGACCAAAGTGGAGGAAACCGCAGCAGTTCGCGTAAAGGGGGAGCTTCATCCCTATGTTAGCCGCGGGGGATTAAAGCTGGAGAAAGCCATACAGTCCTTTGATCTTTCCTTGAAGAATGCGGTGGTACTTGATATTGGTTCTTCGACAGGAGGGTTTACGGACTGCTCGCTTCAGAATGGGGCTAGGCAGGTTTATGCCATTGATGTGGGGTACGGGCAATTGGATTGGAAGCTTCGTTCGGATCCCCGCGTCATCGTGATGGAGCGTACGAACTTTCGCCACTTGCAACCCAGTGAGCTGAAAGGGGATAAACCTAATTTTGCCACGATTGATGTTTCATTTATTTCCTTAAAGATTATTTTGCCGGTGTTGGCTACTTTCCTGGAAACAGGAGGTCATGTGGTAGCATTGGTCAAACCGCAATTTGAAGCGGGAAGGGAACAGGTCGGGAAAAATGGCATTGTACGGGATCCTAAGACGCATGAACAAGTTCTGACTACCATGATTCAATTTGCCTCAGAATTAGGTTTCCATGTGAGTGGGGCGGACTATTCCCCCATCACAGGTGGGGAAGGAAATATTGAATTTCTTCTGCATTTGCGCTGGATGGGAAAAGACCATCCGCAAGAACCTGTAGTGACGGAAGCCGATATTCAAAAATTGGTCCAGACGGCCCATAGCTCTTTTTAAAGGACAAGCAAATCTGCTTGTCCTTTTGTCTTGATTAAAACAGATGTCGAAGAAAATGTGTATTTTTATACACATTTTCGCAAAAAGATGTATAATAGCATTATACCAATTCAGCAAGTAAACCTCTTCTGGGCATGTATGGTGAAGAGTGGAAGGGGAGGCCTTATCTTGTGAAAACAATAGGTCTGGCAGTAAATCGAGGAAAAAGCGGGGCGCTTCAGCTGGTTTCCGAGTTAATTCGACTTCTGGAACAAAGGGGAGTGACCTGCTGTATAGAACCCTTTGTAGGGGAATTCGTGGGCCGGGAGGACTTGGCTGTGCCCTTATCTGAATTCCATCGGCATGTGGATGTATTATTCGTATTGGGAGGAGACGGAACCCTTCTTGGCTTTGCCAGAGAGCTTTGCATGTATGACATCCCTATCCTTGGGATAAACCTTGGAAACTTAGGATTCCTTTCTGAAGCAGAACCGGAAAATCTTCCGTTGGCCATTGACAAGGTTTTAAGCGGGGATTATTACTTGGAAGAACGGATGATGATTCAATCCGAACTGGTGCGCGAGGGAAAAGTCATTGAAAGATACCATGCCTTAAACGATATATGTATTGCAAAGGGAACCTTCAGCCGAATCATTGAATGCGCTACCTATGTAGGAGAACAGTTTGTTGCGACATACAACGGGGATGGCATCATCATCTCCAGTCCTACGGGATCTACGGCTTATTCCCTTTCGGCAGGAGGCCCGATTGTTACGCCTTATATTAATGTGATCCTGCTTACGCCGATTGCGCCTCACTCACTTTCTGCACGTCCCATGATTTTATCAGCTAATCAGGAAGTGAGAGTGGTTCTTGGCTCTACTCACGATGACATGGGGTTGACCATTGATGGGCAAATCGGAAAAAAGCTAAATATCGGCGATGAAATCGTCTTGAAAAAATCACCGTTTGTGACAACTTTGATCAAATGGAAGGAAAGCAATTTCTACGAAGTGGTAAGAAAAAAATTAATGGGGGACCCATCATGAATAAAGGCCAGAGACATATCAAGATTCGTGAAATCATTGTCAACCGGGATATTGAAACCCAGGATGAACTCGTCGATATTCTGCGGGGGATGGGATATAATGTCACGCAAGCCACAGTATCAAGGGATATTAAGGAGCTGCATCTGGTAAAAGTGCCGACCAATGATGGCCGGTATAAATATTCCCTGCCAGCTGACCAAAGATTCAATCCGCAGCAAAAGTTAAAGCGAACGCTTATGGACAGCTTTGTGAGCATTGACCAGGCGGATAATATGCTGGTTATGAAGACCATGCCAGGCAATGCGCATGCCATTGGGGCATTAATCGATAACTTGGATTGGCAGGATGTACTTGGCACGATTTGCGGGGATGATACGATTCTGATTATTTGCCGACACAAAGAAGCCGCCGATGAAGCCACGAAAAGGTTTTTAGATATGCTGTAGCTGGGGGTCTTTACATGATCGTTGAATTATCGATAAAAAACTTGGCTGTGATTAAAAAGGTGACCATTCCTTTTCAGCGGGGATTGAATATCCTTACAGGTGAAACGGGCGCAGGAAAATCCATATTGATCGATGCCATTGGTTTTTTATTAGGGGGCCGAGGCTCCGCAGACTATGTACGCTATGGGGAGAAAAAAGCGGAAATTGAAGCATTGCTGGAAATTGAACCTGGGCATCCCGTGCTTACTTTACTTCCGCAGCTGGGGATCGAGCCCCCGGAAGATGGGATGCTGATCATTAGGCGGGATATCACTGCCCAAGGAAAAAGCATATGCCGAATTAATGGGCAGCTGGTTACCCTATCGACGCTTAAAGAGGTCGGGCCTTGGCTGGTCAATATCCATGGCCAGCACGAGCACCAATCGCTGATGGATGCCGAGCGCCACCTGAATTGGCTAGATGCTTTTGCAGGCGAAGAGATCAGGCTAACCAAAGAAGAGTATGGACAGGTTTACCGGGATTATCGGACAGCGCGTTCGGAGTATGTCAAGTTTGCAAAGAATGAACAGCACCTTGCCCAGAGACAGGATATGCTGGCGTTTCAGCTGCAAGAGATTACCGAGGCCGATCTGCATCCCCTTGAGGATGAGGAACTTGCGAAGGATAAAATTCGCTTAGCCAACGGGGAAAAGCTTTATAAAGGGATTGATGATGCCTACCAGGCCTTAACGGGAGAGCAGGCATCCCTGGACTGGGTGGGATTGGCACTTTCCAATCTGGAGACGGTAACAGCCTATGATGAAAGCTTAAATGAGCTTCAAGCTCAGATCGAGGGTGCGTTTTTCCAGTTGGAGGAAGCAGCAAGATCGTTGCGTTCTTATCGGGACAGCTTGGAGTTTGATCCCTTCCGCCTTCAGGAAATTGAAGACAGGCTAAACGAGATTCAGCGACTGAAGCGAAAATATGGAAAAAGCGTAGAAGAAATCTTAGAATATGCAGCTTCGATTGAAGATGAACTGGATTCCATTGTCAATCGCGAACAGCATATGGAAGCTTTAATCCGGAAGGTGAAGGAGCTAGCCCAGGATCTCAGCGTAGAGGCCATGGAACTATCGGCTCAGCGGCAGATTGCCGCCCTTCAATTAAGCCAGAAGATTGAAGAGCAGCTGAAGGATCTGCAGATGGAAAAAGCCAAGTTTTCCATTGTCGTTCGCTGTCAGGAAGACAAGCATGGAATTGAAATCAACGGTACAAAGGTAAAAGTAAGGGAAAGCGGGGTGGACGAGGTCGAATTCATGATCTCGCCGAATCCCGGAGAACCGTTGCGTCCTGTAGCTAAAATTGCCTCCGGTGGAGAGTTGTCGAGAATTATGCTGGGGATGAAGGCGATATTGGCTGATTTGGAACCGGTCGGCACCTTGATTTTTGATGAGGTGGATACCGGGGTAAGCGGGAGGGCTGCACAGGCGATTGCTGAAAAGCTTGTTGCCGTATCCCGCAATAAACAGGTGCTATGCATTACGCATTTACCGCAGATGGCTTGTATGGCGGATGCTCATTTCCATATCTCCAAGCAAGCGAGCGATACGGAAACGATGACCCTTGTGAACCTCCTGAGCGATGAGGAAAGAGTCGATGAGCTAGCCAGGCTGTTAGGGGGAGTGGAGGTCACCGATACGACCCGCAACCATGCGAGAGAAATGCTGAAGCTGGCGGATCAAAGCAAAGGCAATTCAGTCCATATCCATAACTGATTAAGGAATCCCTGTCTTTCCAGGGATTCCTTTTCAATTGTGTGCGATTTTCAGTTATAAATGAAGTTCCCTAGGGCAAGATTATAGATACAGTCACGATGGAGGTGTAGGTAGGGAAAGTAGGAGTGTGATACCCGTTGACGCAGCATGTTAAGAAGAAATGGCTAGGGTTTCTTTTATTAGTATTATCCATTTGTGCTGTTTTTTCCACCCCTTTTCAGGATTTTGCCTCTCTTCCTGATGAAATTCGCCTTTTTAAAGGATCAATTGAACAGCTGAAGCTCTCGATGCCGGTCACAGGTAGTATCACCGCCAGCAATCCCCACGTGGTTGATATCAATGGCGCTTCCGTTTCAGAAGCCCCGATTAATTATAGCTCTCCTGTGACCCTGGGCTCCAAAGAAAGCGGAGAGACGGAGCTGAAGCTGAAGGTTGGCAGTGTCCCCATCAAGACAGTAAAAGTCAACGTACTGGATGAGTATAAGGTTTATCCTGGAGGCCAGTCGATAGGCGTGCAGCTCCAAACGGCCGGTGTTCTCGTAGTTGGCCATCATCTAGTCGATACAGGTACGGAAAAAGTTTCCCCTGGTGAGTTGGCAAAAATTCGAGTGGGGGACATGATCCTAAAAATTAACGGCATGTACATTAATGATATTGAAGAGGTAGGCAAGCTTGTGAAGGAAGCGGGAGAGAAAAAAGAAGCCTTGACCATTTTGGTCGCGCGGGGAGAGGAAAAGATTGAAGTTCAGCTAACGCCAGCGTATGATGCGAAGGATAGCGCCTATAGGATGGGGTTGTATATCCGGGATAGCGCGGCGGGAGTTGGCACCTTAACTTTCTACGATCCAAAAAGCAAAAAGTATGGGGCTCTGGGCCATGTCATTTCTGACATTGATACAGGCAAACCCATTGTAGTCGGAGACGGGCATGTTGTTCAATCCCGGGTGACTTCCATAGAGAAGGGGATGAACGGAGCTCCTGGAGAAAAGTTTGCGATCTTCCAGAACGAGAAGCAAAAGCTTGGAAACATTATTAAGAACACACCTTTTGGGATATTTGGGGAAATGGACAAGTATCCTGAAAACAATATGGTGAATGAGCCGATTCCTATTGCTCTCTCGGAACAGGTGGAAGAAGGACCAGCAGAAATTCTGACAGTGGTTGAAGGACAAAAGGTTGAAAAGTACAGTATCGAGATTGTCAATGTGATTCAACAGCGTTTTCCTGCAACCAAAGGGATGATCATCAAGGTAACAGATCCAAGACTATTGGAGAAAACAGGCGGCATTGTTCAAGGAATGAGCGGCAGTCCGATTATCCAAAAAGGCCGGCTTGTGGGCGCCGTGACGCATGTATTCGTAAATGATCCCACATCAGGCTATGGGCTATTTATTGAATGGATGCTGCAAGATGCCGGAATTGACATTTCCGGGCAAAAGAAACTCAAGGCCAGTTAGTACGCCTTGAGTTTTTTCTTTTTTGGTCTTCTTCCATTGATATTAAGATTTCAGACAAGGATGCAAAAAGTGTTAATATTGCAGAAAAAATAAAATAAATAATAATATTAGTGTATTTCTTTTCGCTGGCAGGAAACTGTTATGCATTTGTCGAAAACTATAATCAGTGATAAAGAGCGATACTTTTAGCACAAAAGGAGAGATGGGAATTGGGTACCATTCGCGTGGTTTTAGCTGATGATAATAGGGAATTCACAGAATTGCTCAAAGAATACATCAACAGTCAAGGGGATATGGAAGTTACCGGGATTGCCTTCAATGGTAATGAGGTATTTAAGATCTTTGAACGTGATGGCGTTCCCGATGTCCTCATTCTTGACATCATCATGCCTCACCTTGATGGTTTAGCTGTTCTGGAGCACATAAGAAGCATGGGTTCCGGCCAGCAGCCCAAAGTGATCATGCTGACAGCATTCGGTCAGGAGGAAGTAACGAAGAAGGCGGTAGAGCTAGGTGCGTCATATTACATCTTGAAGCCGTTTGATATGGATGTATTGGCTAACCGCATACGCCAAGTAGCTGGAAGCAATAATTCGTATACGATTAAGCCTCCGATGATAAAGACGGCAGCTGTCGCTACGAAAACCAAGAGCTTGGATCAGAGCATCACCTCGATCATCCATGAAATTGGTGTTCCCGCTCACATTAAAGGTTATATGTACTTGCGGGAAGCGATCACCATGGTTTACAACGATGTTGAGCTTCTCGGTTCCATTACCAAGGTCCTTTATCCGGACATTGCGAAAAAGTTCAACACGACAGCAAGCCGGGTGGAAAGAGCCATACGCCATGCTATCGAGGTAGCCTGGTCACGCGGCAATATGGACTCCATAGGCACCCTATTCGGCTACACCGTAAGCAATTCGAAAGCCAAGCCTACGAATAGCGAATTCATCGCGATGGTGGCGGATAAGCTGCGGATTGAAAACCGGGTGGGCTGAAAGGATCAGGAGTAAGGGTAAACAAGGGGTTGAAGGATTTGGTATTATTTTACATGGAGTGAATTAATACCGACTAATATCTTTTCTAGACCAATTAATTAAATTTTTCAATACGATTTACGGCTTCATTCGTTGATTTCCAAAATCAATGATTGGAGGCGTTTTTTATTTGATGACAAAATTCCATCTGCAAATTGAAAACTTTCTGCTGCAATGATGAACGAAAAACCCTCTGCTATTCATCCAATGGAGGGTTTTTTCGACGTCCTTTTGTAGACAAGAGTGGACTCGTTATGTAACAATATAATTAAGTATGGAGTAGAGAAGAGAATAGGGTGGTAGAAGATGAGCAGAGTTGAGGATTTCAATCATGATTATGAGAATTTTGATGATGTTGATACGTTAGTTTCAATTAAGGAGCAAATAAAAAGCCAAGTGACAGATTATAACATCACATGGTATGAAAGAATCGAATTGTATAGAAAAATACAAACCATAAATGAGCGAATAAGTGAATTAGAGAATACTCCTATAAAATGATGTGCAACTTTTTTCAAGGCAAAAGCGTCTAATAGGTAACTAAACTAAAACGGATAGTTTAGGTTGAGATTCCGCCTCCCTGCTAACGGGAGGTTTCTTTTTTCAAGGAGGCACAGTGAATGAAAATAAGGGTGATGTATTTTGTACTCAGTTTCGTTTTCTTGTTTAGCTTCGTATCCTGCGCCAATGCTGATAAGCCAGGCGGGAATGAATCTCCCCAAAAGAATGCTGATGAAACGCTCACTGTAACCAAAAGCGAAGAAAAAGGAATTTATGGGATCTCTCTCGGTTTTGAGGCCCAAAAAGTAATCGAGCGGTTAGGCCAGCCTAATCGAAAAGACCGAAGTGCTCTTGGTTATGAGTGGTGGATTTATAATGCCAAACCGGGTTCCTATGTTCAGGTGGGCATCTTGAATCATAAGGTAGTAGATCTTTATTCACCGGCGGCTTCATTGAATTTTAAGGGCTTACATATTGGAGCGGAAAAAAAGGCACTCTTTGATCGGTTCCAGGTAAAATCAGCTGTTACCTTTGAGTATGAAGGGGCAACCTTTACTTTGGAAAACCAGCTAGCGGAACGCCCCTTGATTTGGCTAGAAGATCACCCCGTGATCTTTTATTTAGATATTCATAATGAACAGCGCATAAGCGGGATCAGGCTTATTCAAAAAGATTTGCTGGTGAAAAGCAGAACTTATGCATTGAACTGGAGTTATACGGGGAAAGCCCCTCAAGTGGAGGGACCTAGCCTCACTCCCTCTGATCAGCAGCTTGTCGAAGCTGGATTGGAGAAGCAGGTTTTGGATCTAGCGAATGCAGTACGGTCCGGTCAAGGGTTAACGGCGTTGGCATGGAATGAGAAGGCAGCCCAAGCAGCCAGGTCCCATAGTGCAGATATGAGCCATAATCGTTATTTTGATCATATCTCAGCCACAACGGGATTAAACCCTTTTGATCGATTAAAAAAGCAAGGAGTTGCATATCGCATGGCAGGAGAGAATATTGCCGCCGGCTATCGGGATTCCATCGAAGTTCATCACGGTTGGATGAACTCCTTGGGGCACAGAAAGAATATCTTGCATGAGGGTTTTACTACGCTAGGCGTAGGCGTAAAAGGCGAGTATTTTACACAAAATTTTGTTACACCATAAGATAATATAATTGGTGAAAAACATGGCAGGGGGAGGATCAAGGCGTATGCAAACCATAAAATTATCGGAGCAAGATATCGTGAATGCGATCTGTCTTTACATAGCGGACAAAAAACAGGTCAACCCGGGGGATGTTGAGGTGGAATTATTGTGGGACGAGGAATATGGCTTTTCTGCAGAAATCGTGGTGATGCAGAGACAGCAAGTATTAATCGAGGCCAATATGATAGAGGCCATTCGTTTTTGGCTGCATGACCAAATGAACCGGGATCCGTTTGGGGCAGCGCTAGAGCTCGTGTTAAGCGAAGAAGAAGGCATTACGGCATACGCCAGATACTAATCGGGAAAATTGAGGGCATCCTAAAGTATTTTAACAATACTTTAGGATGCCCTCGTTTTTGTTTCCAAGCATGTTCATGGCTGGGAAGGGGAAAAATATAAGCATATCTATTCCTACTGCAAAACACAGAGGTGATTGCATGTTTCAGACCATGATTTTACCTTTATGGGGAGTCATTGATCAAATTTATTATCAATTTAATCGTTTACAGTTAATCGATATAGGAGAGGAAAATGTATTTCGGGTAAGGGCAGCCACCTACCGCGGAGAACCGCTGGTCTTGGAAGGTGGCCATGCTATCGAATCAGGAGATCTCTTCCTAAAGATTCACTTATATAATTATCAGCTTATGAAGGAAATGTGTCATATCGACTCAGATATACGACGCGCTTTATACGTATACGAGGCTGTGGAACATTCATTGCCCGGTTTAGCCCATTATCTGCGCTCCCACCCTAATGCAGAACAAATCAAGGGCATTATGGGAGTGACGGTACTTAATCGCGGAATCAAGAGGCTGGGGTTTTCTTCTTTTGATATCCAAAATCAGTATTATCTGGCTTGGAAGAAAGCGTACATGATCCCGATGTATTGTTTATGCCATGGGCAATGGAAGATAGGCAAGAGCTCAAAGCTTGAACCAAAGTATGTGGCAATGAGCAAGGAACGCCTATTCGAACGATATTTAGACGCTTAAATGTCATGCTTGGGTGAATAATATAGATTTCGTACGTTAAGAATGAAAAATATGGTTCGGTTGGGAGTGAGGTCATGAGAACGGTGAAGAGCTTTACAGCGGACAATGAGTTTGTTTTAACCGACCAGATTAATATGTATGCAAAGGGGAATGAATTGGATGTGGTCTCCTTACAGACTCATGTGCTGGAGAAAGAGGGCAGAACCATGTTCAGTGCCTTTGTCGTGTATGAATGGACGGAGGAAGCTGGTTCATAGGGGGTAACAGGTTGTTTGCCAAACGAATCAAGGCAACGGTTCGGGGGACGGTTATTGTTGACCGGAAGACAAAAAATCTCTTAAAGCGAATTAAACCGGGCCAGATTGCTGTTATATGCCATGAAGATATTGACGAAATTGCTGCAAGGGATCTTGTGTCGGCAAAAGTCAAAGCCGTCGTAAATATGGCCTCATCCATTTCGGGTGGCTATATGAGCGTTGGAGCGAAGATTCTGCTGCACCATGACATTCCTTTGTATGATTGTGATGTTAATCTTAATGTCCTCCAAGATGGAGATGCTATAGAAATCCTTGAGGACAAGCTGATTTTTTCCGATTTTGTTTTTTATGTACGAGAAGTAACGGAGCAAGAAGTCATGCAGAAACTGGAGCTTGCTAACCGGAATCTGGAGGATCGTCTAAACTTATTCATAGAGAATACGCTGGCTTACGCCCAAAGGGAGAAAAATTTCTATACAGCGCCTCTGCCTGCCGTTGAGCTGAAAACCAAGGTGGCCAAAAGACATGTTCTGATTGTAGTGCGAGGGAAGCATTACCGGGAGGATCTGAGAGCAATCCGATCCTATATCGAGGATTATCGCCCTGTTCTCATCGGAGTGGATGGGGGGGCTGACGCTCTGCTGGAAGAAGGCTGGAGACCTGATCTTATCATAGGGGACATGGACAGTGTAACTGATCATGCCTTGGCTTGCGGGGCAGAAATTATTGTGCATGCCTATCCGAACGGACATGCCCCAGCCAGTTCCCGACTCGAGATGATGAATATTCCATTCCATGTGCTTCCTGCTCCTGGAACTAGTGAAGATGTGGCCATGCTATTTGCTTATGAACAAGGTGCAGAGTGGATTGTCGCTTTAGGTGCACACTCGAACATGATCGATTTTCTGGAAAAGGGAAGGAAAGGCATGGCAAGTACGGTACTTGTCCGGATGAAGATGGGGATGAAGCTGATTGATGCCAAAGGAGTCAGCATGCTTTATCAAAAAAGAGTGAAGTGGAAAAACTTTTTTTTCCTCAGCTCAGCTGCAGCAGTCCCTATTATCGCTGCCAGCATGATTAGCCCTGCAGTGCGTCAATTCTGGCATTTGCTCTGGCTCCAAATAAAATTTTTGACAATGTAGGTGGGACCTATGATCACCCTGCGGTATCACATCATTAGCATATCTGCTGTTTTTTTATCCCTAGGGCTTGGAATCATCCTGGGGGGAAGCATTGGTCAGAATTGGATCAACGAAAAACAGCAAACCTTGCTGCTGAGTTTGGAAGAAAAATATGATCAAGCTGTCGAAAGCAACAAAGAATTGCAGGAACAAATCCATGATTTGAGCTTGCGGATCGAGCAGTCCAATCAGGAGTTCAGCGCGTTTGTCAGCAATGGTTATCTTTCCGTTTTAGAAGGGAAAATAATTGGAATATGGAAACCTAAAGAAGCCGATGTGAGTCAGCTCGAGCAATTGCTTCACTCTGCAGGGCTGAAGATTGTTTGGTTAGAGAACGACATGCCGACAGAGAAGTACCCCGTTATCTTTGTAGGGGAGGACATCCCTGATTGGCATCGACAGCTGGAACCGGGACTGGAATTCACCCTTCATAGCCCCATATTGAACCATTCTGAGCAATGGGAGCTTCTTAGAAATATTCAACATGTCTACAAGGAGATCCATCATGAGTATTAGTGCCATTATTCCTGCCTATAACGAAGAACAGAGGCTTCCGCAAACGATACGCAGCTTAAGGCAAGTGGAAGAGATTTCGGAAATTATTGTGGTAGATGACGGAAGTGAAGATGGAACAGACCGTTGTGCCCGGAATTTGGCTGATCAGGTCATTTCCCTGCCAGGGAACTGTGGGAAGGGCGAAGCTCTGCGACAAGGGTTTTTGGCTTCAGAAGGAGACATTGTCCTGTTTCTGGATAGTGACTTAGGTCATTCGGCAGTCCTTGCTCGCTATTTGTTACGGCCAGTTCTGCGGGGAACAGCAGACATGACCATTGCCATTTTTCCTCCGCCTGCCAAAAAAGCGGGATTCGGTTTAGTCAAAGGGCTAGCTAGACAAGGAATACGCAGGCTGACTGGCTTTACCTCCCTGTCTCCTCTTTCAGGGCAAAGAGCCTTAACGCGGGAAGCGGCCGATACGATTCAGCATTGGGACGTCCGTTTTGGGATTGAAGTGGGGATGACCATTGACGTGCTTCGGTCTGGATTTCAAGTGTTGGAGATCCCCCTTCCCTTTTGTCATAGGGAGACGGGAAGAGATCTTGCAGGTTTCTTCCATCGGGGAAAACAGATGGTGGATGTAGGAAGGATGCTGAGCAAAAAGTGGCTGGCACCTTAGCGATGACTTTTGGAATAGGTTGGATAGGCTTATGGCTATTCTTATCAGGGCTCTACCCCATATTGCTCCATTATTTGAAAAAAAGGGAAATGTACCGGTTGAATTACCAAGGGACCCTGATTCCAGTTGCTGTAGGTTGGCTTATCCCATTCAGTCAATGGTTCGTATGGCCTGGATCCCTCGATGAAACGCTAAGGTCCTACTGGATGTGGCAAACAATTGTCATTTGGGGGATTGCCTATGCCGGCTGGAAAGATGATCAATATGGAGGAACGGAGGCCAAAGGGTTAAAGGGTCATTTCCGATTGTGGCTGAAGGAGGGCAGATTTACTACAGCTTTATGGAAAGTAGTGACCGCCTCGGTGCTTGCTCTAATCGTGAGCGCAGCAAGCTCTGGCTCCTTGACAGAGTTTATCCTTCATTTCCTGCTGCTTATGCTTATGACGAACTTAATTAACCTTTTAGATCTAAGACCCGGAAGGGCTTTAAAAGGCTTTTTTTTCATGTTCATTCTTCTTCTGCTTTTAACCTCTTTTCAGTTGCCGGTTGCTCTTTGGCTTCCTACTGTAGTTGCAGGCATTTTCCTTTTCCGCGATGATCTCAAGGCCCAATCGATGTTAGGGGATACTGGCTCGAACAGCTTAGGGATGGCTCTAGGCTGCTGGATTGTCTTTTTTGCGCCCGTTCCAGTAAAATGGTCGTTTTTGCTTGGAGCTATCCTGATCCATGTCTATGCCGAAAAGCATTCCCTTACCGTATTGATTCGCAATACGCCGATCTTGCATTGGCTGGACATGCTTGGGCGTGCGGAGTATAAAAAGCTTCATTGAAGCATTTCAGGGTAGCCAGACCACTATTAGAGGAATTTATGCGGAATAAGGATGAAGACTCGAAGAAGTTTATACTTTCTTATTCCGTCAGGCAGAAAACCCAGGGTAAAATTAACCCTGGGTTTTCTTTTTCTTATCCCTATGAACGAAATAACCGGCTATGAAAGCTACGCCAAGGAGAAACAGAGTAAGACCCCCGATAAATTTAAAGATCGGAAGCGATCCTCCCTCTGGAGAAAAACTAAAGAAAATGGCATCGCGCATGATATTCCACCCATAACCTGCTAATATCCCAGGAATCACAATGACAAGAACAGCCAATAATCTCTGTGCTAACTGCATTTTATCCACCGCCCTCTTAGAACGAGATCCTTTACTATGATATCAAGAAAGCCCTCATATCGCCAAGCATTTCTCGTGGGGCTAGCTAGTTGAAATTTTTACCCATTCGACCTATGCTAATAGAAAGAAGGCCATTCTTGAGTGGCAGATGGGAGGGTCCATGGGCAAAAGATTCCTTATTGTTGGTGCCGGTCGTGGGGGCACGGCGCTCCTGCAGGCGCTGCTCGCCATAGATTGGGTTTCGATCGTTGCGATTATCGATGTGAATCTGGATGCATCGGGAATCCAATTCGCGCAGAAGAATGGGATTCCGCATGGAAGCTCCTATGAGCATTATGTTTTATCGGAAGAGATTGACGTGATTTTGGAAGCCACGGGAGATTTGGCGGTCTATCAGGACTTGGAGCGGAAAAAAGGACCAAATACCATCTTAATTCCTGGAATCGTTGCCAATATGGTAATGACCTTATTCGATCAGAAGGAACGACTAATTCATCAATTGGAGGAAAAAAGCCAGGAGATCACTACTTATTTGGACTCGACTCATGATGCTATCATTGCGGTGAATGCGGACGGGGTCATCACGCTATTTAATCGTTCAGCTGAGCGCATATTGGAGATGAATAGCGAAGAGATGCTGGGGACCCATGTACAGGATACGATTCCCAATACAAGGCTGCACCTCATTTTACAAAGTGGAAAAACGGAGCTGAATCAAGAACAGATCCTGAAGAACAGTAAGCGGATTATTACGAATCGCGTTCCTGTTTTTGATGGCCACGGGGAGATTATTGGAGCTGTTGCCGTATTCCGTGACATTACCGAAATTCTTTCTTTAGCTGAAGAAATTACGGATTTGAAAGCCATTCAGACCTTTCTGAAGGCGATCATCAATTCTTCGGAGGATGCGATTTCCGTCGTGGATGCCAAGGGAAATGGGATGCTGATCAATCCTGCTTATACCCGGTTAACGGGCTTAAGTCCTAGTGACATTCTAGGAAAGCCGGCAGACGTTGACATCTCTGAAGGAGAAAGCATGCACATGAAGGTCCTTCAGACGCGCAGGCCCGTACGCGGGGTGCATATGAAGGTGGGTCCCAAAAAGAAGGATGTCATTGTGAATGTCGCACCGGTCATTGTAGACGGATTGCTGAAAGGGAGTGTAGGCGTCATTCATGATGTCACAGAGTTCAAAAAGCTAGCCGAGGAATTAGAGAAAGCGAAGCGAATTATTAGGACCTTAGAAGCCAAGTATACGTTTAAGGACATAATCGGTTTTAGCGATGCCATGCTTCTAGCAGTGGAACAGGCTCAGAAGGCTGCCCTGACCCCCGCCACGGTGCTGTTAAGGGGAGAATCGGGAACAGGAAAGGAATTGTTTGCGCACGCGATTCATAATGAAAGCAACAGGAAATTCAGCCAGTTCGTTCGCGTGAATTGTGCTGCCATATCTGATCAGCTATTAGAAAGCGAATTGTTTGGTTATGAGGAAGGAGCTTTCACTGGAGCGAAAAAAGGCGGGAAGCTGGGGTTGTTTGAAGAAGCGAGCGGAGGGACGATCTTCTTAGATGAAATCGGGGAGATGTCGATGAACACCCAGACAAAGCTTCTTAGGGTCTTGCAGGAAAAAGAAATCATTCGCGTAGGCGGAACGAAGGCCATACCCATCGATGTTCGGATCATCGCGGCTACCCATGTTCATTTAGAAAAGGCGATCCAGCAAGGGAGCTTCCGGGAGGACTTGTATTATCGCTTGAACATGATGCCGATTTATATCCCGCCTCTCCGTTATCGAAGAGAGGACATTCTTCCTCTTTCTCACCATCTTATCCGAAAGTTCAATCAGGACTACGGAAGGGCTGTCGTGGATTTGCATCCGGATGCCCTCCAGAAATTTCAAGGCTATACATGGCCTGGAAATGTCCGAGAATTGGAGAATGTGTTAGGAAGATCGATCATAAATATGCGATTCTCGGAAACGGTCATCCAGCCAGAACACCTGCCGGATCTTTTTTCGCCTAGGCGAGCGGAGGTCTTTTCTGAATATCTGCCGCCTTTCCCGGCGGAAAGGGAAAGGAGGACATCGGCAAAGCTATCTGAACAGTTAGATATCGTTGAAAAAGAAATTATTCGCAAAGTCTATGAGGAAACTGGAAGAAATAAAACGGAGACAGCAAGAAGGTTAGGATTATCCATTCGCAGTTTATACTACAAGATGGAAAAACATCAACTCATCTAGCACTTGTTAAATTTTGCCTGCAAATATTTGCAGGCTTTTTGCATGTTTTTGCAGGGTCCCCGAAGCAAACGTCTGGTGGCGTGTAGTAAACGCTTACAAAATGGTTTGGCATGGATTTTGCTTGTAACTAAGGTGGGGAGAAAGCTTATCAAACTTACCCAAGAATCATAAGACGATGCATTCATCTACGAGGAGGAAGAATGTCTAATGATTTTGGAATATATGGAAAAGTATGATTATGAACAGTTATTGTTCTGCCAGGATAAAAACTCAGGACTTAAAGCCATCATCGCCATCCATGATACCTCATTAGGTCCCGCTTTAGGCGGCGCGAGAATGTGGACTTATGCCAGTGAAGAAGAAGCCATTGTGGATGCCCTTCGCCTTGCTCGGGGAATGACTTACAAAGCCGCCGCATCAGGATTGAATTTAGGGGGCGGAAAGACCGTCATCATTGGCGATCCAAGAAAAGATAAGAATGAAGAAATGTTTCGTGCCCTCGGTCGTTTTATCCAAGGGTTGAACGGAAGGTATATCACAGCCGAGGATGTAGGGACAACCGTAGCGGATATGGACCTGATTTATCAGGAAACGGAATTTGTGACAGGCATTTCCCCTGAGTTTGGGAGCAGCGGCAATCCATCTCCGGTGACGGCTTATGGCGTATATCGCGGGATGAAGGCGGCCGCTGTCCAAGCGTTCGGCTCGGATAGCTTAACTGGCAAAACCGTTGCTATTCAGGGAGTGGGAAATGTCGCTTATCATCTATGCGGACATCTTCATAAGGAAGGGGCAAAGCTTATTGTAACGGATATCAATCGAGACAGTGTGAACCGCGCAGTTCAAGAGTTTGGGGCCCGGGCGGTGGATATCCATGATATCTACGGGGTTGCGTGCGATATTTTCTCTCCTTGTGCCCTCGGGGGGATTATCAATGATGTCACCATTCCGCAGCTGAAAGCCAAGGTGGTAGCAGGGTCTGCCAATAATCAGCTGCAGGAGGAGCGACATGGGGAGATTCTTGAGCAAAAGGGGATCATTTATGCCCCGGACTATGTGATCAATGCGGGAGGTCTGATTAACGTAGAAGACGAATTGCTGGGCTATAATCGCGAGCGGGCTCTCAAAAAGGTGGATTCGATTTACGACACCATTCTCAAAATTTTTTCGATTGCCAAACGGGATGGTATTGCGACTTATCGAGCTGCAGATCGTCTTGCCGAAGAACGAATGGAATCGATAAAGAGGTCGAGAGGGACATTCCTCAGAAATGAAAGACATATTCTTAATCGTAGTAGGCGATAAAATAACTCGATTAAATATTTAACTAGAAATGAAAAGGGGGGATAAGGATGTCAACAAATGAATTTGATTTGGTCGTTCTTGGAGGAGGGACAGGGGGCTATGTCGCGGCGCTCCGTGCCAGTCAGCTAGGAATGAAGGTGGCTGTGGTGGAAAGAGACAAAGTGGGCGGCACTTGCTTGCATCGCGGCTGTATTCCAAGCAAGGCGTTATTGCGTTCAGCAGAAGTCTATCAAACAATGCTTCAGGGACACGAATTTGGCATTGAAGCTTCCGGTTTAGCGGTCAATTTTATGAAGATGCAGTCCCGCAAGCAAAAAATCATTGATCAGCTGCATAGAGGGGTCCAGCAATTATTGAAGAAAAGCAAGATCACGGTTTTACACGGGGAAGGACGGATCATGGGCCCTTCCATCTTTTCTCCTCAGGCTGGAGCAGTCGCGGTAACCAAGGAAAAGGGAGAGTCCGAAATCCTTGTCCCCAAGCATCTCCTTGTGGCAACGGGATCAAGACCTAGAACGCTGCCGGGGATCATGGTCGATGGAGAGCATGTTCTGACGAGCGATGAGGCGCTGCAGCTGGAGAATTTACCAAAATCTATGATCATTATCGGCGGCGGCGCAATAGGAATAGAATGGGCCTCCATGCTGAACGATTTAGGCGTGCATGTTCAGATCATCGAGACGGCAGATCGTCTTTTGCCTTTAGAGGATGCGGATATCAGCAAGGAAATGACACGCCTATTGAAAAAAAGGAAAATAAACGTTTATACGGGGGCAACGCTAGTCCCTGAAACGCTAGCTATCGTTAATGGCCAGGTGACCATCAAAGCGGAAAAACGCAATGAAACGTTCGATTTGCAAGCCGAAAAGCTTCTTGTTTCGGTTGGGCGCATGCCGAATGTGGAAAACATCGGTTTAGACAATACAGAGGTGAAATTAGAGCGCGGATGCATTCAAGTGAACGAGTATATGCAAACGGCAGAAGCCCATATTTATGCGATTGGTGATGTAATTGGGGGGCTTCAGCTGGCTCATGTCGCTTCCCATGAAGGAATCCTCGCTGTCGAGCATATGGCTGGATTAAGTCCTCAGCCTTTAGACTATTCGAAAATCCCGAAGGTAACCTACAGCCGCCCAGAGGTGGCAAATGTGGGCTTAACGGAGGAAGAAGCGAGACAAAAGGGGTATGCGGTGAAAACGGGCGTTTTCCATTTTCGGGCGATAGGAAAGGCGCTGATCTATGGGAATGCAGACGGGTTTGTTAAATTGATTGCAGATGAAAAGACAGATGATGTATTAGGTGTTCACATGATCGGGCCACACGTTTCCGATTTGATTGCGGAAGGAGCTCTTGCCACGGTGTTGAATGCGACACCATGGGAGATTAGTCATTCCATTCACCCGCACCCTTCTTTATCGGAAATCATGGGAGAGGCAGCCTTAGCGGTCTATGGAAAAGCAATCCATACGTAAACGTATTTTCTTAGACGGATGAGGGGGACATAAGCATGACAAACAATAGGCATCAAGCTCTTGGTTTATCGGATCAACAGGTGCTGGATATGTATTATTACATGTACTTGTCACGGAAAGTGGATGAGCGCATGTGGCTTCTGAACAGAGCTGGGAAAGTTCCGTTCGTGATCTCTTGCCAAGGGCAAGAGGCTGCACAAGTCGGTGCTGCTTTTGCTTTTGATAAAACGAAAGATTACCTTTGCCCCTATTATCGGGATATGGGTGTCGTCACGGTATTTGGCATGACAGCAAAAGATCTCATGCTCTCCGCCTTCGCTAAAGCGGAAGACCCAAACAGCGGGGGCCGTCAGATGCCAGGCCATTTCGGTGGGAAGAAATATCGCATCCTAACCGGTTCAAGTCCCGTAACCACCCAGGTCCCCCATGCTGTAGGGATCGCCTTGGCGGGACGGCTGGAAGGAAAGGATCATGTTGTATTTACTTCCTTTGGAGAAGGATCCAGCAATCAAGGGGATTTTCATGAAGGGGCAAATTTTGCCGGTGTTCATAAATTGCCTGTTATTTTCTTCTGCGAAAATAACAAATATGCGATATCGGTCCCGATTGCTAAGCAAGTGGCTTGTGAAAGCATCGCGGATCGGGCGAAGGGCTACGGGTTTCCCGGCATCAGCGTGAATGGCAATGATCCTCTGGAGGTTTATTTGGCAACGAAGCAAGCCGTTGATCGAGCGAGAAACGGAGGCGGGCCGACCCTGATTGAAGCCGTTACCTATCGTTTAGTTCCGCATTCTAGCGATGATGATGATCGTGCGTACCGAACCCGGGAGGAAGTAGAGGAAGCCAAAAGAAAAGATCCCCTTTTAGTTTTTCAACGCTACTTAAGAGAATCAGGCGTTATGAATGAAGGGATGGAACAAGAAATCCATGAACGAGTGGCCTTAGAAGTAGATGAGGGTACAGCTTATGCCGAGAATGCGCCATATCCCGCACCGGAAAGTACACTAAAGCACGTATATGGGGATAGGGCCGGGCGTTGAACCCATGGGAGAGATGACGATAGAGGAGGAAAAGCAATGCCAATCATCTCGTATATTGATGCAGTGACGCAAGCCTTGCGGGAAGAAATGCAGCAGGATAAACGAGTGTTTGTTTTAGGAGAAGATGTCGGTGTCCGCGGCGGCGTATTCCGAGCCACCCAAGGGCTTTATGAGGAATTCGGGGAACAGCGCGTAATGGACACTCCTTTGGCGGAATCAGCGATTGTCGGTGTGGCGATTGGAGCGGCAGCATATGGCATGAGACCGGTGGCTGAAATTCAATTTGCCGATTTTATCATGCCAGCCGTCAATCAGATTGTAAGCGAAGCGGCGAAAATGAGATACCGATCCAACGGAGATTGGAATTGCCCGCTGGTCATCCGGGCTCCTTATGGGGGCGGTGTGCATGGTGCACTCTATCATTCCCAAAGTGTAGAGGCGATGTTTTGCAACACCCCTGGCCTCAAGGTCGTAGCCCCCTCTACTCCTTACGATGTGAAAGGCTTGCTAAAGGCGGCCATTCGCGATTCGGATCCTGTGCTGTTTTTTGAGCATAAGCGCTGTTATCGGCTGATTAAAGGAGAAGTTCCAGTAGGGGACTATACGCTGCCGTTAGGCAAGGCGGATGTGAAGCGAGAGGGAGAAGATATCACGGTGATCTCTTACGGGCTAACACTGCACTTTGCGCTTCAGGCCGCAGAAAAGCTTGCTTCAGGCGGTTACAGCGCCCATGTTCTTGATTTGCGGACGCTTTACCCGCTAGATAGGGAATCAATTGTAGAGGCGGCCAGGAAAACAGGAAAGGTCCTTATTGTTCACGAGGACAACAAAGAAGGCGGCTTGGGGGCTGAGATATCGGCCGTAATTGCCGAAGAGTGTCTGTTTGAACTTGATGCCCCAATCAAGCGTCTTTGCGGGCCCGATGTTCCAGCTATGCCATATAGTCCTCCTATGGAAAAGTTTTTCATGCTGAATCCAGACAAAGTGTACCAAGCCATGAAGGAGTTAGCGGAATTCTAATTTGACAAGGAGGTCCATATGGCAGAGCAAGTACTCATGCCCCAGCTCGGGGAGAGCGTCACGGAAGGGACGATCTCGAAGTGGCTCGTTAAAGTAGGGGATAAAGTGAAAAAATATGAGCCGATCTGTGAAGTCAATACGGATAAAGTAAATGCAGAGGTTCCCTCTGCCTTAAGTGGCACGATAACGGAAATTGTAATTGCTGAAGGAGAAACGGTAGCGGTTGGGACGCTGATTTGCTATATTGCGGCAGAGGGAAGTGACCTGGTTAAGGTGACTCAGGTTCAGACGGAAGTAACAGCCAGTTCTATGAAACAGCGGTATTCCCCTGCTGTGCTTAAGTTAGCCCAAGAGAATAAAGTGGATTTATCCCGAGTGACAGGAACGGGGGCTGGCGGACGCATTACGCGCAAGGATGTATTGAGGGTGATTGAAGACGGTGGTCAGAGTGAATCCGTGTCCGTAGAGTCGATTTCTTCAGAGGCTGCGAAGCCCCAGGCAGAATCGTCTGATCTGTCTGATTCGGCCTTAATAACCCGAGAACCAGCAGCTCAAGTCCCTGTATCGGGTGAAGACCAAGTGATCCCTGTATCGGGTGTGCGCCGTACCATTGCTGCCCGCATGGTAGAAAGCAAACATGAAGCTCCGCATGCCTGGACCATGGTGGAATGCGATGTTTCAAGCTTAGTTCGACTACGGAATCAGTTGAAAGAAGAGTTTAAGAAAAGAGAGGGATTCAACCTTACCTTTCTGCCCTTTTTGATCAAGGCTGTTGTCGAATCTCTAAAAGAGTTTCCAATGATCAATTCTCAATGGGCTGGGGATAAGATCATTCTGAAGAAAGGTATCCATATCTCCATAGCGGTGGCTACAGACGACGCTTTATATGTACCCGTCATTAAGGATGCGGACCAAAAAAGCATCTATGGAATCGCAAAATCCATCGATGAACTAGCCCGAAAGAGCAGGCAAGGGAAGCTAACCTTAGATGATTTGACGGGTGGGACATTTACGTGCAATAACACAGGTTCCTTTGGCTCTGTCCTTTCCGCCCCAATCATCAATCCGCCGCAGGCAGCGATCTTAAGCATGGAAAGCATCGTGAAAAGACCTGTCGTTGTCGATGACAATATGATCGCTATCCGTGATATGGTGAATTTATGCTTGTCATTGGATCATCGAATTCTAGACGGGTTGATTTGCGGGAAATTCCTGCAAAGTGTAAAGAGAAGAATGGAAGGGTACGGGCCGGAGACAAAGATTTATTAATAGGGGATTGGTCTTGCTCATAAAAATAACCGGAGATTCTCCGCTTATTTCCCTATTTTTAAAGAAAAAGGGTAAAATAAGCGGACTTTCTCCGGTTACTTTAGTAAAACCCGTTTTTTTTCGTACATTTCGTAAAATTACCGGATTTTCTCCAGCAACCCCTCTTAATAAAAGAACCCAACCCCCATGATTAAGGTGGATAGCAGCATCGTTGCGATGATTAAGTAAACGACCATTTTCGTATATTTTTTTGGAATCATGCAGTTTACCCTCCTATAGGAAGCCCCTTCGATGAGGGCTTAGAATCCGCCGATTTTTTTGATATTTCCCTTGAGATGCTCAGGATAATACCCATACTGATCATACAGATCAATAGGGAGGTTCCTCCATAGCTAATGAAAGGAAGGGTAACCCCTGTAATCGGAATGATGCCTGTAACCCCGCCTATATTTATAAAGGTCTGGATGGAGATCATGCTCACGACTCCGATTCCGACGAGCTGGGCAAAGGTGTCCTGGCACTTCAGCGTAATATGGATAATGCGCCACAGAAACAAGATGAAGAATAATAGAAAAACGAAGCATCCAACCAAACCGAATTCCTCCGCCATGACGGCAAAAATAAAATCGGTTTGCGGATAAGGAAGATAGAGATACTTTTGGATGCTTTTCCCAAAGCCTACCCCATAGTATGATCCATGAGCGATGGCGTAAAGGGATTGGATCAGCTGAAAGCCATTTCCTAATCCGTTCATTCCATCATTCCAGGGGTCTAAAAACGTCGTGATCCTTAAGAGGCGATAGGGTGTCGTAGCCACTAGAACTATGCCCGCTAGAGCGACGGGAATGCATAGCATGGCCAATTGCTTCAGATGGGCCCCACCGGCAAAAATGACAGCCAGGGCACTGGCAAACAGGATAAACCCTCCACCGAAATCATGTTCGGCGATCGCGACAAAGAAGGTACCGCTCACGACAAGAGCTGGGACCAGCCCTTTTTTCCAGGTGCGGAACTTGTCCCCTTTCTTAGCGATCAAACCCGCCAAATAAATGATCAAGCCAAGTTTAGCAAACTCAGCAGGCTGAAATTGAAAGGATCCAATCCGAACCCAGCTGCGAGCTCCGTTAATGGAAACCCCAAAGGGAGAATAGACAAGAAAAAGCAAACAAAAAGACAGAATCACGATTGTTGGAAAGTTCTTTTTGTAAAACGTATAGGGGATGTTCATCGTGACCAGCATCGCTATTAATCCGATAATCGCCCACATGACCTGCCTTTTCACAAAGAAGAGGCTGTCACTATAATTGGGGTCGTTATAGGCAAGAATGTAGCTGGCACTAAACACCATTAAGATGCCGAAACCGACTAGAGCTAGGGTCATAAAGAACAGTAGAAAATCAGGGATCCCACGTGATTTGGGCATGTAAGCAACACCTATTTTTCGTTTATTGCCAACCTAGAATACTATTATAGTATGTTTTTATGCAAACTGTAAACCAAAGGAAACCAGCTTAAAAGATGAAGGAATTTCCAAACAAGTCTAGAATAATTTATCTTGATTGTACACTATACAGATAAATAAATGCGAAGGGAGCAAGAGTAATGCAAGCAAAACCGCCAAAGCAAATTGAACACATTGGAATTGCCGTGAGAAATTTAGAGGAATCGGTTAAGTTTTATACCGAACTGCTCGGCTTAAAATTGCTCGGGTACGAAACGGTAGAAAGTGAAATGGTCCGCGTGGCTTTTCTGGAGATTGGAGAAACCCATCTGGAGCTGCTGGAAGCTACAAGCCCGGAAAGCCCGATTGCCCAATTCATCGAGAAGAAGGGAGAGGGCATACACCATATTGCACTGCAAGTCGATGATTCGGTGGATCGGCTAGGTTATCTCAAGGAAAAAGGAATTAAACTCATCCATGAGGTTCCGAAGCAAGGGGCACATGGAAATCTGGTTGCCTTCCTGCATCCGAAATCCACGAATGGCGTATTGCTTGAGCTTTGCCAGCCGCAATCCAAGGATTCTCATGAGGAATAGGACAGAAAATGGAAATTAAGCTGAATGACAGCTATAATTTAAATATGCAAAGCCTAAGGGGGGATACATATTGATCAACCAGGAAAGATTGCTTCAGGAATTCATGGAGCTCGTCCAAATTGATAGCGAAACGAAAAACGAGCGGCAAATCTGTGATGTGCTGAAAGAGAAGCTAACTGAGCTCGGCTTAGAAGTAATTGAGGATGACACGGCGAAGGTCACGGGTCACGGGGCCGGAAACCTGGTAGCCACGCTAGCTGGGAATGCAGAGGCGCCCACGATTTACTTCACTTGCCATATGGATACGGTAACGCCTGGAAAGGGGATTAAGCCCAGTGTGAAGGACGGGTACGTCGTATCCGATGGCACGACAATCCTCGGCAGTGACGATAAGGCTGGCATTGCCGCTATACTTGAAGGGCTCCGAACGTTGCAGGAGCAGAATGCCCCGCATGGAACGATCCGTTTATTTATCACCGTTGGGGAAGAATCGGGGTTAGTGGGAGCGAAAGCTTTTGATTCTTCTATGCTGCAAGCGGACTATGGCTTTGCTCTAGACAGCAATGGAAAAGTGGGAGATATTATTGTGGCTGCCCCAACCCAAGCCAAGATCAAGGCGGTTGTCCATGGAAAGGCTGCTCATGCGGGAGTCAATCCGGAAAGCGGAATAAGCGCGATCCAAGTTGCGAGCCGGGCGATTATGCGGATGCCGTTGGGGCGAATCGATGAGGAGACCACTGCGAACATCGGGATCATCGAAGGCGGCCAAGCGACGAATATTGTTTGCCCCCGTGTGGATATTTTAGCGGAAGCCCGCAGCATCGTTCCGGAAAAGATGGAGGCGCAAGTAGAAAAAATGAAAAAAGCCTTCGCCGAAGCCGCAGAAGAATTCCACACCCGGATCGATGTAGAGGTTGAAGTGATGTACCCCGGCTTTAAGTTTGGCGAGGAGGACTTGGTGACCCAGAAGGCCATGGAAGCGGTGAGGAAAGTGGGGCGCGAGCCTCGGTTGCTTTCCAGCGGCGGCGGAAGTGATGCGAATGTAGTAGCGGGGTTTGGCATTCCAACCGTCAATATGGCCATCGGCTATGAGGAAATCCATACCACCGATGAAAGAATGCCGATTGAAGAATTGAATAAAGCAGCTGAACTGGTCGTGGCCTTAGTTCAGACCGCATTGGAAAAATAACAAGAGAGGGAAGATTAATCTTCCCTCTCTGTCATTTGCGCGAAGTCGTGAAGGATATAGGGTTCAACGATTTCATAATCACCATAGCCCAAGTTCTGATCGATATAGGCTTCGGGATCCACCATCTCTAGGTCTTGCTCTGGGATAGGCGAATCATCCTCTGCATTTAATCGATAGTTTTCTTCAAAGCCCTGCGGCAGTCCTTCCTCCTCAAAGCTGCCCCCTAAACCGTTGAGAATCTCATAAGCGGCAATCCAATTTTCATCAAGAGCCGAGACCTCTACTTGAGAACCAGTAACCGAAATGTTTTCAAATCCAGCGCTGATCAAATAATCTTTTGCCCGCTCTGCTTCTTCGGGTGAGGTGAAATTTGTGAGAATGTGTTGGGCCATGCGCTCATAACCTCCATTTAGAGACATTAATTTCAATGTTCCCCAAATGAAAAGGCCTTATGACCGGAGGAAAGAGATGATACAGACTGTTCATGGTGTTGTAACCGCCATTATTCGCGAAAGGGAAGATATTCAGGAGATTGAGGTAGACATCCTGGAAAAAAAAGAGAAAGCCATCAATTATCCTGTCTTTACAGGAAAAGTCGGAGTTGGTCAACGGGTTACACTGAATACGACCGCTGTAAGGCTTGGGTTAGGCACGGGAGGATATCATTTTGTCATGCATGCTGACGGCAGGACCGAGGACCGGGCGATACGCGGGGACCGCCATATTATGAAGCTGAGGTATACGCCTTTCCAGATTGCCACAGGTTCCTGTGAAGAGCAAAATAGCCCATTTCACATTGAATTTCACCGCCATCGGTCCCTTGAGGGAATGACTGTCCTGGTCGGTGAGCTTCATAGTATGCTCCCTATAGCAGTTACATATATTAAACAAATAAATCCGGCCCTGCAAATTGCCTATATCATGACAGACAAAGCCTCTCTTCCGATGTCCTTTAGCAGGCATGTGCAGCATTTAAAAGAAAAGGAGTGGCTTGCGGGAACCGTCACAGTCGGTCATTCCTTCGGGGGAGACTTCGAAGCTGTAAACATTTATACGGGTCTTTTAGCTGCTAAACATATTATTAAGGCGGACCTTGCTATTGTGATTATGGGACCGGGGATTGTTGGAACTGGGACTCCGTTGGGTTTTACCGGTATGGAACAAGTGGAGCTTTTGCATGCCGCAGCATCCTTGCACGGAAACCCCATTCTGATTCCAAGATTGAGTGGAGCAGACACGCGCAGCAGGCATCAGGACATTAGCCATCATACCTTCACTGTGCTGGAACACACCTTAGTCCCGGTTACGATTCCGGTCTTGGAAGAGGTTGCGCGGAAAGCAACTGTCCCTTCTTCTTTTCATAGATGGGTTCCTGGAAAAAAAGAATGGCTTGGAAACCTGGAAGATATACTAAGCCGTTACCCAGAGTCCATTACAACCATGGGGAGAAGCTTTCGGGAAGATCCTTTGTTTTATGAATCGGTTGCCATTGCGGCTGATTACGCCCATTTCATGGCTTGCGGCAAGGCTGATGGCCTTTTTGATTCAGCAGCTCTTGGAGCGTTATGGAAAGATTCGACCACTCCTTGAGCTTGGCTCGAATCTCCCATACTTTTCCTGTCGCACGGATTGTATTAGTATTATAATAGATTTTCATTATCCGGCTCCTCCTTCATTTTTGTAAGAGCATATGAAAGCGAAGGACAAGCTAGAACACAGGGAGGAAGTAAGTTTGAGCAAATTCCATGAAAAAACAATCAAGAGCGATCTCATTTTTGAAGGGAAGGTCATTACGCTTCAGGTAGACGAAGTCGAGCTTCCCAATGGAAACTTATCTAAGCGAGAGATCGTGAAACATCCTGGTGCAGTTGCGGTCATCGCGGTGACGCCGGAAAATCGAATAATCATGGTCAGGCAATTTCGCAAGCCCTTAGAGAAAACCATCTTGGAGATCCCTGCAGGAAAACTGGAAAAGGGCGAAGAACCGTTGGCATGCGCCAAGAGGGAATTAATCGAGGAAACCGGTTATAGGGCCAGTGAAATGAAATTTGTTTCCTCTTTCTATACCTCGCCTGGATTCGCCGATGAGATTATCCATATCTATGAGGCTCAGGGCATACAGGCAGGTGTTGCCCAACCCGATCAGGATGAATTTGTCGATTTGGTCGAGGTGACGCTAGAAGAGGCGTTCCAGTATATCCAAAGCGGAGACATTATCGATGCCAAAACGGTATTCGCGGTCTACTATTGGGAAAATGCCCAATTGAAGAGGCAGGAGCAATGAAAGAATTTTTCGCTGACCTCCATATTCACATTGGCCGAACCTATAAGGGGAAGGCGGTAAAGATCACAGCATCCCGTACGCTGACCTTTTCAAGGATTATAGAAGAAGCCTCGGAGAGAAAAGGGCTTGACATGATCGGGATCATTGACATGCACTCCCCTGAAGTGCTGGAGGAAATGGATGAACTCATTCTTTCCGGTCAAGTGCAAGAGCTTCCTGGGGGCGGGCTGAAGTATAAAAACACGGTCGTTATTTTGGGGAGTGAAGTGGAACTGCGATTTGAACAAGTCGGGGGAACCGCCCACTTCCTTGTTTATTTGCCGACCGTAGCGGAAATGAAATCTTTTTCCAGCTGGCTTTCCCAACGGGTAAAGAATATTCAATTAAGTACCCAGCGGGCCTATGCTACGATGGAGGAGCTGCAGGAGCGAGTGACAGAAGGAAAGGGGATTCTGATCCCAGCTCATGTGTTTACCCCTTTCAAGAGCGTCTATGGAAACTGTGGGCCTTCGTTGCATCAATTCATGGATGCTTCTCTGGTACCGGCCGTGGAGTTGGGTTTGAGTTCGGATACGGACATGGCAGATTGTTTAGGTGAGCTTGCTGACAAAACTTTTGTGACAAATTCAGATGCCCATTCTCTGGCTAAAATTGCCCGGGAGTATCAAAAAATGCGAATGGGGGAATGCAGCTTCGATGAGCTGCGCAAGGTGCTATGGAGGGAAGAGGGACGGAAAATAACTGCTAATTATGGATTGCACCCTAAACTGGGGAAGTACCATCTCACCCGCTGTGCCTCCTGTGACGAACTGGTCCGGGAAGGCGCGGAGGGGCGCTGTCCTTACTGCGGTCATCACCAACTCATCCGAGGGGTCTATAACCGTCTGATGGATATCGCTGATCGAAAAGAGCCCATTCATCCAGATCACCGCCCGCCATATATCCATCAGGTTCCGCTGGAGTTCATTCCGGGCCTTGGACCCAAGAAGATTCAGGATTTGCTGCGTCACTTCAAAACCGAAATGAACGTCCTGCACGAAGCGGATCAAGAGCAGCTTGCATCCATTGTAGGAGAACCGATTTCCCGTCTCATTCTAACCAACCGCATGGGAGAAATGGCGATGGAGGAAGGTGGGGGAGGCCGTTACGGCAAGATCCTGCCAACATAAGAAATACACTCATATCTGATCCCCTCCCCGCATAAAGTGAAGTATGACCAACAGATAAGCGGAGTTTTGGAGGGACCGGGATGAGGCAAAGTAAATTTGGACAAACTATACAATTGCATCTTAAGGAAAATATTTCGCTTTACCTGTTCATCATAGTTCTCTTCACGATGGGTGTCAGCTTTGGCGCCGTTATTGTAAATTCTCTTTCCCTCGCTCAGAAGCAGGAACTGTCGGGGTATCTTGGCCAGTTTTTTCAAGTGATGAATGAAGGGGTGGAAAGCAACGCGAGAATGGCTTTCCAGCATTCTTTGGGAGACCACCTTAAGTATATCGGCTTTATGTGGATTCTTGGACTTTCGATTATAGGGCTACCGGTCATTCTCGTCATGGTGTTCCTTAAAGGGCTTGTCATTGGCTTCACCGTTGGGTTTCTGGTCAATCAATGGAGCTGGAATGGCATGATGCTTGCAGGACTGTCCGTCCTGCCGCAAAACCTCATCGCTATACCTGCCATTATTATTGTAGGTACGGCGGGCATTTCTTTCTCCCTTCGCCTCATACGTTCTCGCTTTCTTCGAAGAGGGGAGCCGATCTACCATCATTTCCTCCGGTATTCCCTGCTTATTGTTTTTATGGGAGCGCTTCTTGCGGTATGCTCTATGTTTGAAGCCTATGTCTCTCCTCAACTAATGAAGCAAATTGTTGTTAATGTCATGGGTGTATAAAGTGTTGCCTCAGTGCAATTTCGTATTTGACTTCTTTTGTCTGCCTCTTCTATAATGGATGAAGTGAGATCGGAGTGCCATGACCGAACAAAGATACTATGGCGTTCAAGGTGCGGGGAGGAATAGACGTGGAAGAAAGAATAGACCGGATCAAACAACAATTGCATTCACATGGCTACAAACTGACGCCTCAGCGGGAAGCCACGGTCAAAGTTCTTCTGGAGAATGAGGAAGATCACCTCAGCGCAGAAGATGTCTACTTGTTAGTAAAAGAGAAAGCACCTGAGATCGGATTAGCTACAGTATACCGCACATTGGAATTGCTCAGTGAACTTAAAGTGATTCACAAGATAAATTTCGGCGATGGAGTAGCTAGGTATGAATTCCGCGCAGAGAATCAAGCCCACCATCATCACCACCTCATCTGCGTTCAGTGCGGTACGGTTGATGAAATTGAGGATGACCTGCTAGACGACGTAGAGAATATTGTAGAACGCGATTTTAATTTCAAGATAACGGATCATCGTCTGACCTTTCATGGCGTGTGCCACCGTTGTCATGGGGAAGCGGAATAACTCGAAGGAGAAATCGAATTTCGATTTCTTTTTTTTTTTTTTTTGAGGAACTTTGAATCCCAAACTTCTAATTTCAAGGTTTCGATATGTATATTACGCCCATAATAGGAATAAAGATGAATTAATCTTGTCCGAAAGGGATTGGGCGGTGGGAAGATGTTTATTTCATTCAGAAGATTGTTTGAAGGAATTCGACTTATTATTATCTTTGCTGTAACCACCTTCATATTTTTCAGTGTCATTTCATTTTTTTCTGACGTGATCAAGCCGAGCAATCCGTATCGTAAACCAGAAGGCAGAGCCCTAAAGGTTATGAAGGTTGAGGAGCATTTCTACCCTTCTTCCGAGAGCGGCGCCATAGAAAGGCTCAAGTTGTTTTATTGGTATGGAGAATGAAATTTCGCAGATAAGGCAGGAAAATAAATAAAGGAAGTGGAATAACATTATGGAGAAATTGTTGCAATAAAGGAGAAACCCAATGGAAACATGGTTGAATCAGTTTATGGAATACCTTCAAACAGAAAAGGGACTTGCTAAGAATTCCATAGACTCTTACCGAAGGGATCTGCTTATTTATTTATACTTCTTGGAATCCAAACATGTTTCTGACTTGAAAAATGCAAACGAAGATGACCTGACTCAATTTCTTTACTATTTAAAGGAGAAAGGCCGAGCGGCTTCGACGATATCCCGTCATTTGGCATCCATACGATCCTTTTATTCCTACTTGCTAAGAGAACAAGTCTTACATAAAGACCCGACGATTCATCTTGAATCCCCAAAAGTAGAAAAGAGACTTCCCAAGATCTTGACCATCGATGAGGTTGAACGCCTAATGAGTTCTCCAGTCCTTGAGGATCCGGCTGGATTAAGGGATAAGGCGATGCTAGAGCTTCTTTATGCTTCCGGGGCTAAAGTGTCAGAAATGCTTTCTGTTGACGTAGAAGAGGTTAATCTTGAGCTTGGTTATGTGAAGTGCATAAATAAGAGCCGTGAACGGATTGTCCCCCTTGGGAAATATGCCATCGAAACATTGGGCAGCTACTTGCAGAAGGGTCGTCCAGGCTTTGCAAAAAATGAGGAAGAACAAGCCCTTTTCCTGAATCAGCATGGGAACCGGCTGTCTAGGCAAGGATTCTGGAAATTGATTAAGAAATACGCGGAGAAGGCAAAGATCAGCAAGGACATTACCCCGCATACGCTTCGGCATTCCTTTGCCGCCCATTTGCTCGAGAACGGAGCCGACCTGCGTTCGGTCCAAGAAATGCTTGGTCATGCCGATATTTCTACTACGCAGATTTATACACAAGTGACGAAGCCAAAGCTAAGGGAAGTTTATTCAAAGGCACATCCTAGGGCTTAATCCATCGCTCTTTCGATACAACTATGGATCGAAAACGAGCGTTTTTTTGTCCTGTCAGAATTAAAACTTCGTTAGATTATTTGAACAGCACGAGGAAAGCCTGGAGACGCAGAACGAAAGCTTGGCGTCGGCCAAGTTTCTAGTGTCATTGGTAAAATAGGAATAGGTTGGGAAAAATAAAAAAGCAAAATGAGATTCGTTCAGGGGGTAAACATGAAATTTGATCGTATTTTTCTAATTGTTTTAGATAGTGTAGGGATTGGTGAACTCCCCGACGCCGATAAGTTTGGGGATAAGGGAGCCCATACCTTGGGGCATATTGCTGAAAAAATGAATGGGCTGAACATTCCTCATATGCAGGCCCTCGGATTGGGGAATATCGAGGCTCTTCAAGGAGTCGAAGCGCCATCGGAAACGAAAGCCCATTATGGAAAGATGGCCGAGGTCTCTGTGGGAAAGGATACGAGCACCGGGCATTGGGAGATAATGGGACTTAAGGTTTCTACTCCCTTTAATACATACCCAGAGGGATTTCCTAAAGAACTCATCGAGACCTTTTCTAAGCGCATTGGCCGAGGGGTGCTAGGGAACAAACCCGCATCAGGAACGGAGATTATCGCTGAACTAGGAGAAGAGCATATAAAAACAGGAGATGTTATTGTCTATACTTCAGCTGATTCTGTTTTTCAGATTGCTGCCCATGAAGAGGTGGTTCCTCTTGATGAACTCTATCGAATTTGTGAAGCAGCCAGGGAGCTTACGCTAGAGCAAAGTGAATATCCGGTGCTGAGAGTAATCGCTCGGCCTTTTATCGGGAGTCCCGGCCAATTCTCGAGAACAGCAAATCGCAAGGATTATTCCTTAAAGCCGCCTGGAAAAACCGTGATGAATCATTTGGTGGACGCCGGATATGATTCTATCGCCATAGGAAAAATCTCCGATATTTATGCTGGCGAAGGGGTAAGCGATTCTGTTAAAACCAAGGACAATATGGATGGCGTGAATAAGCTCCTAGAAGTGATGGACCGTGATTTCAAGGGACTTGCCTTTCTTAATCTCGTGGACTTCGATGCCTTGTTTGGTCATCGCAGAGATCCTATCGGATATGGCCAGGCCCTAGTAGACTTTGATGCTCGATTGCCAGAAATCCAAAGCAAGCTGCGAGAAAAAGACCTATTGATCCTGACTGCGGATCATGGCAATGACCCCATTCACCATGGTACAGATCACACGAGGGAGTATGTCCCTTTACTTGTCTATCATGCAGGTCTTACTCAGGGGGGAAATTTAGGGGTACGAGAGACCTTTGCGGATATTGGAGCTACAGTAGCAGAGAATTTCGAGGTGAACGCGCCGGAGATCGGCACGAGTTTTCTAAAGGACATAGGGGGATTGTAGGATGCTAAATTTTGAACAGATCCAGGAGACAAAGGAATATATCAGTGCCAAACTTGATGCGGTTCCGGAGATCGGCTTGATCCTTGGCTCTGGCCTTGGAGTATTGGCAGAGGAAATCACCAGCCCAAAGGCTATCCCTTACCATGAAATTCCTCATTTTCCCGCTTCGACCGTGGAGGGCCATAAAGGCCAATTAGTCGTTGGCCAATTGAGGGGAAAGAATGTCGTAGCCATGCAGGGGAGGTTCCACTTTTATGAGGGATATTCCTTAGATACTGTAACTTTTCCCGTCCGTGTAATGGCCGCCATTGGCGTGAAAAAAATTATCGTAACGAATGCTGCCGGAGGCGTAAACACAAGCTTTGAACCGGGGGACTTGATGATCATTGAGGATCATCTGAATATGACAGGGAGAAATCCTCTCATTGGAGCGAATGATGATCGCCTAGGAGTGCGGTTCCCTGACATGTCCGAAGCGTATTCCAAAGAATTGATCGGTTTAGCAGAACAAGCGGCAGCGGAACAGGGAATCCCCTTGAGACGAGGAGTATATGCCGGATTGACTGGACCAAGCTATGAGACGCCTGCGGAGATACGCATGCTGCGTTCCATAGGGGCTGATGCGGTAGGAATGTCAACGGTCCCTGAAGTAATCGTCGCGCGCCATAGCGGGATGATGGTGCTGGGAATCTCTTGCATAAGCAATATGGCTGCGGGGATCTTGCCACAGCCTTTGTCTCACGGGGAGGTTATGGAAACAGCTGAAAAAGCAAAGGAAAAGTTCTTAGGGCTAGTCCAAGGAATTATAGAGAAGATATAAATGATAAGGCTGTCCCTGAAGGTCGGAAAAACCGACTTTTGGGGAACAGCTTTTTATTTTTCGCAGCGTATGACAAATTTCTTGCAAAAATTGTAGAAAATACCATTAAAAATGATATAATCGTATTTGGGCGTGAGGGCTCAAAATGCCAGAAGACTTCGAAGACTACCTTCTCGACTAGTTGTTTGAAATAAAGAAAAAGTCATGGGGGAGGTTAGTTTCTTGAAGAAACAGGGGCTTTTTAAACTGTCTGCTGTTATACTTTCCAGCCTGCTGCTCACCGCTTGTGGTGGCGGACCGGCTATGCCAATAACAGATAAGCGTGCTGAACTTGCGGTTAAGAAGGAAGATAAGGGAGATCAAGTGCTTCGCCTTAACATCGACAGTGAGCCGCCTACGCTTGACCCTGGTCTCGCGAAGGATAGCGCTTCTGGTACATTGATTCGCCAAATGTTTGAGGGCCTTACTCGAGTGGGGGAAGATGGAGTTCCCCACGAAGCTGCAGCGGAGAATATTGAGGTATCCCATGACTTGAGAACCTATACCTTTACCATCCGAAAAAATGCCAAGTGGTCAAACGGCGACCCTGTTACCAGTTATGACTTTGAATATGCCTGGAGGCGTATTCTAATGCCTGAAACCGCAGCTAATTATGCCTACCAGCTGTATGTCATCAAGAATGCAGAGAAATTCAACAAGGGTGAGATTAAGGATGGGACTGGAGTGGGGATCAAGGCTGTTGACGATCGAACACTGGTAGTTGAACTGGAGAACCCGATTCCATACTTCCTGGAATTGACAGCGTTTTATACCTATATGCCAGTCAATCAAAAGATCGTAGAGGCTAACAAAGATTGGGCGAGAAATGCAACAGAAAAGTATGTATCCAATGGGCCTTTCAAATTAGCCAAGTGGGAGCATCACAACATGCTTGAAATGGTCAGAAACGACCAGTATTGGGATACAGAAAAAGTTCAGCTCGAGCGAATTACATTTGCCATGATTGAAGACAACGTGACATCCTTTAACATGTATGAGAATGGAGAGCTGGATTGGGCAGGTGCACCTACAGCCGACCTGCCTATCGATGCGATCCCTGCGCTGAGAGACCAAGGAAGACTTCATGTCTATCCCATTGCCGGCACGTATTGGTATAAGTTCCAGACGGAAAGGGTACCCTTCAATAATGCAAAAGTACGTAAAGCATTTGCCTATGCCCTTGACCGTCAAGCGATTATAGAGAATGTGACCCAAGCGGACCAAATTCCTGCCATGGGAGTTGTACCCCCAACGATGGCCGTAGGTGAAGGCGGCTATTTCGAGGATCATGATGTCGAAGGGGCGAAGCAATTATTGCAAGAAGGTTTAGCGGAGCTAGGCGTAACGAAGGAAGAGTTGGATATTACGCTCAGCTATAATACCGGTGAAGGACACCAAAAGATTGCTGAAGCGATTCAGGACCAATGGAAGCAAGCTTTAGGCGTGGATGTCAAGCTTCACAGCTTAGAGTGGCAGGTATTAATAGATGAGCAGGACAATGGAAATTATCAAATTGGCCGCATGGGCTGGTTTGGCGACTTTAACGACCCGATCAACTTCTTGGAGCTATTTAAAGATAAATATGGCGGAAACAACGATACGCTTTGGGAAAATACTGAATTCCAACGTTTACTCAACGAGTCAGCCTTGCAAACAGACCTTGAGAAACGTAAGCAGATCCTTGGGCAAGCAGAGCAGATCTTAATGGATGAAATGCCCATCATGCCTATCTATTTTTATACCAGATCTTATGTAAAGGACGAAAAAGTAAAAGGCGTTCTTCTTCATGGACTTGGTGATGTGGATTACAAATATGCCTATATTGAGTAGATGCTGGTAACGATTAAGTTGCTTTCTGGATTCAAGCATGATAAGTTAACGAAACATGTAAAGGTATATGTTGCGGAGTCATCCCGTTTGATGACTCGCCATATACCTTGCTTATTGTCGGAGGTGTTAATGGGTGGCAAGCTACCTATTCAGACGCTTAATTTTCTTCTTTATTTCTTTGTTCCTGATTGTCAGTGCGACGTTCCTTTTGATGAAAGCGATACCAGGTGATCCGTTCACTTCGGAGAAAGCTGTTCCAAAGGAAATTATGGAGTCTATGAGGGAGCACTATGGACTGAATGATCCGCTTCAGATCCAGTATGTAAAATATCTTGGATCCGTAGCAACCTGGGATTTAGGGCCATCATTCAAATATAAGGCTAGAACAGTAAACGAAATAATAAACGATGGTTTCCCCGTTTCCTTCACGCTTGGTTTATCTGCTTTACTGATAGCTATTAGTTTGGGTTTGCTATTAGGAGTCATTGCGGCACTCTATCACAACAAGTGGCAGGATTATGCGGCAATGCTCGTTGCCGTACTTGGGATTTCCGTACCTAGCTTTATTCTGGCCACCTGTTCACAGTATATCTTCGCTATTAAGCTAGGCTGGTTTCCTGTGGCCAGATGGGGATCATTGGAGCAAGTAGTCCTTCCGGCATTCGCATTGGCGGCACTCCCCATGGCATTTATTGCAAGATTAACCCGTTCTAATATGCTAGAGGTATTGTCACAGGATTATATTAAAACAGCGAAAGCAAAAGGAATGAGTAAGTTTACCACGACGTTCCGGCACGCACTGCGAAATGCTCTGATGCCTGTAATTACGTACTTGGGCCCTCTGTCCGCAGGAATTTTGACGGGGACTTTCGTCATTGAGAGAATTTTTGGGATTCCGGGCCTCGGAAGCCATTTTGTAACAAGTATCGGTAACCGGGATTATACGGTGATTATGGGTACGACCGTATTTTATAGTGTTAATCTAATGCTCATGATTCTATTGGTGGATATTGCCTATGGAATCATAGACCCAAGAATTAAACTCTCCGGGAAGGGGAAATAGAACTTGTCCCAGCCAATGAAATTGACCAAGGATTTGTTTCAGCCGATTGAAAAAGATTGGAGCAAGGCAGAAGAAATATCCCGTCCCAGCCTTTCCTTCTGGCAAGATGCCTGGAGACGCCTTAAAGCAAATAAACTGGCGATGGCAGGCTTGTGGAGTTTAGTCATCTTGAGCATTATGGCTGCCATTGGCCCGATGATCAATGGCTTTACCTATTATGATACAAACTTAAAACTCAAAAACTTGGCTCCAAATGCAATATACTGGTTTGGTACAGATGATTTGGGGCGCGATATGTTTACTCGTGTATGGTATGGTGCTCGTATCTCCTTGTTTATCGGGATTGCAGCCGCCCTGATTGACCTGGTCATAGGAGTTATTTGGGGGGGGATTGCAGGTTTTAAAGGCGGTAAAGCGGATGAGTTGATGATGCGCTTTGCCGATATCCTCAATGGCCTTCCGTATTTGCTTGTCGTAATCATGCTTATGGTTGTAATGGAGCAAGGCTTACTTACGATTATTGCGGCCATGACCATTACAGGATGGATAGGGATGGCTCGCATTGTACGCGGACAAATCCTTCAATTTAAAGAACAGGAGTATGTACTGGCAGCCCGTTCCCTTGGGGCCAGTGAATCCCGTATTCTATTCAAGCATGTGATTCCCAACGCGATGGGGCCCATCATTGTGACCATGACACTGACGGTTCCTAGCGCCATTTTTACAGAAGCTTTCTTGAGCTTTTTGGGATTGGGTGTCCAAGCGCCGATCGCGAGCTGGGGGACCATGGCAAGCGATGGGTTAGGGGCCTTGCGTTATTATCCATGGCGGTTATTCTTCCCAGCTGTCTTCATCAGTATCACGATGCTTGCTTTTAACGTATTAGGAGATGGCTTGCGTGACGCGCTGGATCCTCGTCTGCGCAAATAACCTGGGGGTGGACGGAAGTTGGAGAAGATCTTGGAAGTTAAAGACTTGCATGTCTCCTTTCATACCTACGCTGGTGAGGTCAGAGCTGTCCGCGGTGCCAATTTCCATGTAGGCAAAGGAGAGTCCTTAGCCATTGTAGGGGAATCCGGCTGCGGGAAGTCTGTGACGGCCCAGACGATCATGAAATTGATTCCAATGCCCCTAGGGCAGATCAAACAAGGGCAAATCCTTTTTGAGGGTGAAGATATAGTAAAAAAATCGGAGAAAGAAATGCAAAAGGTCAGAGGAAAGGAAATGGGGATGGTTTTTCAGGATCCGATGACTTCCTTAAATCCAACGATGACGATCGGGGCACAAATCGTGGAAGGCTTGGTCAAGCATCAAGGCCAATCCAAATCGGAAGCCAGAATCCAAGCGATGGATATGCTCCGTCTAGTGGGCATCCCGAATCCTGAAGTCCGACTCGATCAATATCCGCATGAATTCAGTGGAGGGATGCGCCAGCGTGCGATGATTGCGATGGCTTTAGCCTGCCAGCCGAAGCTGTTAATTGCGGACGAGCCCACCACGGCGTTGGATGTGACGATCCAGGCGCAGATCATGGATCTAATGAAAAAGCTCCAACTCCAGACCGGAACTTCGATAATATTGATAACCCATGACTTGGGAGTTGTAGCTGAAACCTGCGATCGGGTGGTAGTCATGTATGCAGGCCAAGTGATCGAAACCGGCACAGTGAATGAAATCTTTTACAACACGATGCATCCCTATACGAAGGGCTTGCTGAAGTCTGTTCCGCGTCTGGACCTGAAAAAAGATGAAGAGCTTGTTCCCATTTATGGCACGCCGCCAGATCTCTTGCATCCGCCAAAGGGATGCGCTTTTGCTGCGCGATGTGATTACACAATGAAAATTTGCACCCAAATAGAGCCTCAGATGGAGGACATGAGCCATACCCATAAAGCGGCTTGCTGGCTGAACCATCCCATGGCGAAGGAGGGTGAATAGGGATGTCCAAACCTGCGGAAGTTTTACTGGAAGTCAAAGGTCTGAAAAAGTATTTTGAGGCGGGCGGGGCTGTAGTTAAAGCTGTCAACGACCTGAACTTTGTCGTTCATCGCGGGGAAACCCTCGGAGTTGTTGGGGAGTCGGGTTGCGGAAAATCAACAGCTGGCCGAACCATCCTCCGCTTGTATGATGCTACCGAGGGAGAAGTGCTGTTTCAAGGAAAAGATATTCAAAAGCTATCCCCTAAAGAATTAAAAGCCATCCGCAAAGAAATGCAAATGATCTTTCAAGATCCTTACGCCTCCCTTAACCCTCGCATGACGGTTGGGGATATTATCGGGGAGCCGTTAGATATTCATAGATTGGCGAAGGGAGAGAAACGCAGACAACGCATCCATGAACTCCTGAAATTAGTAGGGCTAAACCCGGAGCATATGAATCGATTTCCCCATGAGTTCAGCGGCGGTCAGCGTCAGCGTATCGGGATTGCCCGGGCGCTTGCCGTTGAGCCGAAACTCATTATATGTGATGAGCCGATTTCAGCCCTTGATGTATCGATTCAAGCACAGGTGGTCAACCTGCTGAAGGATCTTCAAAATAAAATGGGGTTGACCTATTTATTCATAGCTCATGATTTGTCTATGGTCAAGCATATCAGTGACAGGGTAGCGGTGATGTATTTGGGCAAAATGGTGGAATTGGCAGAAAGCGAGGAGCTCTATTTCAAACCGTTGCATCCCTATTCCGAAGCTTTATTGTCGGCCATTCCCATTCCAGACCCCAAATGGGGACGAAGCCGGGAACGAATCCTCTTGCAAGGCGATGTGCCAAGCCCTCTGAATCCTCCATCCGGCTGTCATTTCCGCACTCGGTGCCCGAAGGTAATGGATACTTGTTCCAAGCAAGAGCCAAACTGGAAAGAAGTAAAGCCGGGTCATTTTACGGCTTGCCATCTTTATAACGATAGATAAGAGAAAGTTCTGTCTGCAGGACTTTCTTTTTTCTTTTTTCTCCCTATGGTATATTTATCCAAAAAAATGACCAGACTATGAGTTGAAATAGAGGTTAATCTTTGTTCATTCTACTTTTGGAGGGAGATTATGCAAAAGAAGGTTGCACTTTTGATCGCCATGATGCTATGCCTACTACCCGTTTCCAGCTTTGCGCAGGAATCTGCCATAGACTTGGCTCCCAATGCAAAATCTGCAATTCTGATTGAAGTTGATACCGGAACGGTCATCTATGAGAAGAACTCCCATGAAAAATTGCCCCCGGCCAGCATTACCAAGGTTATGACGATGCTGCTCATCATGGAAGCGATTGATCGTGGAGAATTAAAGCTGACAGACAAGGTAAGAACAAGTGAATATGCCGCATCGATGGGAGGTTCCCAAATCTTTTTGGAGCCCGGAGAGATGATGAGCGTGGATGAGATGCTTAAGGGGATCGCGATAGCTTCCGGCAATGACGCATCTGTAGCGATGGCAGAACATTTGGCCGGTACAGAAGAAGCCTTCGTTTCCAAAATGAATCAAAAAGTAAAAGAACTCGGATTGAAAAACACGAACTTTGCCAATACTAATGGGCTGCCAAGCACCAATCACTTCTCGACAGCCTATGATATTGCGATGATGTCAAGAGAGCTTTTGAAGCATGAAGAAATAACAAAGTATACAAGCTTATACCAAGATTATTTGCGGAAAGAATCCAATCGGCCGTTTTGGCTGGTCAATACCAATAAATTAGTTCGGTTCTATCCCGGAGCGGATGGGCTGAAAACGGGTTATACATCAGAAGCTAAGTTTTGCCTAACGGCAACGGCCAAACGGGACAACATGCGCATAGTTGCAGTCGTCATGGGTGAACCCGATTCCAAAACACGGAATAAGGAAATTACTCAGATGTTTGATTATGCCTTCTCTCAATACCAATCTTTCCCACTGGTAAAGAAGGGCGAGGTCGTAACCCAAGTAGAAGTAAATAAGGGTTCAGTAGACAAGGTAAATCTGATAGCCCCGCATCCCTTTGGCATCCTGTCGAAAAAAGGAGAAAAGCCAGAGGATTTTGAAAAGGAAATAACCGTGAAGCAAGATGTGGTCGCTCCTATACAGCAAGGAGATGTTCTGGGTGAAATGGTGGTTCGCAAGCAGGGGCAAGAGATCGCCAAGCTGAGCCTAGTAGCAGACGCATCTGTGGAAAAGGCGTCATGGTGGCAGCTAATGAAGAGAGCAACGAAACGACTAATTCTCATCCATGAGTAGCTTCATTGAGATGCCTTAGCAGACGACAAGGCATCTCGCTTTTTTTCTAGTTTTGTCGACTGGCAGGAATTGCCTTTCTCCTTGTAGAAAGATTAGCATATGACAGAATCTACAAGGAGTGAGTGAATTGAGTTTGCATGTTGATCTTGAAGTCTTATCGAATGTGCTTATCGTCCGCCTGCGCGGCGAGCTTGACCATCATACAGCTGAGAAATTAAGGCAGCAGATGGAGGAAAAGATCCTTAGGGGAAATGTGCAAAACATTGTACTCAGCTTGGAACACCTTCACTTTATGGACAGCTCTGGACTTGGGGTAATTTTAGGGAGATACAAACAAATCACGGGAAGAGGCGGAGAGATGGTCGTTTGTTCCATTAACCCCTTGATTTACCGTTTATTTGAGTTGTCCGGTCTCTTTAAGATTATTAAAATCAGAGAAAATGAAGGCGAAGCCCTTCAGCTATTGGGGGTGGCCTAATATGACAAATAAGAATTACATGAAGATCGACTTAGCGGCGAAGAGTGAGAATGAAGGGTTTGCGCGAGTGGCGGTGGCAGCTTTCGTATCCAAGCTGAATCTTACCTTGGACGAGCTAGAAGAAATTAAAACAGCCGTTTCGGAGGCTGTAACGAATGCTATTATTCACGGTTATGATGAAAATGAGGATCAATTGGTCACGATCGTAACCCAGTATAATGAGGAATACATTGAAATTATGATTGAGGATAAGGGTATTGGAATCCAGAATGTGGACGAGGCGAGACAGCCTCTTTTCACCACGAAGCCTGAATTGGAGCGTTCTGGCATGGGCTTTACCATCATGGAGAATTTTATGGATTCGATAGAGATTCTGACCGGAGAAAATATTGGAACTAGAGTTACCATGAGGAAAAATCTAGTAAAAAATCAAGCACTTTGCAACTAGTAGGGAGATATGCCTATGGAGACAGACGTACGAAACGCTAATCATCCCTATTTGAGCGACGAAGAAGTCAAGCGGCTAATAGAAGCAAGTCAGAATGGGGATCAAGAAGCTCGCGAGAAACTGGTCAATTGCAATATCCGCCTAGTATGGTCAGTGGTTCAGCGTTTCTTGAATCGCGGTTATGAAGCAGATGATCTGTTCCAGATCGGTTGCATCGGTTTGCTGAAGGCAGTAGATAAATTTGATCTGTCTTATGATGTAAAGTTTTCAACCTATGCGGTTCCTATGATCATCGGGGAGATTCAGCGCTTTCTGCGAGACGATGGAACATTGAAAGTGAGCCGGTCGCTAAAGGAAATGGCGAATAAAGTAAGAAGGGCGAAAGATGACTTATCTAAAAAGATTGGCAGAATCCCGACCATTGTAGAAATTGCCGATGAACTCGGGGTCACACCGGAAGAAGTGGTTTTTGCCCAGGAGGCGAACCGTGCCCCGTCTTCCATTCATGAAACGGTTTTTGAAAATGATGGTGACCCTATTACTCTAATGGATCAGATTTCCGACAGTGATGAAGGGAAATGGTTTGATAAAATTGCTCTAAAGGAAGCCATTAATAAGCTTTCGGAGAGAGAAAGACTGATTGTATTCCTCCGTTACTTCCGGGATCAAACCCAATCCGAAGTGGCGGAAAGGCTGGGGATATCCCAAGTGCAAGTCTCCCGGCTGGAAAAGAAAATTTTAAAAATGATCAAGGACCAAATCGAACTCTAATTGTTCGGTTTGGTTTTTTTTTACGCTTATACTGATGGCGGGATCGGGAACGATACGTTATACAAAGATATATTACCATCAGCGAGGTTTAACTACTATGGCTGGAAATGAACTGAAACAGAAGAATACATGGAAATGGTCAAAGGAAACTTATACCAAGCAGGCCGAGCGGTATAAGCCGAAAAAACCTGTCGCTTACAACTGTCTAAAAGCTTTTGCAGTAGGAGGCTTAATCTGCGCCTTCGGGCAGGCCATTACCAACTTCTACATTTATTTCTTTGGATTTACGGAGCAAAATGCAGGGAATCCGACGGTTGCCACCCTCATTTTTCTGGCGGTTCTTCTAACTGGCTTCGGTGTATATGACAACGTGGGTCAATTTGCAGGGGCTGGCTCTGCCGTTCCCGTTACCGGATTCGCCAATTCCGTGGCATCAGCTGCCATCGAGCATCGCAGCGAGGGATTGGTTTTAGGCGTAGGCGGAAATATGTTTAAGCTAGCTGGATCTGTCATCGTGTTTGGTGTCGTGGCTGCGTTTTTCATAGCTTTAGTCAAGAAGCTTTGGATGCTTATGTTCTAATGAATGGGAGGAGGATATTTCGTGAACATTCAACCGCGTGTTAGCAGACAGACGTGGCAGTTCAGCAAAGATATCCGCATCCTTGGCTCCGGGGTAGCTACAGGGCCCTTGGAAGGGCAGGGCCCGTTAGGAGAGGAATTCGATATTATTCACGAAGATAACTATGCCCATGAGGATTCATGGGAAAAAGCAGAGCGCAAAATGATGGGTGAGGCTGCAAATGTAGCCCTGAAAAAAAGCGGATTAACGGGCGAGGACATCGATGTGATGTTGGCTGGAGATTTGCTGAATCAGATTATTACGGCCAATTACACCGCTCGCGGGCTTAGCTTGCCTTTACTGGGCTTGTTCGGGGCATGCTCCACCTCCATGGAGGGGCTGGCTTTAGCTGCGGCCCTTGTTGATGGAGGCTTTGCCAAGTATGCGCTGACGGGTTGCAGCAGTCATAATTCAACTGCCGAGAGACAATTTCGATATCCCACAGAATATGGCGGACAAAAACCGCCTTATGCCCAATGGACCGTTACGGGAGCTGGTGCTTCGGTAGTTGGGATTGGAAATAAAGGTCCGAGGATCACCCATGCAACCATCGGAAAAGTAACCGATATGGGGATAAAGGATCCTTTCGATATGGGAACGGCGATGGCTCCCGCCGCTGCGGATACCATCGTTACACACTTTGGCGACCTGGGCCGAGCCCCACAGGATTATGATCTGATTGTGACTGGCGATTTGGGCAAAGTCGGCTACGCGATCCTTAAAGATATGCTTAAGGATTTCGGCTATGACATGACGCCTCATTACAGCGATTGCGGAATAATGCTATATCGTCAGGATCAGGATGTATTTTCCGGCGGGAGTGGATGTGCTTCTAGCGCTGTTGTTACATACAGCCATATTGTGAATGGGTTGTGCAGCGGAAAGTATAACCGTGTCCTTGTAGTGGCCACGGGAGCTTTATTCAGTCCTGTCAGCTTTCAGCAAGGCGAATCCATTCCTTGCATAGCCCATGGCGTGGTGATGGAAAGGGTGATGGACAATGAGTGAATACTTTATCGCTTTTTTAGTCGGCGGCTTGATTTGCGTCATCGGTCAATTGATGCTGGACCTCACCAAGATGACACCCGCACATGTCATGTCGACTTTAGTGATAGCTGGTGTCGTCTTGGATGGATTGGGCCTTTACGATCCGCTCATTGATTTTGCAGGGGCGGGGGCAACCGTGCCGATTACAAGCTTTGGCCATGCCCTTTACCATGGGGCCTGGGCGGAGGCTGAGAAAAACGGGTTAATCGGGATCGTAACAGGGATTTTTGAAGTTCCCAGTGCAGGTATTTCTTCTGCTATTGTATTTGGCTTCTTAGGAGCACTCGTGTTTAAACCGAAGGGGTGATACAGATGAAACCAACGAAACGGGACGTTATTATCATAACGGATGGTGACCAGGTCGCGCAAAAAGCAGTGGAGGTTGTTGCCCAAAATATCGGAGGCCGATGTATTTCAAGGTCAGGGGGAAACCCCACTCCGCTGACAGGGGAGGAAATTGTCGAACAAGTCATGAGAGCAAAGTACGATCCTGTACTCGTAATGTTTGATGATAACGGAAATGGGAGTGAGGGTGATGGGGAGAGAGCTTTGGAATTTGTCGCCACCCATCCGGAAATTAATGTTTTAGGCATAGTCGCTGTCGCTTCCAATACTCCCATGGTAGATGGAGTTGACGTCGATCTCTGTGTGAACTTAGATGGCCAGGTGACTACCCATTCAGTGGACAAGGATGGAGAAGAGCATTACACAGACAAGCCTCATATTGACGGGGATACCGTTGATGTACTCAGTAGGCTTAATGTTCCTATCGTGGTCGGCGTAGGGGATATCGGAAAAATGCATGGACGGGACCATTCTATCCATGGGGCTCCCGTGACAACGAAGGCCGTGGAAATTATTCTTGAAAGGAGCGGCTATTATGGCAACGAAAGCTCCTAATAGAGAAAAGAAAGCCCAAGAAGAGCAACAGGAAAGTCTTGCGGAGAAAAAAGGATTGAAATTTTTCAAAAAACTGGAATTGAATAAAAAGATTCTTAATGAGCGGATCCAATCGGAAATCAGCTATGATATGAAGTGCCGCGAGATGAATTTTGCCGAGAAAGATGTTGCTTTTTTCTATGTTAATGGCTTGATTGATTCTAATTTAATGACCATAATCGCGAATATCATGAGCGATCTGAAGCGCGAGGAAGTGGTTCCAAATACCATTAAACATTTTTTGGAACGGTATGCTACCCATATGTCGGTGGAGACCGTCAATACCTTTGATGAAGCAATTGATAAGATGTTATCAGGCGTCGTATTATTTCTGATCGAGGAGGAAGAGAAAGCTCTACTCATCGATGCCCGCAATTATCCAGGGAGAAGCCCTGCCGAGCCGGATACGGAAAGAGTGGTTCGCGGATCGCGTGATGGCTTTGTCGAAAATATTGTGGTCAATACAGCTTTAACTCGTAGAAGGATTCGGGATGAGCGATTGCGCATGGAGATGATCCAGGTGGGGGTTCGCTCCAAAACCGATGTATGTATTGCTTATCTGAACGATGTAGCCGATCCAGGTCTAGTCGATTCGCTGAAGCAAAGAATGCAAGAAATTCAAATTGATGGGGTTCCCATGGCGGAGAAAACAATAGAAGAATTTATTGTGGGAAAAAACTGGAACCCTTACCCTTTAGTCCGTTATACGGAAAGACCGGACGTCGCAGCGATTCACTTGTTAGAGGGACATGTATTAGTGTACGTGGATACTTCTCCGAGCGTCATGATAACACCAACGACTTTTTTCCACCATGTACAGCATGCCGAGGAATATCGTCAAAAGCCCTTAGCTGGGGCTTATTTAAGATGGGTTCGCTTTTTTGGGATCTTTTCTTCCCTCTTTTTGCTTCCCATTTGGCTCTTCTATGCCCTGAATAAAGGATATTTGCCTGCACCGCTTGCCTTTATTGGACCAAAGGAAACAGGTGCAATTCCAATATTTTGGCAATTCATACTTGCAGAAATTGGGATAGATCTGATGAGACTGGCTGCAGTGCATACTCCGTCCCCTTTAGCAACAGCTATGGGCTTAATCGCCGCCATTCTCATTGGGGAAGTTGCGATCAATGTTGGTTTATTTATGCCAGAGACCATCCTTTACTTGGCTGTAGCGTCGATAGGGATGTTTGCAACGCCAAGTTATGAGCTAAGTTTGGCGAATCGAATGGTTCGGATTGCTTTGCTTGCGGCGGTTTTTGTATTTGGTCTTCCAGGCTTGTTGGCTGCAGGTACCTTGCTGATCGTGATGCTTGCCACGACGAACTCTTTGAATACACCTTATCTTTGGCCGTTTATTCCGTTCAATTTTAATGCGATGAAACATATTTTATTACGGATGGCTGTTCCGACATTGAAGAAGCGCCCGAGTATCGTCCATCCGCAAAACGATAACCGCCAATAGAAATGTTTTGCAAGTTAGGCGGACGGGTTGTCACTTCTGCAGGGGAGTGGTATATTTTATAGATATATAACAAAAGTAAAATGGCGTGTGCAAAGCGCCTTTTTTCCATTATATAAGATTTTTTTGGGCAGAGGAGGGGATAGGGACGTGTACTTGCATGGAACAAGCAAAATTAATGAATCAGGCCACCTTGAGATTGGTGGATGCGATACGGTAGAACTTACTGAAAAATTTGGTACACCCTTATTTGTTTATGATGAACAATTAATCCGACAGAAGTGCAGAGATTACATGCAAGCCTTTGAGACAACCGGACTGACTTTTCAAGTGGCTTACGCGAGCAAAGCCTTTATGTCAATGGCAATGTGCCGGTTGGTTGCGGAAGAGGGGCTTTCTTTAGATGTTGTATCCGGCGGTGAATTGTATACTGCCTTGAAGGCGGATTTCCCTGCGGAACGAATCCATTTCCACGGGAACAATAAGACGCCTGAAGAGCTCGAAATGGCCCTTGATGCGGAAATTGGATGCTTCGTCGTAGATAATTTCTATGAGCTTGAGCTGCTCCATGCTTTGGCTAAGGAACGCAAGATTAAAGTAAACATTCTTTTGCGATTGACACCAGGGGTCTCAGCGCATACTCATGAGTATATTTCTACGGGTCAAGATGATTCCAAATTCGGCTTCAGTGTTACGGCTGGGCAAGCCATGGAGGCTATGAAACAAGCGTTAAAAATGGAACACTATACGGTATTGGGGATTCATTCCCATATCGGGTCGCAAATTTTTGAAACCAATGGGTTTGTGGCAGCTGTAACCAAGCTGTCCGAGTTCTTGTTTGATTTGAGGGAACAAACCGGCTACGAAGTGAAGGTCCTTAATTTAGGGGGCGGATTTGGCATTCGTTATACGAATGAAGATACTCCTCTGAAGGCTGCAGAGTACATTCACCCGATTACGGATGAAGTACGGAAGCAATTTCAAGCAGCTGGCTATTCCCTTCCTGAAATTTGGATTGAACCAGGCCGAAGCATTGTAGGCGATGCAGGCACAACGCTTTACAAGATTGGGTCAGTAAAAACCATTCCAGGCATCCGCAAGTACATTTCGGTAGATGGAGGAATGACCGACAATATTCGTCCGGCCCTGTACCAATCGCGCTATGAAGCCATGCTGGCAAATCGTGCAACCGCAGCAGCAGATGATTTGGTTTCTGTTGCAGGCAAATGCTGCGAGTCAGGCGATATGCTGATCTGGGATATTGAGTTGCCTACAGTTACCTCAGGAGATCTCTTAGCTGTATCTTGTACAGGAGCATACGGGTATGCGATGGCTAATAATTATAATCGCATCACGCGTCCTGCTGTAGTATTTGTTAAGGATGGCCAAGCGGAGATCGTAGTGGAACGGGAGACATATGATGATTTGGTAAAGAAAGATCGAATTCCGTCCAGCATGATTATAACAAAATAAATTCAAAAGTCGCCGGTACAGTGCTGTACCGGTTTTCTTTATGAAAAGGGAGTAAAACCTCTCAGTTCAATGGATATAAGGGATGGAAGAACTTCGCTTGCTTAATGCTTGATAGTTTTCTTTTTGTTTCCTTTTAGCGTATAATCAAATGGTACAACTTACATATTGACGTTGAAAGGAGTTCATACATATGAGCAAATACGCTGTTATTGATCTAGAAAAAGGCGGACAAGTCAAAATCGAGTTATTTCCAAACGAAGCGCCTGGTACAGTAGGGAACTTTGAAAAGCTAATCAAAGAAGGGTTCTACAATGGACTGAACTTCCACCGTGTTATCCCTGGCTTCGTAGCGCAGGGCGGTTGCCCGCATGGAACAGGAACAGGCGGTCCTGGTTACAGCATCAAATGCGAAACGCAAGGAAACCCTCACAAGCATGAGCGTGGCTCGCTTTCGATGGCCCATGCAGGAAAAGACACTGGAGGATCTCAATTCTTCATCGTTTATGAGCCACAGCCGCACTTGAATGGCGTGCATACCGTATTCGGCAAGGTTGTAGAAGGCATGGAGTACGTGGATGATATCAAGCAAGGCGATAAGATGAAGGAAGTTAGAGTGGTAGAAGAATAATTGTAGTCTTGCAATAAAATAGGGCAAAGCCATTAGCTAAGCCCTATTTTTTCTTTTGTTAAGGAAGCATATCTCTGAAGGATTGATGTGAGGAATGCTCCAGGCCAGCTTTGTTTTGAACCATGAACATAAGAGATTTTCCGAAATCAATAGCCACTTTGCCGGTTGACTCCGCGATCTTTTGAGTCAAGACTACAGCATTAACGCCGCATGATACTAAGGCGATATCAAATTCGTGTTGCCTTTGGATAGCAACCTTCAATACTTTCTCCATTTGTTCATAGTTGGAAAAGGGCTGAACGAACACGATATTCAGTTTGTAAGGCTCTTTCTGCAAAATGGGCTTAACCGACTCTCCCCAGTCGCCAATAAGGAAAATTCTCCTTCCCTTTAAGATTCTCCAGAATCTTCTTTTTTGAGTAAAGACCCGATTGACAAACGTGTGGCAAGTCCGTTTTGGGCGTATTTTAAAATATTGGAAGACAGCCTCTGTTAACGGCCGCTTAATTCGCTGTTCTGCTATAATCGGATCTCCATGCCAAAATGGAATCCCTATGACATCTGCCTTTTTTAGGGCCTTTACCATTTCATTTCGAAGCTTGATATTAGGCAGGGTTACTCCCTTCTTCCCCTGATTGGCAGCTTTTGCCCAGTTTTCTGAAAGTACTTCTTTTATAGGCATCACGGAGTTCTGGGCCAAGATAAGGTTTTCCCCATCGCCAACCCGTACAAGAGAGAAAGGCTTACGCTGCTCCACGGCATCCCTAATCAAGCGCAAGACTTGATCAACCTTCAGAAAGTCCCTATATTTCATACTTACGCTCCCTCCTTATACGCAGATTAAATCTATTACTATATTAATATGTAACAACAGGGAGAAAGTTTTAGGCTGCCATTGATTCAGTTAAAATGCTAGAGTACAAATTCTCACTAGTAGACTACCGCATAATCTATCAGAAAGTAATGATAATAATATAAAGAGAGGAGTGATAGAAATCATAAGAGGAGGATACGCATGAGAGTTGCCTTAATTTGCCCTAATTCGCTGCCTTGTCCCCCTATCCGAAGCGGAGCGATTGAATTATTGCTCCATCGCATGGCGCCCTATTTAGCGCGGTTAGGTCATCAGGTTACCGTTTTTTCCATTCAAGACCGCTCATTGCCAAACAGAGAAATCTTGAATCATGTGAGTTATATCCGATACCCCAAAGCGAGGTATATAAAAGAAGTATCAAAATATCTGAAAAGAGAATTCTTTGACGTCATCCACATCTATAACAAATTTCAATGGGTGAAAGAGATAAGGAAGTGTTCTCCAAAGTCTAGACTGGTCCTATCTTTCCACAATTTGAGATTAGGCCATTTTGCTGATGATGAAGTTTCTATGGAAGTTATTAATACGGTAGATCATTTTGTAACCGTCAGCCAATTTGTCGCTAAGGATATGAATACGCGCTATCCCGCTTCTTCCGGAAAAACCACCTCCCTGTACACTGGGGAAGATCCCTTCCGTTATATTCCCCATTACAGCCATGAAGGACAAAGTATAACAAGCTATATGAAACATAGACTAGGTATCCCGCAAGATTATCGCATCGTTCTTTTCGTCGGCAGGCTTGTAGAATATAAAGGCTGTCATCTCTTAATACAAGCCATGAAAAACGTGCAAAAGCATTTCCCGAAAACGGCTTTGGTTATTGTCGGCAGCAGGTGGTTCGGCGACAAGAAAATGACTGATTACATTAATGGATTATTAAAAAGCGCAGCGAAGCTTAAGCATTTTCACTTCACTAATTTTATCCCAGTAGATCAGATCCCCCGCATTTACACGATGAGCGATATCCTCGTTTGTCCTTCCCAGTGGGAGGAACCGCTGGCCCGGGTACATTACGAGGCTATGGCTGCCGGGCTTCCGGTCGTTACGTCCCATCGGGGAGGAAATCCTGAAATAATCAGGAATGGAACCAACGGTTTCGTGGTCAGTCGCTACAACCAATCTGATGAATATGCTAAAGCGATCTGCCAGCTGCTGGAAAAACCGCAATTGTGCGTAAAAATGGGTAGAGCCAATAGGAAATTGATTGAGCAAAGATACAATTTTAAGCAATATGCACTGAACTTGTCCAAATTATATAAAAAAATAATTAACGGATAAAAGTATGTTACGAAAGCGGTGAAAAAAGAATGATTTATTTGATTAACTTCGCAACAACCAGATTTTATAAATCACAAGAGCTATTAAACCGGTCTGCTCTACGTTTTGGGATAGATCGGGTCGTTTCGTATAGGGAAAAAGATATCCTGCGAACAGAGTTTTACCGTAGAAATCGGAATATACTGGACCAGAAGAGAGGATATGGATACTGGATTTGGAAGCCCTATATTATTCGTGATGCGATGTCAAAAGTGAAAAAAAATGATATCATCATTTATTGCGATTCCGGAATAGAGATTATCAATCCAGTAGACCCCTTGATTAAGACTTGCAAAAAGCAGCAGGGAATCATGCTGTTCCAAACTCACGGCCATCTTAATCGTACTTGGACGAAAAGAGATTGTTTCGTCCTTATGGACTGCGATGCCCCAAAGTACTGGAATGCCGAACAAATAATGGGGTCCTTTTCCATATACGTGAATAATAAGCGAAACCGGGATTTTGTAAATGAGTGGCTTCACTATTGCTGTAATGAAACCATTGTTACGGATTGTGCCAATCAATGTGGCTTAAGCAATTTTCCAGATTTCAGGGATCATCGCCATGATCAGTCCATCCTCTCACTATTGGCCGTCAAGCATAACATTGAAATCTATCGAAATCCCAGCCAAAATGGCAATGGGCGCAAAAAGGCTTATCGCAATTCTCGATATGGAACAATATTGAACCATCATCGAAAAAAGGATAAGGCCCGTTAAAATAGGAAGAGGGGGTCATTACGACGCCCCTTTATTCTGTGTGCGAATCTGTTAGAAAGAGTATTTCAACGTATCTAAATCTCTCCGATACAAAACCTCACTATTCCAAGGGTCAAAAGAAATCAGTCGTCGGCTTTTCGGATGCGGACGAAGAAAGGCTTTGGCCCGTTCATTCATCATGCATGCAGCAAAGGAGAAGGTACTATTGGAGATAGCTACCTTATCGCACTGGGTCAAGATATAGAAGTCTGGATAAAAGCTCGCTTTTGGAAGCACTATGCCTAATTCTCTGCTCGTTATGGGATGAAAAGCGGAAAAAGCATCGATTACTTTATGCGGTTCATCACTGGCAAGGAATAATATGGGGTCATCCAACTTGTTCCAGATTGAATGCAGCCAATTGATATAAATATGATTGGGGGGAATGAAGCAAAATGAATGGGTAGATTTGTATCGTTCATAATCCCCGCGCCGCAAATGAAGCCCGATGATCGTTTTACCTCCGGCTCGCAAGCGCTTGATGGCTTCGTCCATTTGAGCTTGGATTGGGGGAATGGGCTGGAACAGGGAGCGGATGTAACGTTTGGAGCGAGCAAAATACTTCGTGTGATATTGGAAATATCCTAGGAAGTCAATATTTTTATAAGGCTTCTTGGCATTGGGAATGGAGTCGCGCTTGAGGCTGGGGGAGATCTGCTTCACGACCGGGAGGGGTCTGGCGATATACGGATCAGCATGGCCAAACAAGTAACGTCCAATCCATTCTGGAGCCTCGGCACGCAAATGGTATCTTTTCGCATAGGTTTTAAGAAAGGCGTATTGGAATACCTTGTTACCGAACCCTTTTCCGATCTTTTTCGAAGCTAATACGTTCATCGTGATGACATCTTTCAAAATGCCTCCTCCTTTCGTCGGGTTACACATACCTCTTTAAATCCAGCAATGAACCAAGCTTTAGACTCCACTCCTTGGGGGCGGGAAGAAAACCTCCGCCGGTTGCAAAAGTCAATTCGCCAACATATATTCGCCCGTTGGCCACTATGAAGTCTACACGGACATATGGAAAATCTTTCGCAAGGATGTGGGCAAGGGCAAACATTTTTTCCAACTGCTTTGGTTTTTCCGGGGGGTGATGGAAGCTTTGCTTATCGATCCGCTCGTGTATTACGTCCCCTTTTCTATTGTAAATCCTAAGGGTGCTGTGGCCTGGCAGCCTGAGGAAAATGCGGCTTCCATGAAAGCATTGAAACTTATACTCTTTGATTCTTCCGGAGGAATCCCATAAAAATTTTTCAATCATCACGCGCCCTTTTAAGGGTTTGTAATTGCGTTCCATTGACTTGTCATACCAATTCGACTTTAGCCATTTTTTCATCCTGGACTTTGCTTTAGGCCAATTGATCTCTGACTTATCTTTTACGAAGATATTCCATCCTGATCCATGTGTCGCTTTCATGACAAATGATTGGGGAAGCGCATCGAAATCGATGTCCTCCACACGTTTGTAAACTCCAAAAACAGGAACAAGATATTCATTTCCAATTCTCTTCCTGATGAACTTCCGGACTTTAGCTTTGTCAGTGTATTTCGCGAATCTTTCTAGTTTTCCGTAAATTTTAATCCATTGTATTTTCTCCTGAATGGTTTTTGGATGTCTCAAGTTCAGCTCATAGCCTAAAATTCGCTTAAAGCGTTTTTTAATGTGCTCCTTGGTATCGTCGTCCATGTTGTAGAAGCCACCTTTCACAAAAAATAAATTAGCTTGTATGGCTTATTTATTCTATTACTCTATCATATTTCCAAATACAGTTATTGCTATGAGTTAGTTGACTCAATTGCTCTCGCCTGTTGAAGATAGAGAATGCTTCCTGTAAGGTACCAGCTATTTTGCCTACCCCATTCCATGAAATTTGTTGTATAATTATCAACAGCCCAAAACAGTAGGCGGGGATGACGATGGCTTATGAAGTGAAGCTGAATACCTTTGAAGGGCCTCTAGACCTTCTTCTTCACTTAATCGATAAGGCGGAAGTGGATATTTATGATATCCCGGTTACGCTTATTACCGAACAATATATGCAGTATCTTTACATCATGCAGGAATTTCAGCTGGATATAGCAAGCGAGTTTTTGGTCATGGCGGCTACGCTGCTTGAAATCAAGAGCAAATTGCTGCTTCCGAGGAAGGAAGAACCTTCCTATGAACCCATGTATGATATGGAAGACGACGACTATGATCCCAGGATGGAATTGGTAGAAAGACTCCTTGAGTATAAAAAATTTAAATCCCTGGCAGAACAGCTGAAAGAGCGAGAAATAGGCAGAAGTAAAATCTATACGCGTTCGCCAGGTGACTTAACGGCCTATATGTCTATCGCAGAAGAAAATCCTGTGGCAGATGTGACGCTATACGATTTAATGGATGCGTTGGCGAAGGTTTTTACCAAATCCATTAGCCCTGCAGAAAAAACCATGTCTCGGGTACATAGGGATGAGGTGTCGGTAAAGGATCGGATCAAAGAGGTGCGCGATCTGCTTTCTTTTAGCGGCAGCCTGCCGTTTTCGCGATTGTTTTCTGATGCGCCAGCAAAAACAGAAATCGTTACAACCTTTATGGCCATTCTTGAAATGATGAGAAAGCATGAGATCCAATGCGAACAACATGCTCTTTTCGATGATATTTTGATAACTCTGAGTAAAGGAGGGGGCCATTACGGACAGGGGAAATGAATGGAAGAGCGTCATTGAGGGCCTTCTCTTTGTTTCCGGAGACGAGGGCATTGATGCTAAAACGATAGCGGAAATTTTAGAAGTTGAGCAAGATACAGTGATAGAGCTGCTCCATGAAATGCAAGGCGAATTCAGGCAAACTGGACGCGGCCTGCAAATTATCGAGATTGCTGGCGCCTTCCAAATGACAACTCTTTCGGAGCACGCAGCATATTTTGAGAAATTGGCCTCATCCCCCGCGCATGCCACGTTATCCCAGGCAGCGCTGGAGACGTTGGCCATCATCGCCTATAAACAGCCTATCACGCGAGCAGAAATTGAAGAAATTCGCGGCGTCAAATGTGAGAAAGCCATCAATACACTGACTGGCAAGAGGCTGATCGTGGAAACGGGAAGGGCAGAAACAGCCGGACGTCCCATTTTGTATGGGACGACTAAAGAGTTTATGGATTACTTTGGCTTAAAGCACATGAATGATCTGCCGCCTATGCCTGCCATCTCCGTTGATGATGAAGTGGAACAGGAAGTAGATCTGATTTTCCAAAAATTAAAGGATAACCCATAGGGAAAATGCTTTGCAGTCTTTTTTTCTTTTCTGGTATAATATGTTCTTAGTTAACATGGAGGAGTGTCGAATATGATTCAAAGTCTATATGATAAAATGCTCGGATACCTTAAAATGGAAGAAGAAATTGACTTTAAGGAATTCGATAGCTACTACAAGGAAGTTTTGTCAACGCTTGAGAAGGAATACCAGCAATACAATCAAGAGCAAGCCCTGCAAGCTCTTTTTGTGATGGATAATATCAAAACGAACAGTGATTCCCGCATGCAGCGCAAATTTTCAGAAGCAAAAAAGTACAAGAAAATTTCACAGCGTGCCCAGATTTGGGTGGAGGCGCTGTTTATCCATTTAGTGAAGAGCGGGATGACCGATCAGGAAATCCACGATAAAATTGAAGCCATGTATGAAGCGGCTTAGGCAACCAAGCCGCAGGCCAACCCTAGTATTCTCGGATACTAGGGTTTTTTGCTCTGTTTTCGTCTCCTATCCTGCTGACATATCAACATGGGATAAGCATATACTTGTACAAAGTGCGCGAGGTAAGGAGGATAAAATGAAGCGGAGAAAAAGCCGATTATCGCTTTTTATTTTATTTGCATATGTTCTATCCATGTTCTCTATCCCCGCTGCAGAGGCGGCCCCATCCATCTCGGCACAAGCTGCAGCCGTGATTGATGTGGAATCCGGGCGGGTTTTATACGAGAAGCAAGGAAATGCAAAGATGCGGGTCGCTAGCCTGACGAAGATTATGACGGCTATTGTGGCCGTTGAAGAAGGACGCTTGGATGAGGTGGTCACAACTCCTGACCATGCAGTAGGGACGGAGGGGTCGTCCATTTATTTGCGTAAGGGGGAGCAGCTTACGCTTGAGCAGCTGCTATATGGGCTAATGCTGCGTTCAGGTAATGATGCGGCAGTTACCATTGCTGAACATATAGGGGGTTCGATAGAGGGGTTTGCCCGATTGATGAATGAAAAAGCAGAGTATTTAGGGTTAAGACAAACCCACTTTACCAATCCCCATGGTTTGGATGACAGCAACGAGCACTATTCTACTGCACTTGAAATGGCTAAAATTTCGGCTTATGCTCTGAAAAACGAGGACTTTCGCCGGATCGTGTCGACCAAAGTGATTAAAATCCCCCAGCATGGCGAAAAATGGGACAGAAAATTAGTAAACAAAAACAAGATGCTCAACTTATATGAGGGAGCAGATGGGGTGAAGACCGGTTATACCAAACTGGCCAAACGATGCCTGGTTTCCTCCGCAACAAAGGAAGGCAGACAAATTGCAGTCGTCACGTTAAATGCTCCGAATGATTGGGACGATCATGCTCGTTTATTAGATTACGGGTTTCAGCATTTCAGCCGAACCCAGCTTCTTGGTGAGAAGGAAATGGTTGATGCAGACAAAGGATTAATGTCGATGAATGCCTTTTATTATCCATTAACCGAAGGAGAACTCAACCAAATCCGCAAGCAGGTTGTCATGGAAGAAGGCTATCGGGAAATGCTCCCTGGCGGAGTGGCTGGATATTTACATATCTATTTGGGAGATCAACAAATAGGGCGCATTGGCTTGGTATCTGAGGGAGAAGAGAAGAGTACTGCAGGAAGTGGCATTGAAGGTACGCCGTCGGACGATTTCGATTTTCTTTCCATCTTTAAGTCGCTTATCTGGGGGCTTGTAAATGGTTAACTTCATTTGGCTGGGACTCATCCTTATTGGAATTGTTGTGGCGGGCATAAACGGCAAGATCGAAGTGGTAAGTGCCGCTGCCTTTGAGGGAGCCAAGACGGGGGTTACCGTTTGTTTTGGCTTGATCAGCATTCTGGCTTTTTGGCTAGGCATGATGAAAATAGCTGAAGATTCGGGCTTGCTCCAAAAGCTGCAGCATCTATTAAGCCCGATAGCCCAATTTTTGTTTCCAGATGTGCCCAAAGACCACCCGGCAATGGGGTACATTTTATCCAATATGAGTGCCAACATGCTTGGACTTGGAAATGCAGCGACACCCATGGGGATTAAGGCCATGCAAGAACTCCAAAAGCTAAGCCCGGATCCCCAAAGGGCCACGCCTGCCATGTGTACATTGCTCGCCCTTAATACTTCTAGCATTACGTTAATTCCTACAACGATAATCGCTATTCGCTTAAACTACGGATCAGCCAATGCGGTTGAGATCGTGGGGACGACGCTATTTGCTACAATCGTTTCGACAGGGGCTGCCATCTTGCTAGATAAATACTATCGTTTTCGAACCCGAAGAACTCGGATAAAGGGGTGAACAGTCTGTGTATGAACTGATCAGCTATGCTTCTGTTTGGGCCATACCGCTCGTTTTAGCCACGATATTAGTTTATGGCATGTATAAGAAGGTCCCGGTATATGAGTCATTTACAGAAGGGGCTAAAGACGGCTTCGGAACGGCGGTAAAGATCATCCCGCATCTTGTAGGGATGCTAGTCGCGGTCTCGATATTCCGCCAGTCAGGTGCTTTGGATATGATTACCTCCCTAGCAAAGCCGATCTTAGATGTTTTGCATATACCGGGTGACATCCTGCCTTTAGCCCTGTTGCGGCCGATTACGGGGGCTGGGGCGCTAGCCGTAACAACAGACATCATGGCAACTCATGGTCCGGACTCGTTTTTGGGTCGACTAGCGTCCACCATGCAGGGCTCTACTGATACCACGCTTTATGTATTGACCGTTTACTTTGGGGCGATCGGTATCCGCAATTATCTTTATGCGCTTAAGGTTGGTCTCTTGGCCGACGTGGCTGGAATCGCCGCTTCTATTTTCATTGTTACGCTCGTATTTGGGTAAGCTCACTTACCTTGAGGACCAGCTGGTCGCTTCCGCCCAATTATCCGTTTTCCAGCGCAAGATTTCAGGACGCACTAAATGTATGATTTCCTTGAAGAATTCCAGCTGCTCTTCTTCAGTGAGCGGTTGAAAGTTTTCGGCAATGGCTAGATTTTTTTCTAGCTGTTCCATGGTTTCCATCCCTACGATGGTAGTTGATATCGGAAGACCTAGGGTATATCGCAAAGCGCGATCATACCAAGGAACAAGCTTACCCAGGGCCATGACCTTCATGCCGATAATAGCTGCTCCTTGTTCGTTTGCCGCCGGGACAAACTCGTGCAGGAAGCTGTACATGTGATGATCCAGAGCAGACAGGGCAACGAGGACACTATCAAAACGAAAGCGGCGTATGGCCTCCAATTGAACTTGGGGATTGGTATGGCCGCTAATGCTAATGTATTTGATTAAACCCTGTTCCTTGGCTTCCAAAATCGCTTCCATAGCTCCACCCTTGGCAAATACCGCGTCCAGCTCATCCATATACATGACGTTGTGAATCCGCCATTCCTCCACGTGATCGGTTTGTAAACGTTTTAGACTTTCCTCCAATAACCGCAAGGAGCCGTCTCTTGTCCGATCATGCGTCTTGGTGGCTATCCAGACGTCTTTTCTTCGTTGACGGAGAGCTAAAGCTTTCCCTAATCTTTCTTCAGATTGCCCCTTAGAGTAGCTTGGTGCGGTGTCAAAATAAGTTATCCCGCAATCGATTGCTTTATTGACGATTTCAAGGGCTGCCTCTTCAGAACACTGGTGCTCGTCCACGATACGCTGAGATCCGAAGCTTAAAAGGGAAACCTCGTATCCGGTTGAGCCAAACTTCTGCTTTTTCATGATTCCAGGACCTTCCTCCTTGTGTATTCACTTCTAGTTTTTCCAAATTAAATCAATGATAACGTAAAGGGAGCACATTCGCATGTTTTATTTAAGTCTACTATTTGCTACAGTAGTTTGGGGACTGAATGTAATCATCGACAAACAGGCGTTAAAGACCGGACACCCGATTGAAGTCAACTTTATCACAACGATGACAACGGCTATTGTGGTATCCATCTACTTTAGCTTGGCAAAAAAGAATGGATTGCAGTTTGCGTATTCCCCTCAAACTGTTGTGTTGAGTGTACTGAACGGAGTCCTGATTCCCACTTCCTTCGTTGTTTATTTGTATGCCTTATCCAAGGGTGAGATCAGCACAGTAGTCATGGCCACTGCCACCTATCCTATTATTGCCATTTTATTTGCGGTCTTTGCGTTTAACGAAAGCGTGAGTGCTTCACAGTGGCTAGGCATCCTCTGTACGGTTTTTGGAATTTTTCTCGTAATGAAGTAAAATGGACTACAAGATCGGACATAAGGAAGGAATCGGAATATGGAAGAACGATTGCAAAAGGTCATGGCCGCGAGAGGAGTGGCTTCTCGCCGCAAGTGTGAGGAATTAATTTTAGCCGGCCGGGTTAAGGTCAATGGGACCGTGATCAGCGAACTGGGCTATAAAGTCAACGAGGATAACGATCGGATTGAGGTAGACGGAGAGGTTCTCGGTAAACAAGCCTTTAAATACATTTTGCTCCACAAGCCGACGGGCTTCATTACGAGTGCCAGTGATCCACAAGGGAGAAAAGTTGTAACGGATTTGGTCAGGAATGTAAAAGAAAGAGTTTACCCTGTCGGGAGGCTGGACTATGATACTTCGGGCCTGCTGCTTCTGACGAATGACGGGGATCTTACCAATAAAATCGCCCATCCGCGTTTTGAAATTGACAAAGTCTATTTGGCTACAGTGAAAGGAATTCCCTCTGCTCAAGCGCTCAAATCATTGAGAGAAGGGATTATGCTGGAGGACGGCATGACTTATCCTGCACAGGCAGAGCTTGAGAAAACCGATCCGGAAAAAAATCAAGCCACCATACGTTTAACCATTCATGAAGGCAGAAATCGTCAAGTGCGGAGAATGTGTCAGGCGGTGGGTCATCCTGTTATTCGGCTGAAAAGGGTGCAGCTGGGCTTTCTGACACTGGGCAACCTCGCTCCTGGCCATTATCGTTTTTTGGAACCGACCGAGGTGGATAAGCTTCGCAAACTGTTTACGTAAGGGCTTGGAATGCAAATCTAAGCCTTTTTCTTTTGCTGGGGAGGGATAGCCCAGAATGTCATATAAAGTTCATAAATCGTATTTTCACTATCAAAATGTTACAGTTATAATTAAATTAGTTTTAGTCAAAGCACAAAAATAGTAATCAATCTGGAGTGGAGGGTTTTGATTTGAACCGTTCTCGTACGATCACTAGAATGGCCATTCTTGTCGTTATTTTTGCAGGCATCGCTGTTGCTCTATATAACGGATTCATTAAGGATAAGGCTGTGGTGCAAACCGGGGAAAAGGCTCCTGATTTTGTTCTGCAGACACTGCAAGGCGAGAAATTTCAACTTAGTGACTATGAAGGAAAAGGAGTTGTCCTGAATTTCTGGGGAACTTGGTGTGCGCCTTGTGAAGCGGAAATGCCTGACTTAGAGGAGGCTTACAAGACGTTTAAAGATCAAGGTGTTGTCGTGGTTGGAATGAATATTAGGCAGCCCGATGTAACCGTAAAGCCTTTTGTCGAACGCTATAAATTGACGTTCCCGATTGTAATGGACCGCAACAACGAAATTACTCAGCTCTATGAGATCGGCCCCATACCGACTACCTATTTTATCGATAAGGATGGGATCGTCCAGAAAATTGTGATTGGTGGTCCCATGTCAAAAGAGACAATCGAAAATAATATGAAACTTATCGTGCCGGAATAGGAGTGGAATCATGGAAGACATCAAGTGCCATTGCGGGCACGCAAACCCTGTGGGGACCTTTCTCTGTGAAGCATGCGGCAACCCTATCGGTGAAGAAGTCAAGGATAAAGACACCGTGTTGGATATGCGTTACGAAGGAGTGGCGCGAAGATCCCAGACCTACAATAAGACGATTGTGGACAAGATTTGGAACTTCTTTTCATCCGTAAAAATCGCCGTCTATATGATCATCATCGTCCTTATAGCATCCATTCTCGGAACCGTATTTCCGCAAGAAATGTACATTCCAGTTCCTAAGCCAGCTAATGTTTATTATGGTGAAGCGTATGGGACACTCGGAGAAATCTATTATTTTCTTGGATTCCATAACCTGTACACATCTTGGTGGTATGTCAGCTTGCTTCTCATGATTGGGATTTCCTTGATCGTTTGTAGTATTGACCGGGTAGTTCCTTTATATAAAGCATTGAATAAGCAAAAGGTAAAACATAATATAAACTTCTTGACTCGCCAAAAGCTGACGGCACAAATTCAAGCTCCTGATCAATGGAGCCTCAAGCTTGAAAAAATGGAAGAGCTCCTAAAGAAGCGGCATTTTAAGGTCAGAAGGGAAGGAGATGCGCTTCTTGCGGAAAAAGCCCGTTTTAGCCGATGGGGACCTTACGTGAATCATATCGGATTGATCGTTTTTCTTATTGGTGTGCTTCTGCGCCTAGTTCCAGGCTTTTATCTGGATCAGTATGTTTGGGTACGGGACGGGGAAACGAAAAAAGTTCCGGATACCAATTATTATGTGAAAAATGAAGCTTTTATCATCGAGTATTATGCGGATGATGAGTTCCCGGAAGACATTGGGCTAGGTTCCCGGGATAAAGTCGTCAAGACGTATAAAACAAAAGCTGTCCTCTATGAAAATCTGAATGCAGGATTGGCGGGAGCTGAGCCGAAGCTTGAGAAAGTGACGGAACACGAGATTCTCGTCAATCATCCATTGAAGTATAAGGATTTGCAATTGTTCCAAGCCGGTCAGAAGCCGAATTCCTTATCTGCACTCAACTTGACATTGATCAATGAAAAATCGGGGACGGAGATTGGGCAATTCAAAATAGATTTATATGATCCAAAGGATGAATACCGGATAAATGAGGATACAACCGTACAAATCCTGGAATACTTTCCTGATTTTGAATTCAATGAGGAGAAGAAACCCGTCACGAAGTCTACCAATCCAGACAACCCAGCATTTATCCTTAATACGATCACTCCAGAAGTCCCTGAAGGAGAAAAATCTTGGTTGTTCCTTGGCTCGTACTTGCCTGCCCCTGGCGTAGACAACATCTATGGTTTCAAGTTCCATATGCCGGATCTTACGAACATTACGGGTCTCATGGTTCGTATGGATAAGAGCTTGCCGCTGATTTATTTTGGGTGCTTTGTCACCATGATCGGTTTAGTTATGGGCTTCTATTGGCAACATCGCCGGATTTGGATTCAAACGGAAGGCAATCGTGTCTATGTGGCTGGACATACGAACAAAAACTGGTTTGGCCTGAAGAAGGAATTACAGGATATTATGGATAAAGTGGAGATCCCCATCCTCCTAGAGGAAACGGGGAAAGGAGGAAAAGCATCGTGATTGCATTAAGCGGCAATTTGCTTCTATGCGCTTTTATTAGCTATGTTTTGTCAACCATCGCTTTCGTTATTTCAGTGACCGGAAAGCGTTGGAGCGACCGCAGTCCCGAACAGCATACCCAGCGCTGGGGCTGGATAGGGTTCGGGATCGCAGCAGTCGGCTTTTTATTCCAGACAGGGTTTATTATCACTCGATGGATTGCCGGCGGACACTTCCCGACAAGTAATATGTTTGAGTTTATGGCATTCTTGGCTTACTCGATTATTTTGGCTTTCATTGTCATTTACCTCATGTATCGGATGACGGTCATTGGAGCTTTTGTCATGCCGGTGGGGATTATCATGCTGGCCTATGCTTCAGTATTTCCGAGAGAAATTCAACCGCTTATCCCAGCGTTGCAGAGCTACTGGCTAAAAATTCACGTAACGACAGCGGCCATTGGCGAAGGAGCGTTTGCGGTAGGCTTTGCAGCGGGCTTGATGTATCTTATTCGAACGGTAAATCAAGAAAAGAGCACAAAGAGTACCAAGTGGCTTGAGGCTACACTATGCATGGTGTTGATGCTAGTCGGATTTATTATTACCACAATGGGCTTCTCCTCCTCTGGGTATGAGGCTACCTTCCAAATGGGAGGGAGTGGGGGTGCACCAGCATCCGAAGTGGTTTACCGCATGCCGGCCATTGCCGGACCGCAGGATGCTGCCCTAGTGACAGAGGGAGTTATGAAGCCGCTCTTTGAAGCTCCGTCTTGGATGCAAGGCGTAAATGCGGGAAGAAAGCTTAATACGCTAATATGGTCAATTCTAACCGGTTTGGTATTATATGGGTTTATACGCTTAGTCACCAGGAGAAGGCTCGGGCAACTGATGCATCCGTTGGTTCGCGACTTGGACCCTGAAACCATAGACGAAATTAGTTACCGAGCGATAGCTATCGGTTTTCCAATCTTTACATTAGGGGCTTTAATCTTTGCGATGATTTGGGCAGCTGAGGCGTGGGGGCGCTTCTGGGGTTGGGATCCCAAGGAAGTCTGGGCATTGATTACCTGGTTATTTTACTCTGCTTATTTGCATCTCAGATTATCGAAGGGCTGGCAAGGGGAAAAGTCGGCTTGGATGGCTGTGCTCGGCTTCATCGTTGTGATGATTACTTTAGTATTTGTAAATCTTGTCATTGTAGGATTACACTCTTACGCATAATGGACAAAGGGGGAATGGAGTATGGGTAATGAGGCGGTTCAGAAGATTTTAGTGGTGGACGATGAGGAGAGAATCCGCAGGCTGCTCCGCATGTATTTGGAGAGGGAGAGTTTTGCGATTGATGAAGCGGCTGATGGGGAAGAAGCCCTTGAAAAGGCCATTAATAATGATTACTCGCTAATCTTGCTTGACTTGATGATGCCTGGGATGGATGGGATTGAAGTATGCCAAAGGCTGCGGGAGAAAAAGGCTACTCCGGTCATGATGCTAACCGCTAAGGGGGAGGAAGCGAATCGGATCCAAGGCTTTGAAGTAGGGACCGATGATTATGTGGTGAAGCCATTCAGTCCTCGGGAGGTCGTATTTAGAGTGAAGGCCCTTTTGCGCAGAACCTCTACGACTGCTTTCCTGAAAACGGACCAGCCGACTCACAATGTACTCGTCTTCCCGCATTTGACCATCGATAATGATGCCCATAAGGTGCTTGCCGATGGAGTAGAAGTCAATTTGACTCCGAAAGAGTATGAATTGCTGCTTTATCTGGCGCAAAATCCAGACAAAGTTTTTTCCAGAGAAGACCTGCTCAAGGATGTTTGGCATTATGAGTTCTTTGGTGATCTGCGGACTGTGGATACGCATATTAAAAGGCTGCGGGAAAAGTTAAACCGGGTATCAGAGGAAGCAGCAGTGATGATTACCACGGTCTGGGGCATCGGATATAAGCTTGAGGTGCCAAGATAGTGGTTTGGAATAGTGTAGTCGGGAAACTATGGATTACTATAATAGGCTTAGTTGCGGTGGTGCTCACCCTGCTGAGCCTCTTGCTGGTTCAGTTCTTGGATCGATACTATTACCAGGAGGGCTCGGATAACCTGAAGAAATTAGCTGTACAATTGGCTACCATAATAGAGGAATATCCCGATCCCGAGCATGTGAACACGGGAAGGGAAATGGTTGAAGCGTTCAATATGAGCATGATTGTCCTTGGCGTGGAACAAGTCATTCCCTCTGTGGAAAAGGAAACCCTGCCGCATGTGCCGCCTACGCTGCTAATGGAGGATGAGAGGCTGAAAAAGGCATTAGCCGGCGAAGTGGTCGTTATTAGGGATCGTTTTCCGGTGAAAACCTTAGATACCGATCAGATGAATATGATGGATATTCTTGCTGTCTCTGTACCATTGAATATGAAAAATCAGCAGCCGGGGTCTGTCATATTGTACCAAACCTTAGAAGAGCTTACGGAAACAACAAGGGAAACTACTAAGTACATTCTTTATGCGGCAGCCAGTGCTATCTTTTTGACGACAATCTTTGCTTTCTTCTTATCTACTCGCATTACCCACCCGCTTCGGCTAATCAGGAAAGCGGCTGATTCCTTTGCAGAGGGAGATTTCACAACCGAAATCCCGATCCGAAGCAATGATGAAATCGGGGATTTAGCTTCGACCTTTAACCATATGGCCAAGCAATTAGATGAGTTGATCCATGCCTTATCCAGGGAAAAGGAGCAACTGTCCAGCGTCCTGCGGAGTATGGTGGACGGTGTGATTACGGTGGATATTGAAGGCCGCATTATCATTGCGAATCCGCCAGCGGAATTGATGTTCAAAACCCTTGCTTTTGAGCATTCGCTGGATAATTGGGTACCAGGGGAAGCTTCCATAGGACGGAAAATTCCTGAACCGCTGTCAAGCTTCAGTCGTACCGTGATGGAAGAGGAGCATGAATCAGAAATCGATATCACGGTGCAGGGGAGGACTTGGTCGGTCATTATGGCTCCGCTTTATGACCGGAATCAGGTCCGCGGAGCCGTTGCAGTGCTGCGGGATGTGACAAAGGAGAGGCAATTGGACAAGCTTCGCAAAGATTTTATTGCCAACGTATCGCATGAGCTCCGGACGCCTCTAGCGATGCTGCAAGGCTATAGTGAAGCCATCGTCGATGATATTGCCGGAGATCCTGCCGAGACGAAAGAGCTGGCGCAAATTATTCACGACGAGTCAGTCAGAATGAGCCGATTGGTTAATGATCTATTGAATCTTGGCAGGATGGAAGCCGGATTTATTGAATTAGAGAAAGAGAATGTCCACCTCGTACCTGTTTTGGATAAAATCGTTCGGAAATTTATAGGCGTTGGGAAAGAAAGAAATGTAACGGTGACGTCAGAGCTTGATTTCCAGAATGCGGATGAATTTTTCCTTGATATTGACCGAATGGAGCAGGTGTTTACCAACTTGATCGATAATGCGTTAAGGCATACGGAAGCAGGGGGAAAGGTAACCCTCTATGCCACAATGAAGGAGCAGAGCCTTTACATGGAGGTTCGGGATACGGGAAGCGGAATTCCGGAAGAAGACCTGCCGTTCGTCTTTGAGCGATTCTACAAGGCGGACAAGGCGAGAACGAGGGGGCGTTCAGGAACCGGTTTGGGGCTTTCGATCGTAAAGCATATTGTACTCGCGCATGGCGGGAAGATTGCTGTTCATAGCAAGCTAGGCGAGGGTACGACCTTTTCCATTCATATCCCGAAAGATTAAATTGTGATAAAATAAGATTAATCAAGGCTGGCTTGGTGCCAGCCATTTTTCATACTGTCTGAATATATCACTTTGTTATACCATTTGGACAGCACGTTAGGGGAGTACAGACTATGGTGAAAATGATTTTATTCGATGTGGATGGCGTTTTGCTGAGTGAGGAAAGATACTTTGACGCTTCGGCATTGACGGTCTGGGAAATGCTGTTTAGTCCAAACTACCTTGCGTTGGCGGGGGAGAACTTTACGGCAGTTCCTAGCGAAGAAGAAATTCGTCGCATCCGTACAGATGTCTTCACGGAAGACCGAGTGCTCGATTTTATGAAAAATCGAGGGATTAACGGTAACTGGGATATGGTCTACTTGTCCTTTGCCCATCAGCTCATACGATTAATGGAAGGGCTGCTGGAGGATCATAGGGCGGAACTTGAAAGCATGCTTAGCCAAGAGATCAATCGCGATGCCTTGCAAAAGCTGGCGGGATGGCTAAAAGGGCATACGAATTCCATCGATTATGGTTCTTTTATAGCCGACTTCCAACCGAGCCAGGCAGAGAAGCAGGAGCTCTTCTTATACTTAAATGAGCTGGCGGAGAGTAAATTGCGGATCAAGACAACTGTGTTTGGCCGCAATAGTGAGTTATGGGAATTGTGCCAGGAAACCTTTCAGGAATGGTATCTAGGAGACGACCTGGTTCATGAGGATATAGGAAGAGCGGCATTTCAAGCAGGAAAAAAGGGCTTTTTGCATGACGAGATACCCATTGTGAATCCCAAAGAAATGGCGGATGTCTTCTCAACGCTAAAGAGGAAAGGAATTATTCTCGGGATTGGGACAGGCCGGCCTTCGATCGAAACGCTAGTCCCCTTGAAGGCGATGGGGCTGTTGGATTATTTTGACCCGGAGCGCATTATTACGGCCACGCATGTTCTGGAAGCTGAGAATGAATTCCCGGAGAAAGCTCCGCTTGCCAAACCGCAGCCATTTAGCTATGTAAAGGGCTGGCTAGGACTGAATGCAGATAACCAGTCATGCGTAAACTTTGCTCTCCCGTTAACCAATGGAGCCGACTTGCTGATCGTAGGGGATTCTGTAGCGGATTATATGGCTGCGAAAAGTATGGGCTGCCGTTTTGCAGCTCCGCTTACCGGCTTGACAGGAGAAAAGGCGAGAAGCAAGTTTGAAGAGCTACAAGCGGATTACATTCTGAACGATATGAGAGAAGTGGTTTCCATCGTGTAACAACAAGAGAAGGGAAGTTACGCTTACAGGCTGCCTTTCATATACTGTAACAATATGAAGGGATGGGTGACGAATGAAAAAAGCCACTTTAAAGATCGTGCGCAAGGTGCGATATCCTTTCTACCAAGCGATGGTGGATGCTCGTGAGGAGCAATTCCTCGATGAAGAATTTAAAATCGTGTGGGATGAAGCGGAAAGTGATAATATGAATTTTACTCTGGAAGATCGAGTAGAATTATTAAAAATGCTAACCTGCCTTAAGCACGTATATCATGAAGGGGTAGACTATTTCTACTGTACGGATCTTGATGCTTATTGGGAGGAGCTCAGCATCCTGTTGGATGCGAAAGGAAAATGAAAGGGGTCAGCGTATAGCTGACCCCTTTTTCCTATGCTAATTCAATTTCTGTTACACTGATGATTTCGTTCAATTCGCCCAAATGATCAAGTACATCCGGAGAAACTTGACGGTCAACGCTTAGAATCATAATTGCGTTACCACCCACATCGCGGCGTCCAACCTGCATGGTCGCAATATTTACATCATTGTTTCCAAGCAGCGTTCCGACTCGTCCGATAGCCCCTGGACGGTCAGTGTGGTGGATCAGAATGAGGTGTCCATTCGGCTGAATGTCCACGGAATAGTCATCCACTTTCACAATGCGTGCACCATAACCGCTTAATAGCGTTCCAGCTGCTTTTTTCTGTTCCTGACTGGTTGTTAAAGCTACAGTGATGAGGTTCGTAAAGCCTTTGTTGGCAGAAGACTTCTGCTCAACAACAGAAATTTCTCGCGACTTGGCCAAGTGAGGGGCATTGACATAGTTAACGCCTTCTCCCAAGTGATAGGATAGAACGCCTTTTAACACCGTACGGGTAAGGGCCGCAGTATCCATTTCAGTGAGCTCTCCAGAATAGGTCACAGTGACTTCCTGAAGTCCTCCAACGGCCGTTTGTGCTACAAAATGACCAAGCTTTTCTCCTAGAGAGAAGTATGGCTCTAGCTTTTCCATCACGTCTGCAGGAACGGAAGGAAGGTTTACGGCGTTCTTGAAAGGCTCGTTGCGTAAAATATGAAGGATTTCTTCAGAAACATCGATCGCTACGTTTTCTTGGGCTTCTACAGTCGACGCACCAAGGTGTGGTGTTACGATCACTTGCGGCAAGGTCACAAGTGGGTTTTCTACTGGAGGCTCCACTTCGAATACGTCAAGAGCAGCACCTGCTACTTTCCCGCTTACGATAGCCTCATATAGAGCCTTCTCTTCAATAATACCGCCACGAGCGCAGTTAACAAGACGAACGCCGTCTTTCATCTTGGCGAAACGATCTTTATTGATAATATATTTGGTTTCCTTTGTTAAAGGGGTGTGAACTGTAATAAAATCTGCCACACTAACGAGCTCGTCAATGGTAGCGGCAACTACGCCAAGCTGCTTCGCACGCTCTGCCGTTAGGAAGGGGTCGTAAGCCACGACTTTCATGTTAAACGCTTTGGCGCGCTTAGCCACTTCAGCGCCAATTCGGCCTAATCCAACAACACCTAGAGTTTTTCCGCTTAATTCAACCCCGACGAAAGACTTGCGATCCCATTCGCCTCTCATCATGGAATAATAAGCGTTAGGGATGCGGCGGGCTAAAGCCATAATCATGGCAAAGCTGTGTTCAGCCGTAGAGATGGTGTTTCCATCGGGAGCATTAATCACTGCAATCCCTTTGTTTGTAGCAGCAGGGATGTTGATGTTATCTACTCCTACGCCAGCTCGGCCAATCGCTCGAAGGCGGGTACCGGCCTCGATGATCGCTGGAGTCACCTTTGTTTGGCTGCGAACCAGCAAAGCATCATATTGAGGAATGATCTGAACGAGTTCTTCCTCGGACAATCCGGTCTTTTGGTCAATTTCTACATCTGGGGCTTCCAAAAGCTTCTGCAAGCCTTGCTCGCTTAATGGATCACTTACTAAAACCTTAAACATAATTACTCCACTCCTTTTTTATATTAATAGATAAAAGCTTTACATTAGGAAAATGAAAGCGTAACAAAAAACCTCTCGCCTCCTTACCAAGACCCATATATAGTCACAGTAAGGGACGGAGAGGCTGTTATCCGACTCCGTGGTGCCACCCTTATTCGCTGCCATCTCGCGATGACAGCCTTAGCTGGTCAAAGACCACTGCATATAACGGTGCAACCGTCATAGTCCTACTCCCATTGGTTCAGACTAGAAACTCAAAAGCGCTCGGTTAATGGCAAGGTCACCGGTTCGCAGCAACCACCGGCTCTCTGAAGACCTATATCCATTAACATTCTTCATCATCGTTTTTTAAATTTGCGGAAAGTTATCATTTTGATTGATTAATAATGTAACATGCCAAGAACTTGCAGTCAAGATTTTTTGTGTTGCATAAAACTGAACGTTACATAGGATATTATATGTTATTGTTCGTCATTTTGCAAGCTTTGTGGAATCTTGATTTGGTTCTTATAAATATTATAAAGAAAAGTATGTTAAAATCAAAGGATAGGACTTTATTGAAGGAGCTGTATCTGATGGATCAACACTATATTCATGCGAGTGATTTTGTGAAGAAACTAGAACAAGGAGAATTAGATCAGTCATTAATTATCGATGTACGCGAGCCTTACGAGTGGGAACAGTACCGCTTGGAACAAGCTACGCTTATTCCAATGAATACGATACCTTCCAAATGGACTGAGTTGCCGGCAGATCGGGATATCTATTTAGTATGCGCCCATGGGGTAAGGAGTTGGCATGTGATGAGCTTTTTGCTGCAGAACGGCTTGCAGCGCGCAATTAATGTGGAGGGAGGCATGGCAGAGATCTATCCTCTGCTTAGTGGGGGTGAATGAAGCTTTTCCTAGGGCTAGTATTAAGTGGGGCGATCTCATATTTGGCATATAAGAGAAACTCGCTTTCGGCAAGCGGCATGATGGCAGCGGTAGGGATAGGCACAATAGTTTATGCATGGGGATCTTTGTACTGGTATGGACTTTTGTTAGCCTTTTTTATTTCCTCCAGCCTTCTCTCGCACTTTCAAAAAGCAAAAAAAGGAGAGGTAGAGGACCTGTTTGATAAAACGGGAAAAAGAGACGCTGCCCAGGTGGCAGCGAACGGGGGAATAGGTGCAATTCTTGTCCTCCTCTCCTATTTTAGCGATAACTCTATGCCTTTCATGATGTTTTATCTAGGGGTAACGGCTACGGTGAATGCGGACACGTGGGGAACTGAGCTAGGGGTATTATCAAGGAAGGCGCCGAGGCATGTTCTTACATGGAAGGTGATGGAACGTGGGGGATCGGGAGGCGTAAGCTCTTTAGGTACAGTGAGTTCTTTGTTAGGCGGATTGTTCATTGGAGGGTGTGCGACAATTTTTCTATATCTCGAAGGAGGAAAGTTTGAGAGCTACTTGATGCTGATCGGGGCGGTGGGCGGACTAGTCGGTTCACTGCTCGATAGTATATTGGGGGCCAGTGTCCAAAGAATGTACGTCTGCAGCATATGCTCACGGGAAACGGAGAAAAGCCTGCACTGCAGCCAGACAACCATACCCATTCGCGGCTTTACCTGGTGCAGCAATGACTTCATTAATGCCTTAAGCTCAATAGGGGGAGGAGCGGTTGCTTGGATGCTGTGGACATTCATCATCTAGTGAGCAGGATAACTTAAATTTCATTAAAGCATCTCGGAGGAGTTGCGGAAAACGGATGATAACTCGGTACAGATTACTTTCTTACTACATCAAAAAGAGGGTGTCCCAAGGGACGCCCTCTTAATACTTATTACTTATTGAAAGGCTCGTCACCGATCTTGATGGAATCAGTTGGGCAACCTTCTGCAGCATCGTTCATATCATCCCAAAGGATTTCAGGGATCTCTGCAATACCATGGTTATCGTCAAGCGTTACGAAAGCTAGTCCTTCATCATCGTAATCATAAATGTCTGGAGCAGTTGCTCCACAAGCTCCACATGCAATACAGGTTTCTTTATCCACCCAAGAATACTTAGCCATTTCTAATATCCTCCTCAAATGTTACAGTAATTTGGAAGGCTATAGAGAGTTGATTCTATATCCTTCACTATAGGCTGTATTTTGTCCGTTTTCAATATACATTGTAGTCATAACTAGGAAAAATATCAAGAAGTTTAATGGAAATATTTTTTTCTGAGTGGCGTATTTTGACATATTAGGAAGAAGAATTTTGTCGGATATGGTATAATGAGGAAAGAAGTGGATGTGGCATATGCATTTTAGAGAGCTATGGCAGTGGGGAGAGAACAATGGAGCTTAGAAGAAGACAAGTTGATGCACATTCAACTGAAAATTTAGATCTGGATCACGAAGCGTTAGAAGACGACGACAAGGCAGAGAATCACACTGAAATGGAAGAGATGGAGTCAGGGAGTTCTGAGATTCCTCCACGGAGTGCGATTCATGGTCGGAAAAGAAAAAAATCACCGTCTAGCAAGCGGAGTCTAATGATGTCTTGTCTTGTATTGGCTATAGTGGCCTTGGGAGGCGCATACTGGTATTTAGGTGAGGAAGGGATAGAACAGGCGATACAAGCAACCGCCTCAAGCCTTTTAGAAGGAGATACTGACGCGGCCACCGAAAAACATGAGGTATTTAAGGGAGTGGAGGTTAATACGCAATCAGAGCAGGACAATAATCCCCCTTTAAATGAGCGGGAAAACGGTGATTCTTCCAGTCCTCAACAGGAAAACATTGTCCAACCGGCTCCGGAACCTGTGAAGCAAGCACCAGAACCGGACGCGCAACCGAAATCGAAACCATCGGCAGTAGATACTCCGTCGTTCGAGCGAATTGCCAAACATAAAGTCGAAGTAGGGGAGACTCTTTATAGAATCTCTGTCAAATATTATTCGAGCGGAAAATATGCCGATTTCCTGGCCCGGCATAATAACCTAAAAACGCCATCAGACCTTATTTCAGGTACCTATATTCAGGTTCCCTTTCCTCCTCTGAAGTAAATTTGAAAATAGAAAGTCATGAGATCATGAGAAACTCATTGACAATTGGTGTGGTGGAATCTTAACATGTTATAAAAAATGTGCAAGCCAAGTTGGTAACGGCACTAAAAATTGAATATCATGAAAGGAAGAAGCTATGGTTTATAAAATTGTAAGGTTTCTAGTCCATACATGGCTCCACCTGCGCTTCCGGATTAAGGTGGAAGGATTGGAGTATATCCCGGTGAATGAGGGATGCATATTAGCAATGAATCATCAGAGTAACTATGATTCTCTGATGGTAGGGGTCCATACTCCCAGAAAAATGTTCATCATGGCTAAAGAGGAATTGTTCAAAAACCGCTTCTTTGCCTGGCTGATTACAGAAATGGGTTCTTTTCCCGTCAAGCGGGGAAGTGCTGACTTAAAATCTTTAAAGCATACGCTAAAACTGATTAAGGACGGAAATATTTTCTCCATATTCATTGAAGGGACCCGTTCTCAGACAGGTGAAATGCAGGAGCCTAAAAAGGGGATCGGCTTTATCGTAGACAAAAGCAAGGCGCCTGTCATCCCTACGTACATCTATGGCGTAAAGGGAGGCTGGGGATCGCCGGCTGGAGTGGTGTTTGGACCGCCTATCAGCCTTGAGGGCTTATCCGACTATGAGGAGATTGCTGCTAAAGTGGCTCGCTCCATTGAAGAGCTAAAGAATAGGAATACATAAAAAATAGAGCCTTGCTCAAGAGAGCGAGGCTTTATTTTTCTTCCTGCTTATCCAGATTTTCTTCTGTGTGGGGGAATTCCAGATCAACAGCCATTTCAAACAAAAACTCTTGGTCATCTTCCCTGCCGTTACGCTCTTTTCTTCTCTTTAGGAATTTAGAGATAAAGGAGTGGTCATGGTCCATAGTTTAAGGCCCCCTTTATGGGTATGCTATCCTTAAACTTTCAAAACATTCATCGTGAAGGAGTTCATTTGAAAAATGGAAGTGAAATTAGAGAACCCTTTAATCGTTCAGAGTGATAGAACTCTATTGCTTGAAGTTCAAAATCTTTTATTCGAAGCTGCCAGGGATGCGATTACTCCTTTTTGTGAGTTGATCAAGAGTCCGGAATATATCCATACCTATCGCATCACATCTCTTAGCATTTGGAATGCAGCTGCAGCAGGGATAACGGCGGAGCAGATGTGCTCTGCCTTGATTCAGTTTGCCAAATATGGAGTTCCGCAAAGTTTGCTCCGGGATGTAGAGGATTATGCTTCCAGATATGGGTTACTAAAACTAGAACGGTTGGAGGACAAACTATATTTGACCTCTTCTGATCCCTTGTTGCTCATGGATATCCTTCGCTATCGGGATCTGCGTACGATGTTAGGGGAAGAGAGAACGGAGCACAGGGTGGAAATTGCCCCTTACGCACGCGGGATTCTCAAGCAAGAGTTAATTCGTCTGGGCTACCCCGTCCAGGATATTGCAGGTTATGTCCAGGGGGCTTCCTTATGTCTCTCCCTGCGAGCAACTTTAAGGGAATATCAAAATCTTGCGGTTGATTCATATTACGCAGGGGGGAGCGAATTTGGCGGGAGCGGTGTGCTGGTTTTACCCTGCGGAGCAGGAAAAACGGTGATTGGGATCGCTTCGATGGTCAAAACGGGAATGGAGACGCTCGTGTTGACTACCAATGTAACATCCGTAAGGCAGTGGATCCAAGAAATTTTGGATAAGACGGATTTATCCCCTGACCAGGTAGGGGAATATTCGGGAACGAACAAAGAAGTAAAGCCTGTCACCGTAACCACATATCAAATGCTGACCTACCGGAGCGGCAAAGATGCGGACTTTACGCACATTGATTTGTTTAGTCAACGGAACTGGGGATTTATTATTTATGATGAGGTACATATGCTACCAGCTCCTGTTTTTCGCGTGACAGCCGATATCCAGGCCAAACGGCGTTTAGGATTAACGGCCACCCTCGTAAGAGAAGATGGAAGGGAAGAGGACGTGTTTACCTTAGTGGGTCCAAAGAAATTTGACATGCCTTGGAAGGACCTCGAGAAGAAGGGGTGGATCGCCGAAGCGAATTGCTCCGAGATACGGATTCCTATGCCTTTCTCCCTTCGGGAGGTATATATTTATGCTAGCGCAAGGCAAAAATTTCGAGTTGCTGCCGAAAATCCAGAAAAAAACCGTGTAGTCAGACAAATTATCGATCAGCATACAGATGATCAAGTCCTCATCATCGGCCAGTATGTTGATCAACTAGTGGAACTATCTAAAGAGCTGAGAATTCCAGTGATTACGGGAAAAACTCCGCAAATGGAGCGGGATAGACTTTATGCTGAATTTCGCAAGAGTGCTCTTAAACGACTCATTGTTTCTAAAGTAGCCAACTTTGCCGTAGATTTGCCAGACGCAAACGTAGCTATTCAAATATCGGGAACGTTTGGATCCCGCCAAGAAGAGGCTCAGCGCCTCGGTCGCGTTCTTCGCCCTAAGGAGGAGAACAGGGCCTACTTTTATACATTGGTATCCAAGGGAACAAAGGAAGAAGAATGGGCGCAAAAACGCCAGATGTTCCTCGTAGAGCAAGGGTACCAGTACAAAATACTCGATGCGGAGTGAGAGCAGAAAAGGAGGTACTTCCGTTATTTCTTCCTCCTGAATATTTAGGAAACCAGGCGGTTTGAAGGGCTAGCCCTTCAAATGTTGCAGGCGATCAAGATAACGGGAGAATTTCCGGTTATTTCTCTTTTGTTCAAGAAAAAAGGCAAAATAAGCGGACTTTTTCCTGTTAAGCCCTGCAAAAATCAGGGTTTTTCGTGCAATTCGTGGGGTTAGCCGGATTTTCTCCTGCTATTTTAATCAATTTGCTCTCATTTTTTGAAATAACCGGACTTTCCCCACTATAGCACCCATCTCCAGCAAAAATTCGCAAATCCTCTTGACCCATCCCTTACGAGTTCCCGTAAGGGATGTTTTGTTTTATAACAGACCATCTAGCATTCTTCGAGACTGTCCAATCCAATTATTCCAATTACGTTCGGCAATTTCTCCTTTTATGAACCATTAACCTGGAGCATCTGTTTCTTGTAATATAACAAAAAATTAGTCTGTTACATATCAGCCTGAATGCTCGGATTCAAAAACAAATAGTTAATAATTCAATGCTTAAAGCGATTACACGCAGGTAAAACACAGTGAAAAAAATGTCGAATGATTATCTGTTGCTATTGGCAATTAGTTCTGTTATACTTTAGAAAGTGAAAATACAGAATAGTTATAATTAAAAGTAGTTAATTACTGTGTTAATAGGGAAAAAGGAAATTGGGGGAGGGAACAGTATGTTACCAAAGAAAAATGAATTAGGATTTTTTGAGATTCGCTTAGAATCAATTGGCGGTCTAGGAGCTAACTTGGCCGGGAAAATGCTAGCAGAAGCAGGAGTCATGGGGCTAGGTTACAATGGGATGAATTTTTCTTCCTACGGCTCCGAGAAGAAGGGTTCGCCAGTTAAGGCGTTTGTCCGTTTCTGTGAACCTGATGTTGAAGTGCGTGCCCATAGTCCGATTGAACAGCCGCACGTTGTAGGCGTATTTCACGAGGCATTATATAAAACTGTTGATGTGTGCAGCGGGGTTTACCCGGACAGTATCGTTTTAGTCAATACAACAAGAGATTTCGATGAAGTTCGCAAAGATCTTAAGATGGAATATGGAACGCTTGCGCTAGTAGACGCCTTAAGTATTGCTGTAGAAGAAAAAACCAAAGTAAATACTGCGATGCTCGGTGCCCTATTCCGGGTCTGTGATTTCTTGGATCCAGAAGCAATGAAAAACATTATCCGCAAGACCTTTGAAAAGAAATACCCTCACTTAGTTGAACCAAACATCCGTACGTTTGAGCGAGGCTATCAAGAAGTGAAGTTCAAAACCTACGAGGCACCTGCTGATGCCCAGTCACGCGCTTTCGTTCGTCCGCAGCCTGCTTTAGGGTATGAGACTCAACCGATCGGTGGAGTTATCGTAAATCCCGGTAACAGTATTCTGAAGGACTTGAGCGGATCCCGCCAAGGGTTTTTGCCGGAGTACCATGATGATAAGTGCATCCACTGTGCAGCCTGTGATACAGTTTGTCCTGATTTTTGCTTTGTTTGGGAAGAACGCCCTGACAAGAAAGGTCGTCCGCAAATGTTCCTGCAAGGTATCGATTATCAATACTGCAAAGGCTGTCTAAAGTGCGTTCAAGCCTGTCCGGTGGAAGCACTAACTGATAAACGAGAAGAAATTGGCTACGCCGAGGATCACCGCATTCCTCACAAGTTCGTATTGGCTCAATAATAAGGGGGGTATTCTAGATGGCAATCGATTATGAAAAGGAAAAAGCAGAGTTAACACAAAGCAAACCAGCGCAGAAATTGGTATTCGAATCCGGCAACGAAATGGCTGCAATGGCGGCAGCTCAGATCAACTATCATATTATGGGTTATTTTCCAATTACACCATCTACAGAAGTAGCCCAGTTCCTTGATGCAATGAAGGCGAAAGGACAGCATGATATTGTCTTGATTCCAACAGACGGAGAACATGGTTCTGCAGGTTCCTGTTATGGGGCGGCAGCAGCTGGAGCACGCGTCTTCAACGCTACTTCCGCCAACGGGTTCTTATATATGCTTGAGCAGTTGCCAGTTCAATCCGGTACGCGTTATCCAATGGTTATGAATTTAGCGACCCGTGCAATTAGCGGACCGCTGGATATCCGTGGAGATCATTCAGACTTATACTATGGCTTCAATATTGGATGGCCTATCTTGCTGGCCAGAACGCCACAAGCCGTTTACGATATGAATATTATGGCATTAAAATTGGCTGAGCATCATGACGTTCGCCTTCCGGTTCTTGTTGCGTACGACGGATTCTTCACGTCTCACCAGAAGCGTAGAGTCCAGTATTTCGAAGACCGTGAAGTCGTTCAGGATTTCATCGGACCACAGCCGAAGAACTACAACTTTGCCCTTGATCCAGCAAACCCAATCACGGTTGGCCCTTACATGAATGACCCGGATCTTATCAATAATAACTACCAGCAATCTGAAGCGATGTACCGCGCTTATGATGTGTTCAAGGAAATTGCAAAAGAATACTACGAGCTCTCTGGACGTGAGTATCCAATTTTGGATCTTTATCAAATGGAAGATGCAGAAGTTGCTGTTTTCTTGATTAACTCCGCATCGGAAACCGCTAAGGATGTTGTTGATAAGCTTCGTGCGCAGGGGATCAAGGCTGGTGTAATCAGTCCTAATATCATTCGCCCGTTCCCGGCTAAAGAAATACAAGAGGCATTAAAGAATGTAAAAGCTTTGGTCGTTGGTGAGCGTGCGGATTCCTATGGTGGACATGGGGCAAACATAACGCATGAAATCAAGTCAGCTCTACAAAGTGACCGAAATAGCGCGATGGTTATTAGCCGAGTGTTTGGGGTGGGCGGTAAAGACTTTTACTCTGATGATGCGGAAAACTTCTTCCAATTAGGATTGGATGCTATCGAGAAGGGCTACATTGAGAAAGAATTTGACTACTATGGTCATACTCCAGGTAAAGCGGAATTAGCTCCGAAGCGTGTGCTTGAGCCTCTTTATGGCAATGCGTATAAAACAGGCCTAATCAAGGTGACTCCAAATGAAGAAACAGGGAAGTTGGATGTGAAGATCCCTCCACTTCGCGCTTTGACTGGGAAACCGAAGAGAATTGCTCCAGGACACGGTGCTTGTCCAGGATGCGGGATCTTCCCGGGCTTGGAAATGTTCTTTAAGGGCATTGAGGGCGATATTGTAGCTTTATTTCAAACGGGCTGTGCGATGGTAGTTACGACAGGGTATCCGTATAGCTCTCATAAACAAACGTACATTCACAACCTATTCCAAAATGGGGGCGCCACTTTATCCGGTGTGGTTGAAGCATTCCATGAGCTTAAGCGTCGTGGAGAAGTGGAAGTTTCCGATGATTTCACCTTTGTCATGATTACCGGGGACGGTGGTATGGATATTGGGATGGGACCAGCTATCGGGGCGGCTCTTCGCAACCATAAAATGATCATCCTAGAGTATGATAATGAAGGATACATGAACACAGGTAGCCAATTGTCTTATTCGACACCACTGGGGCATATGACAACGACCTCTAACGTTGGGAAGTTCCAGGGAGGAAAAGCGTTCCATCATAAAGATACGGTGCAAATCATGGCATCGACGAATATTTCCTACGCATTTACAGGTACAGAAGCGTTCCCGCAAGACTTGTTGAAGAAAGCGGCAAAAGCGCAATGGTACGCTCAAAACGTCGGAACGGTTTATGGAAAAATTCTTATCGCTTGTCCGCTTAACTGGAAGTCGCCAGATGAACTTGGTGAGTCTATTGTGGGTACAGCAGTTAACTCCTGCTTCTTCCCGCTTTATGAGATTGAGAATGGAGTAACTACTCTCACTTATGACCCAGAAGAAAAAGGGAAGCGAGTAGACGTTTACGAGTGGGTTAATTCGATGGGTAAAACAAAGCACCTGACTAAGCCAGAGTATGCTGAAATGTTGGATGCCTTCCGCCAGGAAGTCGAAAGACGCTGGAGAAAGCTGAAGGAAAAACATTTGAATCCGTATTTGTAATATATAGGGCGATGACATTTCTTTTGTCATCGCCCTTTTCCATCATTTTTGGTAAAGACGGAAAGTTAGACGTATAGGACGTCCCCTAGCAAGAATAGATATAGAAACAAAAAGTGTTAGGGGGGAGAACGTTGCAGATCCATGTCGTTCAGCCTGGGAATTCCCTTTACGGCATATCCCAAGCTTATGGGGTACCAATTAATACGATAGCTCAAGTTAATCAGATTGATTTACAGAATAACTTAGTGGTAGGCCAAACGCTAGTCATACCGATAACGGGAATGTATTATTGGGTTCGCCCGGGAGATACCTTGAGTGAGGTGGCCAGAAAATTTGGCACAAGCGCACGGACACTGGCAAGAATCAATCGCATCCCTCTTAATAGGCCTTTGCCCATCGGGCTTCGGTTATATATTCCACCAAAAGAGAAATATCGTGCCGAAATCAACGCTTATGTAGAGCCAAGAGGGGAAGAAGTAGCACCCGCCTTGGAGCAAGCTGCTAGAGAGGCGGCACCCTATCTAACATACCTAGCTCCTTTTAGCTATCAAATTAATCGCGATGGAAGCTTAAAGCCTCCCTTGCTTAATGATTTTCCGAGTATTGCAGCCAATCAAAACGTAACGCTAATGATGGTTGTCACCAATCTTGAAAATGATCAATTCAGCTCTGAATTGGGGCGAATCATCCTGACAAATAATCAAGTACAGAATAATTTGCTCAATAACATTATTCAAACGGCAAAACAGCAAGGCTTCCGGGATATCCACTTTGACCTGGAGTTTTTGCGGGAAGAGGATCGGGAAGCTTATAATCAGTTTTTGCGCAAGGCCGCAGCACGTATTCGAGGCGAAGGATTCATGATCTCCACTGCTCTTGCCCCGAAGGTAAGTGCAGAGCAAACCGGGGCATGGTATACGGCGCATGACTATAAAGCCCATGGACAGATCGTCGATTTTGTAGTCATTATGACGTATGAGTGGGGTTATAGCGGAGGTCCTCCAATGCCTGTTTCTCCAATTGGTCCAGTACGCGAAGTGCTCGAGTACGCAATCAGTGAGATGCCTCCGAACAAGGTGATGATGGGGCAAAACTTGTATGGGTATGATTGGACGCTGCCTTTCGTACAAGGCGGACAATATGCGCGTGCACTAAGTCCACAGGCAGCCATAGATCTTGCCCGGAATCAAAATGCGGCGATTCAATATGATTATCGAGCTCAAGCCCCGCACTTTGATTATTGGGATGCAGAAAGAAAGCAGCACAAAGTTTGGTTTGAAGATGCGCGCTCGATACAGGCAAAGTTCAATCTTGTTAAAGAACTGGGCCTGAGAGGAGTAAGTTACTGGAAGTTAGGCTTGCCCTTTCCGCAAAACTGGCTGCTCATTACAGATAATTTTAATGTGGCAAAACGAGAGTAGGAGCATATCCTGTCCCGCTTCTTTATAAAATGGAAGGAGGGGGGATGGCTCTTGTTATTAAAATACCTCTTTTCATTGTTTGCGGCTTGGGGACTCTTGTTTACCTCAGAAAAAGCTTTTCCAAAGGTAAATAGGATTCTTGGTACCGAAGCGGATTGGGGGTCTTTATTTTTATTTAAACCTTTCCATCTTTTAGTTTCGGTTTTTTGCTTTATTTCAGCGTTCCTTATTTTTCGCCACCTTTTTAGAACCTGCCTGAAAAATTTATTTTCTAGAGGTCCCTGGTTTAGAAAAGCTCGATTGATTAACATCATTCTTATAGGTCTTATTGGTTGGATAGTTATTGAACTTACTATAAAATATAGCGTGCCTACCCTTTTTCTTATAGGCATGCTTGTAGCCTTTGATCTGCTCCGATGGTTTTCGATGGCAAGAAGGAACAGGAGGCTGAAAACTGCTTTACAGGAATTAAAACCATGAGATCTAAATGGATTCTTATCATAACAAAAGGGTGACTAAGGTCACCCTTTTTTGGTGCTGTCAAAGTTATTCCACTCGAACTTCAGTGGGTAAAACGAATCTATAGCCCATTCCTGTTAATTCTTTTAAAATTGGCTCCAGCGCCTCTGCGGTAACTGGTAAATCGTGCATAAGGATATTGCCTCCATCATGCATCGTCGATACCACCTGCTTAACAACCTCCTTAGGGTCTTTGTGTTCCCAATCGAGGGAGCCGACAGACCAATTCATCCACTGCATGTTTTCCTTTTTCATGACATGTTTTTGAACATCGGAGTAGGCCCCGAAGGGTGGACGGAAGAATTTGGGTCTCTCTCCTGTAATGTTTTCAATAAGATCATTCATAGAAATAATTTCTTTTTCTTGTTTCTCAGGAGTAAGCTTTCTGAGGTTCTCATGTTCCCATGTATGGTTAGCGATGAGATGTCCCCGTTTATGAATTTCTTTTAATAAAGTGGAGAAGGTTTCTGCTTTTTTAGGGTTGGCTTGATAATCCCATCCATAATTGTATCCGTTGACAAACCAAATGGATTTAGCATTATACTTGTCGAGGATATCCAGTATTTGGGTAGTTACCTGTCCCTTGGGACCATCATCAAACGTGAGAAGAGCAATCTTTTCGCTTTTTTCTTCATCTAATGGATGGATCTTATAATTCTTGGTGTCCACGTAATACTTCGGAGGATTTGATGCGTCTTCGGGAGGCTCTTTGGAGGCAGCTGGTTCTGGCTCAGTTGTTTTGTTCGCTGTTGTCAATTTTTCTGGGTTACTCGGTTGAGGGGGACTAGCTTTGGGAGCAGGAGTAGGCTCTTGCTTTAAGGGCTGTCCGGTTGAAGAATTCGACGCTGTGGAACATGAGGTAATCAGCAGAATACATAGAGTCCATAAGAGGCATGCGTGTCTAGCTTTAATCATCTAGGCTTCCCCTCCAATTCTTTTAATTTATCTTAATATACAGGCCATCAAATTAGAACTGCAGGAAAAAGTTCAAAAGTAAGTAAACCGTGCATAGAATAATAATGCTCACAAAATAGTAAGTGAGGACAATACTCTGTTCTTAGAGTAAATAGCAGATTTCTTGTACTACCGGAAGCACAATACACTGTTATTAAGGTAAATAGCAGATTTCTTGTACTACCGGAAGTACAATACTCTGTAATCAAGGTTAAAAACAGATTTCTTGTTGTTTCCTATGCCTTGTACATGGTATCATTAAACAAATTAATAGATAGTTATCCAGAACATGAAAAAGCCTTACTTCATAACCTATAGTACTACCGGATTGGCAAGGGGGGGTCGTGAATGCGTGTTGAGCGCCTAAGTCAGGATAAGATAAGGATTTTCTTAACGTTCGATGATTTACATGAAAGAGGAATTGAAAAAGAAGACATCTGGCGTGATATCCCGAAGGTCCACGATTTGTTCAATGACATGATGGAGCAAGCCTATCAGGATTTGGGCTTTGAAGTCATGGGACCCGTGGCAGTAGAAGTTTTCGCTATGCCGGCTCAAGGGATGGTAGTGATTGTAACAAGAGGCAAAAGTCATGCCAATGCTGAAGATGATACAGATTATGATGATGAAGATATATATGAAATGGAAGTTACGCTCGAAGAGAGTGAGGATATCATTTTTTACTTCCACGATTTTGAGCATCTAGTTGAAGCCTGCCACAGGGCGATTGCTGTCGTTCCTGATGGGGGGCGTGTGTACAGTTACAATAATCGCTATTATCTAGTTTTGGATGATATCGATATGGATAACCAACAACTCTACCATACGATCATTGCTTTGCTTTCGGAATATGGGGAGGCTTCTACTGTAACCAAGTATGTCCTAGCGGAATACGGAAAGCAATTGGTTGGGGAAAATGCCATTCAGATCCTCTGCCAACATTTCAAATAGCATATTTATAATGTAAGTAAAGGCGCGTGCTTCTATACGCGCCTTTTTTCAGCCTTATCGCACGTTTTCAATATCAAATGGGAGAGTGAACTGATGGACAACAACAAGGATGATTATGCAACCATTCTTCCTCGGCGAGTATCCAGTGAGGATTTGAATCAGCTGCATGCGTATTATCGAAGCAATATGAAGCAAGAGGCCCTTGAATATCTGAAAAAGCGAGGAATTCAAGAGACCACGGCCGATCGTTTCCAATTGGGTTTTGAACCGCACCGCATCGGATTTACGTCACAGAGAGGAAAAACAAGCGGTTTCTTTACGAACTGTCTTGTCTTCCCGGTTAGAGATGAAAAGGGTCAGTTAGTGGACCTGATTGGCCGCTCCATATACGATGAAAAGCCCAAATATAAAGCTCTTGTTGGCAGAGGGGATGTCTTCTTCAATGAGGAGATCATTGAACAATCGGATGATATCCTTTTATGCCGAAATGTCTTTGATGTGCTTTCCTTGGAACAAGGTGAACTGCCTGCCATCTGCATGAATGATTATGCTGGCTTTAAGGAAAGCCATGCTCAGAAATTAAAAGGAAAGCGAGTTTTTATCTGCTATCCGAACGATGAATCGGGAAGAAGGGAAAGTAATCGGATTTCCTCATTACTGGCCGAATGGGCAACGGATGTTTACACGGTATATTTGCCAGAGGGCCTAAGGGATGTGAATTACTTTTTTACTCAAGTGAAAAACCCTCGAGATACCTTTCATCAGCTTTTGCAAGAAACGATCGAGGAAAGCGAAAAGGCCCCGGTGTCCCCTGATGTGAGGAACTCAGTCGTGTTTCTTGAGGAATATCAGAAGAGGCATAATGGTGACGTAAAAGGAATCTCCACGGGCTTTGCCTCGCTGGACGAAAAATTGGTGGGAGGTTGGCGAACAGGTTTTTATCTCATCACAGGACTCGTATCTAGCGGCAAGTCCATGCTTCTTCGTCAAATGGCAGACCATATCGCCCTGCAGGGTGAGCCTGTGGTTTATATCTCATGGGATATGACGGGCTTCGAATTATGGGCTCGAAGTATGGCTCGGCTGTTAAAGGTGTCTCCGCAGGATATTATTTCAGGCAAGGTCCCTTTGCAGCAGCTTAATCAAGCCAATCAAGAATATGCCGCCATTGCCAAAAATATGTGGACGATGGAGGGCAGGATGGATACAACACTGGATGAAGTGGAAGAATATATAGAGAGAATTATTCAGTCCATCGGACGCATACCGGTTGTTTTCATTGACCATCTTTTTCGGGTACCTTTACGGGATAAGGAAGGACGCCTTATCCAACAAAATTACTCTTTAGTTGCATACTTCCTGCACCAATGGTCGAGACAATGGGATACGCCGATTCTGGTGGCAGCGCCAAAGCAAGGGAATGAGCAGCACCTGTTCTCCGCGATTGAGGCGGCTGTAGATGTCATTTTGGCCCTAGAAGCGGAGGCAGGCAAGGAAGGGAGAAATCAACGAGAGCAAATTTCTCTTTGCGTGAAAAAAAACCGAAATGGGACATTAGGTCAGTTATCTTTCGTGTTTGATAAGGAGAAGGCCCTTTTTTTTCCTTCTCAATCATAGAGGAAAGATGTATACTAAACCACGTATGACTTTTCATTAGCATATAATCGTGTTGAGGTGGTAATTATGGCAGAAAAAGAAGTGGTAGAAAAACAAGGAACGAATGAACTAGGAAAAGAAAACCTAAATGTCCTTGTATCCACTCAAAAAGTCATCAATGAGGCTCTTTCAAAGCTAGGATATCCTGATCCAGTCTACGAGTTGCTAAAAGAACCCATGAGGATACTAACCGTACGCATTCCCGTAAGAATGGATGACGGTTCAGTCAAAGTTTTCACAGGGTATCGTGCCCAGCACAATGATGCAGTCGGCCCTACTAAAGGCGGAGTGCGCTTTCACCCCGAAGTGACGGAAGATGAAGTGAAGGCGTTGTCAATATGGATGAGCTTAAAGTGTGGTATTGTAGATTTACCTTATGGTGGAGGAAAGGGCGGAATTATTTGCGACCCTAGAGAAATGTCCTTCCGCGAATTGGAAAGATTGAGCCGGGGGTATGTACGGGCCATCAGCCAGATCGTTGGACCTTCCAAGGATATTCCAGCACCTGATGTATTCACCAACTCTCAGATTATGGCATGGATGATGGATGAATACAGCAGTATCCGTGAGTTTGATTCCCCTGGGTTCATTACAGGAAAACCCTTGGTACTGGGTGGATCGCACGGCAGGGAAACGGCTACGGCAAAAGGGGTAACGATCTGCATTGAAGAGGCAGCCAAGCGCCGGGGCATAGAACTTAATGGGGCACGCGTGGTTGTTCAAGGCTTTGGTAATGCAGGAAGCTTCCTTGCAAAGTTCATGCATGATAAAGGGGCTAAAATTATCGGGATCTCTGATGCTTATGGCGGGCTTCACGATGAAGAAGGCTTAGATATAGATTATTTGTTGGACCGAAGAGATTCCTTCGGAACGGTAACCAAACTGTTTAAGGATACGATCACCAATAAGCAGCTGCTTGAATTGGATTGCGACATTCTAGTGCCTGCTGCCATTGAAAACCAGATTACAGCTGAAAATGCTCATAATATCAAGGCGAAAATTGTGGTCGAAGCAGCCAACGGTCCTACTACTTTAGAGGGAACGCGAGTTCTTACTGAAAGAGGTATCCTCCTTGTGCCAGATGTCTTAGCTAGCGCAGGCGGTGTAACTGTTTCCTATTTTGAATGGGTTCAGAATAATCAAGGGTACTATTGGACCGAAGAAGAAGTGGAAACCAAGCTTCGAGATGTTATGGTGCGCGCTTTTGAGAACGTCTATAACACCTCCCAAGTACGCCGCGTAAATATGCGCTTGGCAGCCTATATGGTGGGTTGCCGTAAAATGGCAGAAGCATCCCGCTTCCGCGGTTGGGTTTAATTCGGATATTTCAGGGGTCTAGGCGATAACAGGAGAATTCCCCGCGGAGTTTCTCCTGTTGGGTCCCATGAAACCTGGCTTTTTTGTATGATGCGCTGTACTAAAATTTGCCGCTCATTTTCCCCCTCAAGTTTCCACTCCACTTTTAGTCAAACATCTTTGCAATTTGTTTCAGGTCTTTGGAATTTTCGCAGGCTACCATTAACTTAATTCTCGCCTTTTGGCCATTTAATCCATTCGAGAAGATAACACCCAGCTGGCCTAAATGGTGCCCTCCGCCTTCATATCCATACAGATCCTGTACATAGCCGTTATAGCATCGAGAAACAAGAACGACCGGTTTTCCTTTCTGGCATAAGGTCTCGATGACAGGTACGATGCCAGGGGGAACATTTCCTGCACCGAACGCTTCGATGACGACACCATCTATCTCATCATCCAAGAGGAAGGAAAGCCATTCTGCCTTCATCCCTGTTACGGTTTTGATCAGAGGAATATTGGCCAATATTTTGGAAATGGGAATATGTTTTCGAGGTAATGGAGATTCCATATACTGGATGTTCTTTTTTGAAATCAATCCCACCGGTCCATGTTGGGGGGACTGGAAGGTCGCAACATTGCTTGTATGAGTTTTGGTTACATAGCGAGCTGCATGAATCTCGTCGTTAAAAACAACAAGTACGCCCCGTCCATGGCTTTCTCTATGGGCAGCGACACGGACGGAGTGCACGAGATTAATGGGGCCGTCTGCGCCCAGCTCATTGCTGCTTCTCATGGCTCCGGTAACGACTATTGGCTTGTTGCTGTGTAATATCAGATCCAAGAGGTAGGCCGTTTCTTCCAAGGTATCCGTGCCGTGGGTAATTACCACACCTGAAACGCGCTCATCATTTATATACTTGCCGATCTGAGTGGCAAGTGCCAGCATAAGTTCTGGAGTCATATGGGGACTTGGGAGATTTAAGAAATCGTCCATAATGATTTCGCCGAATTCCTTTAAATAAGGAGTGACGTGATGCAGCGGCTGACTTCCTTGAGGCTTAACGGCCTCGCTTTGTTCATCGACCGCCATGGCGATGGTTCCTCCCGTATTAATCACTGCAATCTGCTTATTCATCTATTTCCTCCAGTTGTGTTGTTTTCTATTTATTAAAAGCATGATACGATGGTAAGAAGTGTTGCTTACACTTCGTCTAAACAACAGTATAATGAAAAAGTGCCCCAAGAAAAAGTGGGGGGGATGAGCGATGATCGCAACAATTGGCGCTGCTGTCGCGCCGGGTATTGCGTTGTTAAGTTATTTTTATCTGAAAGACCGCTACCAGACAGAGCCGCTTCATATGGTCATTAAGACCTTTTTGTTCGGGATCCTTTTAGTATTCCCGGTTATGGTTTTGCAATATGGTCTCCAGGAAGAAATTGAATTTGGGATATTGGGCAAGGCTTTTCTTGTGGCGGGTTTGATAGAAGAATTTTTCAAGTGGTTTATTGTGTATTATACCGTTTATAAGCATATAGATTTTGATGAACCTTATGATGGCATTGTATACTCTGTAGCTGTGTCTCTTGGCTTTGCCACATTGGAAAACTTTTTTTATCTTTATTCCTTTGGGATTCAAGAGGCTTTGATGAGGGCTTTGTTGCCTGTCTCGAGCCATGCTTTATTTGGCGTTACGATGGGATATTACTTGGGCAAATCAAAATTTGAAGGAACGGTCCATGGTCAAAGGTGGCTGTTTTATTCGATTTTATTTCCTGCATTACTTCATGGCGTTTATGATTTTATTTTATTAACCTCGAAGCATCATTTTCTATGGGTGATTACCCCATTTATGGCGACCTTATGGCTGGTCTCTCTGCAGCGTATAAGAAAAGTGCAAAACAAGTCTAAAACGGTTCCTTTCTGATCAAACTAAAGGGAGAGAGTAGTGAAGGAGGAATCTTGTATGTTGTTGAAAGATCGGCAAAAGGTAAGAATCCGCTGCAATTTGTGCGGTGAAAAATTTACACTCGTTGGGAAGCGTGGGCGGTCCGGTGAAGTGGACACGGGCTTCAAGCAGTGTTTATGCAATAATGACAAGGATTTTGAAGTGTCTGAATTAGATCTGTAAGGATATGCGAATGGCATATCCTTTTTTGTTTGTCTTTAAAGAATAATCCATTTGGATAAAACTCACAATAAGAGCAATACAAACTCAAGTTGGAAGTAAGAGGAGGATTATCCATGGCCAATCCCTCTAGAATGCTTATCCTTGCCGCTCTTTCCATGCTTATTGCCTTGGCTTTCTTGCTGACAAATGCTTGGAGCAACGATGAACCTACATTCAGCGGAAGAATTTTGACTCGGGGTTCTTCTGGGCAAGATGTGGTGGAGCTTCAGGAACGGTTGAAGTACATAGGCTATTTGAAAGATACCACAGATGGCAAGTTCGGATGGAATACGTACTGGGCAGTTCGTAAATTTCAAAAAGATTTTGGCATAAAGGCAGATGGGAAAGTAGGAAAGGCAACCCAGCGCATTCTGGTTAGCAAGACGAAGTATAAGCCAAAGAAAAATCAAGCGGCTGCTCCCAAACCTAAAGCAAAGGATCAAGGATCGGCGTATAAACCTCATGGTTACTCTGACAATGACTTGAAGATTATGGCTAATGCGGTCTACGGTGAAGCTAGGGGGGAGCCTTATGTAGGACAAGTGGCAGTGGCTGCCGTTATCTTAAATCGGGTAGAAAATTCATCCTTCCCGAACACTCCGTCAGGTGTTGTGTTTGAACCTCGAGCGTTCACTGCGGTAGCGGATGGGCAGATCTGGCTGACTCCGAATGAAAATGCAAAGAAAGCTGTACAGGATGCCCTAAATGGTACTGACCCAACCGGAGGCTGCATTTATTACTTTAACCCGGATACCGCCACCTCAGGATGGATCTGGACAAGAGCCCAAGTGAAGAAAATTGGGAAACATATATTTTGCAAATAAGGAGTGACACCTATGTATACGAAAGTTTCCGGTGTATTGGCGCCAGTCCTTGCTGTGGCTGCAATCGGCCTTGGAATGTGGGGCTACCAGGAGAACCAGGAAAAAAATCGGGTACTGATCAAGGCAGAGAATCAATATCAACGGGCTTTCCACGATCTTACCTTCCATATGGATCAACTGCAAGATGAGTTAGGCAAAACTTTGGCGGTTAATTCTCGCAGGCAAATCGACGGAACCTTAAGCAACGTCTGGAGAATTACGGCAGAAGCAAGAAACGAAGTTGGACAATTGCCTTTAACCATGCTCCCCTTCAGTAAAACGGAAGAGTTTCTAGCGAATATTGGGGATTTCTCTTATAATACAGCGATCCGGGATTTAGACAAAGAGCCATTGTCTGAGAAAGAATACCAAAGATTAAAAAACTATCATAAGCAGGCTCAGCAAATTCAGACAGAACTGCGCAATGTTCAGGATCAAGTTTTGGATCGCCAGCTTCGGTGGATGGATGTGGAAACTTCGTTAGCGAAGGAAGAAAAGGGGCTAGACAGCACCATTGCAGATGGATTCCGCACTATTGACAAGACGGTTGATGAGTATTCGGATATGGAAGTAGGACCAGGAATCAATTCGCTGGAATCCCAGAAGCGATTTAAAGCGGAAAATCTTAAAGGAAAACAGATTTCGAAAGAAGAAGCAAAACGTATCGCAATGGAGTTTGTAGGATTAAATGAGAATGAAGCGGATATACAGGTGAGAAAAACAGGAAAAGGCCTTGAGTATCAGGCTTATAGTGTGAATTTTGCCCCAACTGGAAAGGAACAAGAGAACATTAGCCTTGATGTCACCACAAAAGGAGGACATGTCATCTGGCTTTTGGACAATACGGAAGTCAAGGAAGCCAAGCTAAGCCAAGAACAAGCGAAGGCTAAGGCAGATGAATTCTTGCAAAAGCACGGGTATAACAACATGCAGCCTTATGTTATAGATGAATACAGCAATACGGCGGTACTTAGTTATGTGTATGTGCAGGATAATGTCCGCATTTATTCGGACATTGTTACTGTCAAGGTAGCTATGGATACCGGAAACGTAGTAGGCTTCCAATCCGAGCATTATATCTTTAATCATAAGGATCGAACAATTCCTAAACCGAAGTTAACAGAGGCCCAAGCAAGGAAAGAAGTAAATCCTCACCTTAAGGTTCAAGAATCTAGATTAGCGATGATCCTTAGCGACGAAAACAAAGACACGTTATGCTATGAGTTCTTGGGAAGCCTGGGGGACGAAACCTACCGAGTATTTATTAATGCAGATAATGGAGAAGAAGAATCCATTGAGAAGCTAGATGGCCCTGGAAGTGATCGATAAAACAGGCTAATGGAGCTTTCCCTTCTGGGGAAGGCTCTTTAAGTACTGGACCCTTACCAATCCAACCTATGGTATAATATTCATAGCATGATTGGGATGGAGGTTTCGTATGATTCCGGGAATCAGCCAACTTATTAGAATTAGCATACGAACCAAGAATGAGGGGGAAGCCAGGACCACATATAAATCTCGAGTGGATAATGTGCTTGAAGACTCCTTATTAGTTGAAGTGCCTTTATCTGAACAAAACGGCAAAGCAATGGCTTTTTCGCCTGGTTTGGAAATTACGGTGTTCTATTTTGGAATAGATGGTTCAAAATATATATTTCCGAGTGTCGTATTAAGCAGAAAAAATGAAGAAGTGCCTATGTGGGAGTTAGCACTGCCCCGTCTCGAGGACATTCAGAGAAACCAAAGGCGGAATTATCTGCGCATCTCCGCAACCTTAGAACTGTCATTAAGAATTTTAAACGGAAAAATGCACTTTTTAGCCCGGACGGTTGACGTAAGCGGGGGAGGAGTAGCTTTTACTTGCAAGCCGGAGTATCGGATCAAGCAAGGAGAGATATTCCAGTGCTGGTTGGCGATCCCTTATCGTCAAGGCATGGAACATGCTCCTTTTACAGCGAAAGTTGTTCGTGTGGTTCCACCCAAGGAAAAAGGGGAACATCAGTCCATAATGCTGATGATTTTGGAGATTAGGGAGCCTGAAAGAGAAAAGATCATTCGTTATTGTTTCGAGCGCCAAGTAGAACTTCGCAAGAAAGGATTGCTTTAAGTTCATAAACCCTTCCATTTTTGGCCATAATGGGAATGGAGGTGCAGGGTGCGTGAGAAGAAGTAAATATCCTAGTTACGAAGAGCGTTTTTGCCGTTTCTCCAGCTTTGTGGAAAAGGGCTTAGTAGCGACGGTTCTGGTGCTATTAATCTCCCTGACTTTTACGCAGGTTTTGTTAAATGTTGACAAAGTTAGGCAATGGGTCGTCGAAGTAGAGAGACTGGAAGGCGTTGCATCTTAAGGTACACTATGGTACTATCAAAAGGGTGGAGCGACAAATAATTGAATAGCTGATGATAGTATTGTCCTTCGGTCTGCGGCTCTTATCTTTTTCTTTATGGCGTAATTAAATATTTTGAGCATATAAGCAGGAAAACCCTGCTTTTTCTTGTATGTGCCGAATTTACAACTTCGTTATATCATTTGGATAACACATAGAGAACTTTAGGCTTTACCCATGACAAGCAATAATTGGAAGAAGCGAGGGTTTTCTTTGTGACGAGAAAGGGATCGCGCATGAACATAGCAATAGATGGACCAGCTGGAGCAGGTAAAAGCACAGTAGCGCAGCTTGTAGCTAAGCAGATTGGTTTTACATACATCGATACGGGAGCAATGTATCGTGCTTTAACTCTCATGGCGCTGGAGAAGAATGTTTCCCTTGACAATGAGGAAAGCCTACTAGAAATTCTCCGTTCCATGACTATATTACTTAAACAGGAATTGAATGAACAAAAGGTTTTTATCGGCGACCGCGAAGTAACTGAAGAAATCAGGCATCCTGAAGTAACACGGAATGTCTCTTTGGTAGCCAAGCATCCCTTAGTACGCCATAAATTAGTAGATATGCAGCGGAACATGGCTGCGGAGCAGAACGTCGTAATGGATGGGCGGGATATCGGTACACATGTTCTTCCCAACGCCCAAGTCAAAGTTTTTCTTACGGCATCCATTGAAGAACGTGCTCTTCGGCGCTATAAAGATCTTCAGCAGAAAGGGCATACGCCTGATCTTGAACAATTAAAGGATGAGATTGCTCGTCGCGACCAATTGGATAGTGAGCGTGAAACGGCTCCCCTGAGATGTGCCGAGGATGCCATCGTAGTAGATTCCACGGGACTTACGATTGATCAGGTGGTAGATAAGATTGTGGCATTATTTAAGGAAAGATTAGAATCAAGGCAGGCCTAAATCATGGGATGGTATCGTTTATTTAGAGCCCTATTTCGGGTTTTCTATCAGGTGGTTTACCGTTGGCAAGTCATCGGCCTTGAACGCATACCTTCCCAAGGAGGGGTTATCCTCTGCTCTAATCATATCAGCAATTTGGATCCTCCGTTTATCGCAGCCCCTATCGAGAGACAGGTATTGTTTATGGCTAAAGAGGAGCTATTCCATATGCCAGGTGTGGGCTGGCTCATCAAAAAATTTGGAGCCTTCCCTGTCAAAAGAGGAATGAGTGACCGTTGTGCTTTGAAAAAAGCCCTTCAAGTTTTGGGGGAAGGACAAGTTTTGGGCATTTTTCCCGAAGGAACACGAAGCAAAACGGGTAAGCTGGGAAAACCGTATCCAGGTGCAGCCTTGTTTGCGCTTAAATCGGAAGCGACCGTAATTCCAGTGGCCATCATGGGGACATGGAGGCCTTTTTCCCGGATGAAGGTCATTTATGGGGATCCTATCGATCTATCTAACTACCGTAACGTAAAGCTTACATCGGAACTGATCGGAGAGGCCAGTAACCATTTCATGCAGGAAATCCAGAAGCTTCTGGATGAACATGCAAATTCATTCATCTCTTGAATCAAATATGGTAAAATGTTTTATACTAAGATTACCTGAATTAGCAATCATTTTATTTTTTCAATGGTAAAGTGTGTTAACTTTTAAGGAGGAATGGTCCATGGCTGAAGAAATGCAAAATGCGGAAGTAAGAGCAGTTCAAGTAGGGAAAACGGTTCAAGGAAAGGTTACGAAGGTAGATGCTAAACAAGCTTTAGTTGATATTGGTTATAAAACAGAGGCAATCCTGCCAATTAGCGAAGTATCCAGCTTGCATATTGAGAAGGTAGCTGATGTTTTATCAGAGGGCGATGAACTAACGCTTCAGGTTACAAAGATTAATGAGGACAAAGATGAAGTCATCGTTTCCAAAAAGGCGGTAGATGCGGTTAAGGCATGGGATGAGCTTGAACAGAAATTCCAAGCCGGTACAGTCTTCGAGAGCCAAGTAGCCGATGTAGTAAAGGGAGGTTTGGTTGTTGACGTTGGGGTACGCGGGTTTATTCCGGCTTCCCATGTTGAACGCCACTTCGTTGAGGACTTCTCTGAATATAAAGGGCGCACACTGAGCCTCAAGGTCATTGAACTTGACCGGGAGAAGAATAAGGTGATCTTATCCCATCGCGCTGTTCTTGAAGAGGAAGTAAATACCGTGAAGAAAAAAATCTACGACGATCTACAAGTGGGCGAGGTAATTGAAGGAACTGTTCAGCGATTGACTGACTTTGGAGCTTTCGTGGATGTCGGTGGGGTTGATGGACTTGTTCATATTTCCGAATTGGCTTGGGAACGAGTTGACAAGCCGTCCGATGTAGTGAACGAAGGCGACAAAGTAACGGTGAAGGTTTTAAAAGTGGATAAAGAGGGCGAGCGAATCAGCTTAAGCATGAAGGAAGCCCAGCCTGGGCCTTGGCAGAGAGCAAGTGAGCAGCTTAAGGCAGGAAGTGTGGTTACTGGGACAGTTAGACGCTTAGTCAGCTTTGGAGCTTTTGTTGAGGTAGCACCTGGAGTAGAAGGGTTGGTACACATCTCTCAGATCTCTAACCGTCATATTGGCAACCCAAATGAAGTGTTGGAAGAAGGACAAGAGGTGCAAGTGAAAGTGTTGGATGTTAACACGGCTGAGCAACGCATTAGTCTAAGCATCCGTGAAGTACAAGAAGAAACAGAAGCAAAAGCAACGAAAAAAGAATTGGCTAACTATGAAGCCGATCAGGGCGGAATGGGCGTAACCATTGCTGATCGTCTCGGAGACTTGGCTAAGAAATTGAAATCCTAAGGACGAGGTTTATTTAATGCAGAGGACATCAAGAAAAAACGATCACATCAAGTTTGCTATCCAAACCGGTCAAAGCGGCCGGCAAGGCTTTGAGGACGTGAAGTTTGTCCATAACTGCATTCCACAATCCATCGTTTCCGATATATCACTCGATACGACTTTCGGCGGACTTTCTCTAAGTTCGCCGATTGTTATTAATGCCATGACGGGTGGGGCAAAGGAAACCTATAAGATCAACCAAAAGCTCGCCCGACTTGCCCGGGCGGGCAAATTGGCTATGGCTGTAGGCTCCCAGATGGCTGCGATCAAGGACCCATCGGTTCGGGATTCCTATACGATCGTTCGAGAAGAATATCCGGATGGGATTATTTTGGCTAACTTAGGTGCGGAAGCCAGTCCGGACCAAGCCCTGGAGGCCGTTGAAATGATTGCGGCAGATGGATTGCAGATCCATTTAAACATCATGCAGGAGTTAATTATGCCTGAAGGGGATCGGGATTTTCGTGGCGTACTGGAACGAATTGAGGCGATTGTAAAAGCCGTTCCTTGTCCTGTGATCGTTAAAGAAGTTGGCTTTGGTATGTCCCAAGAGTCCATTCAGTTTCTATTGGAGACGGGGATTTCTGCCATTGATGTGGGCGGATCGGGAGGCACGAACTTTGCTCGAATTGAAAATGCGCGTCGGGAAATTCCGTTGGACATGTTGGACGACTGGGGAATGACGACAGTGCAGAGCTTATTGGAAGCGTCATTATTCCTGGATAGAGTGGACATCATGGCTACGGGAGGGGTCCGTAACGGACTAGAAGTGGCCAAGTCGCTGGCTTTAGGTGCATCCGCTGTAGGAATGGCAGGGTATTTCCTCCACTTGGTTACGCAGATGACTGAACAGGAAAGCCAATTCGCTGTAAAGCATCTTCATGAACAGCTTCTTCTCGTGATGGCTGCTGTTGGGGCAATGGATGTGAGTGACCTTAGGACTTGCCCGGCAGTGATAGCTGGAGATTCCTATCATTGGGCAATAATGCGAGGGATTGATTGTACATTGTTAAGCAAAAGAAAGTTAAGAGGCGAATCCTAAGTATGGATTCGCCTTTTTAGTTAAGCTTTAAGCGGGCGGATTTTTCCGCTGCCAAGCTTGATGAAGAGGTGTCCTTCTCCATTTTTAAGCACTTTGATCCCCAATAAATTGACGACCGTGGTGTAGAAAGCCATCTGCTCTGTCACCTCCTTCATTTATATCCTATGTGATTGGAATCAAGTCCTATTACCTATACAATTATTTCCTTTTCCCTTTTCTTTTATGTTTCAATCGAAATGGCAAATACTATACCTGAACTTAAAGGAGTGAAATGAAGCAGAGGAGGATATATATGGTTAAGAAGATTTTCCCCCCGTTTTTTGCGCTTCTCCTCATTGTTCCCTTGCTGTTAGGGCAACCGGGAGTGGGAGCAGCGGTACCAGGAAAACTTAAGGTGCCCGACACAGTAAAAGACATTTCCAGGCAAAATACGTACCCTAATCCCAGTATGGATCCGGAATACGTACAGCCGAGTGCAACAACGTCCGAACTATTCAGGACCACCAATTATGGGATTGAGAATCCAAATTTAATTCGGCTGCTCAATGAAACAACCATTCAACCCTCCAAATTGGCCATTGGATTTCGCGCCAATATCTATTTAGGAAACTGGGCTTTAAACTATGAATCCAAGGAAACATCGGTGAATTGGGAGTATAAAGAAGCCAATATCAACAAGTTGGATAACCGCGGCGGTCGGGAAACGACCGAGCTGACCTATGAACAGAATGAAGAATTTACGGCCGTAGGAGGATTAACCACAGAGGTTTTAGCCGAGGATGATGTTAAAAAGCTGATGATTGCGAAAGCGAAACAAAATACGGGGCTTAATCTAGCCTTTCAAAGTACAGTCGGAAAGGGAACGAAGCAGGATACCATCATGAGGGTCCCAACCAAGAAAATCGGTTATCTGCATGCGTTTGTCCCAGCTGCTAGCGAAAAGGGTACCATTACGTATGGTGAGGTTTATTTAAACATCCAAGGCGGAGAGAAAAAGTTGATTATAAAAAATGTAACCCACAAGGGAGTCGGTGCGTGGATACCGATTCAGGACAAGCTGATGTTTAAATATGTGATGTCCGATCAGCCCAAATCGAATCAAAATTGAACAGCTATTATAGCTGCAGAGTCTGGAACGTCGCAAGCACGTTTCAGACTTCTTTGTTTTCTTGTTTTTTCTCGTCCATTTTGAGGAATAATGAAAGTAATACATGTGCCACCGAGAGGGGATAAATCAAGTGAATGACGGATTTTTAGGCCTGATTGGCTTATGGTTTTTGCTTCTGTTTTTATGGATCGGCTTGTTTGACCGTTTTTTTGCGGAAAATAACTGGAATAAAAAGTGGGTGATTATTATTCTGGTGTTTGAGTTGCTATTTACGGGATGGACGATCGAGTTGCCGGGTAATGGGCAGATTGCGGTGATGTCTGCTCTATTGCCACTATGCTTAGGGGGCTGGCTATGGGTCAAGCTGGGAGATAATAGCCGTCTGCATTTGCTGACCGCAAGCTTTTTGGTAGGAGCTTCCGTGTTTCTGATGCAGTTGCTTCTTCGTTTAGACCCCGTTTTAATGTTTATGCAAGAGAGTTATATGATTGCAAGTTTTGCCCTTGTTCTCATTCTAGTGGCAGCAAGGACCCCTGTGCAGCAATTTGTGTTACTCACCCTGGGACTAGTTTTAGGGGATATCTGCTATCAAGCGTATTTATGGGAAAAAACAGGACATTATCTTCTCGGATCACCTCTTCATAGGGATACGTGGTGGATTGCCTTGTACTTGCTAATCTTAGCCCGCCTAATCCTTCAGTATGCGAAGCGATCTAGTGCATGGAAGCGAAAAAGGGCAGAGACAACAAGCTAGAAAGGGAGTGAGTACGAATGGAAGAATACACGGCTGCAGTGGTGATGGGAATTATAGTCGGCATCTTTAGCCGCTTGCTCATGCTGCGCACGGATTATCGTTCCTATCCGACCTATCCGCACGGACATGTGATTCATATTGCTTTAGGAGTTATTGCGGCTGGATTAGGTTCGGTAGCCGTGCCTGCTTTTATCGAAGAGGATTTCACAGCCGTTACTTTCTTAGGCTTAGCCGCTTCACAATTTCGCGATGTAAGGAATATGGAACGCAATACCTTGCAGCAGCTTGACCAAATGGAGCTCGTTCCCCGGGGTACTGCATACATAGAAGGAATTGCCATGGTGTTCGAAGGGCGTAATTATCTCGTAATGCTATCTTCTATCATCACAACTGCGGTCTCGGTCTTTTTTGGCTGGAAGTGGGGAATCGTCATAGGACTAGCTACACTCCTGATCGATAAGATTTTCATGTCCGGAAAGAATATTACGGATATCGCGGAAGTTACACAGGGAAATGTTCGCATGGAAGGGCAAAATTTGTATGTCGATGACATTTATATTATGAATATCGGGCTAGAGGATACAAGAGAAAAGATTAAACAGCACGGAATAGGCATGATATTAACGCCCAAGAACGCCAATGGGGTAGTTACACTGGGTAACTTTGGGCAAAGGCAAGCCATTCTCCATGATGTGTCTACCGTACTTGGAGTCTATCGCGATTCGGGAGAGCCCTCACTTGTTCCGCTGATAAAGCGAAGTCTAGATGATGGTCGATTGGGTATTTTCCTTCTGCCCCAAATTAAGGATCCAGGGAAAATTAAGGGGACGATCCTAAGAGTGCCCGTATTGGAGAGTGTTTACCGCAAGCCGTTGGAAGCAAAGGTAAATGAATAGGGGGTGTAAAGATGGGGACAACAATAGAAAAAACCATACTGGCTGTGGTGACGATGAATCGGGAGCGAGTGGCAGGAGGTGCCCCCATTTTTTTTGCCGCAAATGAAAAAGAGTTACAGCAGCTGGCTTTCACTTTGGAAAAAATTCTCGATGCCATGGCGCATACGCTGAACGATGATACGACAATTCTTGTAAAGCATTTTTAAATCATGGCGATATTGCAAGAATGAGGAAAATCCAGTATTATAGATGGTTGAAAGTGAGGTTGGAGAAATATGGCTAATCCAGTTGTGGCTATCGTCGGCAGACCTAATGTAGGAAAGTCGACATTATTTAATCGCATAGTAGGAGAAAGGATCTCCATTGTAGAAGATATACCAGGTGTGACGCGCGATCGCATTTACAGTAAGGCCGAGTGGCTGGATCGCCATTTTCATCTGATTGATACTGGCGGTATTGCATTTGATGATCATGACGTGCTATTGGAACATATTCGTCATCAGGCAGAGCTAGCCATTGACGAGGCTGACGTTATTGTCCTTATCGTAGATGCAACTACAGGTATAACCAGTACGGATGAAGAAGTGGCAAAGATGCTATTCCGTTCAAAAAAGCCCGTAGTATTAGGCGTAAATAAGGCGGATAATCCTGAGCGGATGAATCAAATGTACGAATTTTACGCTTTGGGCTTCGGGGAACCGATCGGCATATCCAGCGTTCACGGGCTGGGTATCGGTGACCTGCTCGATGAGGTGATCAAGCATTTCCCGAAGGATAGCGAGGAAGAGTATGATGAAGATGTAATCCGCGTATCCTTGATTGGCCGTCCGAATGTGGGCAAGTCTTCGCTTGTTAACGCTTTGCTTGGGGAAGAACGCGTAATTGTCAGCGATATTGCCGGAACGACGCGGGATGCGATTGATACCAGGCTTACCCGGGAAGGACAAGATTTTGTATTAATCGATACAGCCGGTGTGCGAAAGCGGGGGAAGGTCTACGAGTCAACAGAAAAATACAGCGTGTTGCGTGCCCTTCGAGCAATCGAACGATCTGATGTGTGTTTAATCGTCATCAACGCAGAGGAAGGCATTATCGAGCAAGACAAGAAAATTGCAGGCTATGCGCACGAAGCGGGACGAGCGGCTATATTTGTAGTGAACAAATGGGATGCGATTGAAAAAGATGATAAGACGCTTCATCAGTTTGAACGGACGCTTCGCGAGCATTTCTTATTTATGGAATACGCTCCTATCGTTTTTGTATCAGCCAAAACCAAGCAGCGTGTCCATCAGATTCTCCCTAAGGTAAAGGACGTGGCAGATCAGCACGCAATGAGAATCCAAACGAATGTATTGAATGATCTCGTGCATGAAGCGACAACAGTGACTCCGCCTCCGTCGGATAAGGGAAGAAGGTTAAGAATTAACTATATTACCCAAGTTTCCGTTAAACCTCCAACGTTTGTTTTGTTTGTAAATGATGTGGAGCTATTGCATTTTTCATATCAGCGTTTTATAGAGAATAGAATTAGAGAAGCTTTTCCTTTTGAAGGGACACCGATCCGGATTATCGCCAGAAGCAAAGCCGAGGATTAGGTGCCGTGTAAGCAAAAAGGCTTAGGGAGAGGATTGAGGGGATGAATACGGTAATTGCTATCGCAGCAGGGTACCTGCTAGGGTCGATTAGCTTTAGCTATCTTATTGCTAAGAAGGTAGCAGGTATAGATATTAGACATCATGGGAGCGGGAATGCGGGAGCAACGAACACACTGAGGGTACTAGGCAAAGGACCAGGAATGCTGGTCCTTCTTCTGGATGCCTTGAAGGGAATGGCTGCTGTTTGGCTCGCCCTATGGATAAGCAATGGTGATCATGTAATAGCGGCACTGGCCGGGGCGGCAGCTATCCTCGGCCATAATTGGCCCATTTTCTTTGGTTTCAAGGGAGGAAAAGGAGTAGCGACCACGATAGGGGTCATCGCAACTCTCTCCTTTATCTCGTTTCTTTGGTCTGTACTCATTACAGTAGCCGTTATTTTCATTACTCGTTATGTGTCTTTAGGTTCTTTGGTATTTTTGGCTCTTATTCCGATATTCATGTATGTTTATGAAGAACCTCAAGCGTATATCTGGATGGCCGGGATCGTTGCTGTCCTTGGTTTTGCTAGACATTCCCAAAACATTGTCCGTCTGCTTCAAGGGACAGAAAGCAAATTGGGGCAATCCAAAAAATAAGGGGGATGAGCAGATTGGACATTGGTTTGATTGGTGCAGGAAGCTGGGGAACGGCTTTGGCTATGGTCTTAACCGATAACGGACACCGCGTTCAGATGTGGTCCCGACGTGTCGAACAAGCGGAGGAAATAAATGAGAGGCATACAAACAGTAAGTATTTGCCTGGTATTGAGTTGCCGGAATCTATTGTTTGCTCCAACCACTTAGAAGAAGTGGTTCAAGGAAAGGAAGTAATCCTACTCGTAGTCCCTTCTCATGGCATCCGAGAGATTGCGCGAAAAATTGCTCCTTACTTAAGTGCAGGCGCTCTCCTCATACACGCTGTCAAAGGGCTCGAGCTAGGCACTTATAAGCGCATTACAGAGGTGCTGAAGGAAGAGCTGCCGCCTTCTCATCATAATCGAATGGTAGTCTTATCTGGCCCTAGCCATGCGGAAGAAGTAAGCCGCAAGTCACCGACGACTGTAGTCGTGGCCTCCCAGCCAATCGATGCGGCAGAAGAAGCTCAAGACTTGTTCATGAATGGTTATTTTCGGGTTTATACGAACCCGGACGTGATAGGATTGGAATTAGGCGGTTCCCTCAAAAATATTATTGCCTTAGGTGCAGGTTTATCCGATGGGCTAGGTTTTGGGGACAATGCCAAAGCCGCTTTGATGACGCGCGGACTTGCAGAAATTAGCCGTTTGGGCGTTCATATCGGATCTGATCCTTTAACGTTTTCTGGCTTAGCGGGCGTAGGGGACTTGATTGTAACCTGTACAAGCAAGCATAGCCGGAATTGGAGAGCCGGAAATCTTCTGGGTCAGGGGATGTCGCTTGAAGAGGTATTGGAAAAGATGGGTATGGTGGTTGAGGGAGTGAAAACAACCAAAGCGGCTTATGAATTAGCTGAGCGCATTGGTGTGGAAATGCCCATTACCCGTGAATTATACCGAGTGTTATTTGAAGGAAAATTGCCTCGACTTGCTGTCGAGGAATTAATGGGGCGCCCTCAGCGGCACGAAGTCGAGGAGATCGCACACAATAAGTATCAGTGACATATCATAGCAGGGTGATTTTACAAAAGAATTTGAAATAATGGGCTACCGTCTATGTTGCAGACTTTAAAGCGTCCACATAGGATATATTGGGTTCAAAATAAACGCAGCCTTTAACAGGCAAGGTTACAGTCAAAGAGGGGTAACGGATTCCGTTACCCCTCTTACTTTTGCTTCCTTGCCTCTTCCTGCGCTAAGAATTCGACTAAGTCTTGCACAAGAGGGGATTGAAGGAGACTCATGACTTGCTTAAAGTCGAGGTTCTGCAGATCTTTTATGAGGTCCGTATCCCATCTTCCGCGATGGGCCGATGTGCGCCTGCTTTGCTTCATAGCCTCGATGATGCTGGACAGTGTTACAAGCGATGCTTCCAGTTCCTGAAGATGTTGTCTAACCGTGCGCATTTGTTCACTGACTTGAATCAGAGTCGAAGGCGATGACTCCAAAGGGTCATCAAGGTTCAGTGGGCTAGCGGCAGAGGGCGGCTTGGGACTGCTTTGCCTTTCCGGTTGCATGTTTCTCCAATCATTGTGGGACATAAGAGAATCTAGCACCCCTTTAGTAAATCTTTTTCGATGTATTCTATTCAAAATTAGGCGAGAAGGTGCTTTGCGTCCAAGTTATGCTATAATAGGAGCGATGAATAAAGAAAGAAGGAAAGTGAAGAAATGGATAAAGAAATGTCGTCTTTCGTTGCCATGGGATTAATGTTTTTAGCGAATATTGCCATTATATTTGCCCGCAATAAGCTATCAGGTATACCCCGCATTCTGGTATCTACCTTTGCCTTTCTGTTGTTAATTCCATCCTTGCTCCTTATTTTAGTTGTTCTATTATGAGAATTAAAGTTGAATTTCAACCTAAGGGTAAAACCGTTTCGCTAAATAAAGGAGAAAATCTCCTTCAAGCGGCCTTGAAAAATAGAATCCCGATTCGGAACCGATGCAGAGGCAATGGGCAATGTACCACGTGCAAAGTTCAAATTATGAGTCCAAACGCTATGGTTTCCCTGCCCTCTTCCCAAGAGCAAAGAATGATTGGGGAGGAAGCTTTGGAGACCGGATATCGTCTCGCTTGCCAGACAAGGGTTTATGGAGCTGTTCGGGTCCGTGTTCCAGAAGAGGCTTGGAAGACAACCGTCAGAGAGCATATTCAGCAACAGAAAGAGAATGAGGGGATTTAAATTGAAAAAACGCAGCTTAGTCAAACTATCTGTTTTGCTTTTGCTAATTATGATCCTATTAACCGGGTGCATGTACCCGGAAGAAAGAAGGGCGGAAAACCAATTGCCGCCTATGCAGCAAGTGCAGCTTGTGCAAGATGCCATTGATCAATTCCGGGAGGAAACCGGTGTCCTTCCCATTGCAACCAAGGAAGCTGACACGCCGATATTTGAGAAATATGTGATTCAGTTTAACCAGCTTGTTCCCAAATACCTGACGTATACGCCTGGAGCAGCTTTTGAGCAAGGCGGTTCCTATTTATTTGTTCTGACGGACGTCGAAGTCCAACCTACTGTTCGCCTGCTGGATCTGAAGATGGTGGAGAATATTGCGGATATCCAGATGCGAGTGACGCGCTACTTTGATAAGAATAAAAGCTTGCCTGTGGCTGGGGTAGTACAGCCTGGCTATTTTCAAATTGACTTGAGGAAAATTGGCGTAGCGAAAGGGAAAGACGCGATAGAAAGTCCTATAACAGGCAACAGCCTGCCCGTGATTATGTCTGCGGCAGGGGTGGTGGGGATAGATTACGGTGAAGATTTGAAGCAAATTTTAAGCGGCATCCAGGGAGAGATACCGGCAGATAAGGATATTCGATCCCTCATTCCGGAAAATTCACTATATGTCCCGGTAAAGTCATTTCCTTATGTATTGATTGATGGTATCCCTACTTTGGCCAGTAACCAGTAATTTTATAAAAATAAAGTCATAGACTCGTAGTCCATGCCATAGGATGATTTATAGAGGCAGAGGGGTGCGATCGGTGATCCAGAAGAGCAATTGCCTTGTCAATTGCTCTTTTTGTTTAAAGATTTGATCATAATTCCATCACATCCTCATATATTGATAGTGTCCTAATCTATCCAAGAGTCATTGTACAAAACACTGATTTTTGAAAGGGAGGTAAATAGGTGGAACGAGTAGATATTTTCAAAGACATTGCAGAACGGACGGGTGGAGACATCTACATAGGCGTCGTTGGTCCTGTCCGTACCGGAAAGTCTACTTTTATCAAGCGGTTTATGGAACTCGTGGTATTGCCAAACATCAAGAGCGAAACAGATCGGGCCCGAGCAAAAGATGAACTGCCACAAAGTGCATCTGGACGCACAATTATGACCACAGAGCCAAAATTCGTTCCTAATCAGGCTGTGGAAATACTTGTGGCAGATGGGTTGGAAGTGAATGTGCGCCTTGTAGACTGCGTGGGGTATGCCGTCAATGGAGCCAAAGGCTACGAGGATGAAAATGGTCCCCGCATGATTAATACACCTTGGTATGACGAGCCGATTCCCTTTGAGGAAGCAGCTGAAATCGGGACACGCAAGGTCGTTCAGGATCACTCCACTTTAGGTGTGGTGATTACGACAGACGGATCAATTGCGGAAATCCCCCGAGAAGGATATGTAGAAGCAGAAGAGAGGGTCATTGCGGAATTAAAAGAGGTAGGGAAGCCGTTCATCGTTGTCGTGAACTCGCTTCATCCAGACCGCAAGGAAGCGCAAGAATTGCGTAACCAGCTGATTGAAAAGCATGATGTGCCGGTTCTGGTCATGAGTGTAGATGACATGGTGGAAGCCGATGCCATGGCCACCCTGAGAGAGGTGCTGTTTGAATTCCCGGTACATGAAGTAAACGTAAATTTACCGAGCTGGGTGATGGTGCTTCACGATGATCACTGGCTTCGCCAAAATTATGAAGAGAGTGTGCGGGAGACGGTTAAGGAAATTCGTCGTCTCCGTGATGTAGATCGAGTTGTCGGTCATTTTAGTGAGTATGAGTTCATAGAGAAAGCATCTTTATCCGACATGAATATGGGGCAGGGAATCGCCGAAATCGACTTGTATGCGCCCGATTACCTCTACGATCAGATTCTAGTGGAAGTCGTTGGTGTAGAGATTCGCGGGAAGGATCATCTGCTTCAGCTGATGCAGGAGTTCTCTCACGCTAAACGAGAGTACGACCGGGTAGCGGTTGCCTTAAATATGGTGCGCCAGACGGGCTACGGAATTGCACCGCCATCCATTGCAGAAATGACGCTGGATGAGCCAGAGATCATTCGCCAGGGAAGCCGGTTCGGGGTGCGCTTGAAAGCAACGGCTCCATCGATTCATATGATTCGAGTCGATGTGGAATCGGAATTCTCCCCTATTATCGGGACGGAGAAGCAAAGCGAAGAGCTGGTCCGCTACCTCATGCAGGACTTTGAGGAAGATCCGCTTAGCATCTGGAATTCTGATATATTCGGGCGCTCCCTTAACTCTATAGTGAACGAGGGGATCTCGGCAAAGCTTGGCATGATGCCGGAAAATGCCCGCTATAAGCTCCAAGAGACTCTTCAGCGAATCATTAATGAGGGCTCAGGTGGTTTGATTGCTATTATACTATAGATAAATATTGGTTATCTAAGGCTTCCGTCAATCGATGGAGGTCTTTTGCTTTTTAGTCTAGTCAAAAATTTGGTGGAATATCCATATTTGATGAGAAAAATCCTTGAATTTAACGGTTTTCTATATTAATATAAAGCATGTTAACTGTTAGAATAGCTTGTTTAAAAGCCGCTGCAGTTGCTTTAAAAGAAGTAAATTCCCTTTTTTTGAGGAATTTCCAGCGAATAGGTATAATTTAAGTGCAATTGGTTAAAGAAAGTACCATAAGGCCAACTCATTGGGAGGAGGTGAAACAATGAATAAGACAGAACTTATTTCTTATGTAGCTGAAACAGCTGAATTAACTAAGAAGGATGCTACAAAAGCAGTTGATGCCGTGTTCGATGCTATAGAAAACGCTCTTAAAAATGGAGATAAGGTTCAACTTATTGGTTTTGGTAACTTTGAGGTTCGCGAGAGAGCAGCACGCAAAGGCCGCAACCCGCAAACCGGCGAAGAAATCGAAATCGCAGCTAGCAAAATCCCAGCTTTTAAGCCGGGAAAGAGCCTTAAGGATTCCGTTGCCGGCGAATAGAACTAAAGACTTACATAAGTGGATGAAATCTGCACCTTTATGGTGTGGATTTTTTTGTTTGAAAGGTGAATGGGTTTGAAATCGGTGGATATTCGAGACTGTCGATTAACTATAGGTTGAATTTTCAGGGGTTTGGATGATAACGGGAGTTTTTCCGACTAAACCTCAAAATCATGATATTTTTTAGTGTTTTAGAGAGATAACCGGATTTTCTCCGCTAATTTTCGCCAAAAAGTCCCCGTTTTAAAAATTAACCGGACTTTCACCTGTTATCTGAAACCCGCCTTCTACTGGGAAAAACATTTCACTCCTTTGTCTATAAAAAAAGCCCCAAAAACAAGTTTTGGGGCTTTTTTGGCTAGTGGCAACACTAGGTTGCTTTTGAAAATATGTAATCCTTATCTGCTGCACGATAGGAATAGACCAGAGAAACGGCCATGAGCAGTATGGCTCCTCCGAACAGGAATGGATAATTCATATTGTAATGATAGAGCAATGTACCTGTAATGGGTCCTAAAATTCGCCCTAAGCTATCCATGGAAGAAATCAGACCGGAAGCGACACCGTGTCCAACCGTAGACTTTTGCGTAACGAGCGAAGTTACACAAGGCCGGATTAAGGCATTGCCAATGCCGAAGACGGTAACAAAAAGCGCTGCAGTCCAAAAGTCCATCGAAAGGAGAATAAGGAGAAAGCCGATGCCGGAGACCACGAGTCCGATGAGAATGGCTGTACTTTCTTTTCCTTTTTTTATTTTCTTGCGTACCACGTACCCTTGTATAATGGCCCCAGCAATCCCGCTAATCGCAAACATCAATCCCATTTCCAAGGAGGAAGCACCGATCTTGCTCATTTGAAAATACTGGAGGGTGCTTTCTAAACCGGCTAAGGTAAAGGAAACGAGGAAAGACAAGATGTAAAGATGCTTGAGTGGGCCGGCAAAAGCTTTCCAGCGGGATTCTCGTTTTGCAGGGCGCGATGTTTTGTCTGGGTGATGGGATTCCTTCAGCACGATCCAAGCAAATCCAAGAGTCCCTAGAGAAAGCAAGGAAGCGGCAAAAAAAGGAATCGCCATACCGAAAACACTCAATAGTCCGCCAAAGGCCGGTCCGAATATGAAACCAAGACCAATGGACATTCCGGCTAAACCCATGCCTTTGGTCCGGTTATCTTCTGTCGTGATATCGGCGATATAGGCTATGCAGCAAGCTGTGGCTGCTCCGGAAAAGGCTCCTCCCAAAAGACGGGAAGCATACATCATCCATAGATTCTGTTCAGAGATGCCGAATAGAAAAAAGCTGACGCTGAAGCCCAATACACCGATCATAATGATGGGGCGACGCCCGAATGAATCGGAGAGACCGCCCCAAACTGGTGATAAGAAGAATGACATAGCTGAATAGAGAGAAAGCATCAACCCCAGATGATAAGGTGCAGCTTGAGCGTCCTCCACCATATTGGGAAGAACAGGGATAATCATTCCAAATCCGATAAAGATGGTCACTAGAATCACCATGACGGTGAATATTCGCTTATCCATGTATGGCCCCCTTTTTATTTTCAGATTCAGTCTCTACGGCAGGACTGTAAGGCAAGGATTGGAAGCAGAGGTAACAGATTACTCCAAACAAGCCAGCAATAATAGAGTTGTGAATGAGTGACGGAACGAGTGCAAGGCGGGACAATACCACGTAACCACCGCTTAGAACTTGCAGTATGGTAAACGTCAATACTAGAATCGTACCATAATATAAATCTCTTCGATGACGATAATGCTTTGCGATCACAGAGGTTAGCCAAATGACAAGAAGAAGGAAAATAAAGGCAGCCACTCTGTGGATGAATTGAATAGCAACAGGCCCCCAACCGGTTAGATCCGGAAGCCAGGATCCGTTGCAGGTAGGCCATGTAGTACAGCCTAGTCCCGTTTTCGTGTGGCGTACATAGGCTCCTAAATAAACAACTCCGTAGCAGTATACCGCAAGCCACCAGATGGAGTTCCTTAAGCGAGAAGAGATCGGAGCAAGCTTACGGGGCTTTAGCAGGTTCCCTTCAAACACTAGAATGGTTAAGAGAAGAACGCTGGCAAAGGCTGTAAGTGAAAAGCCGAAGTGCAGCGCCAGAACAGCGGATGATTGTCCCCAGACAACTGCAGCTGCGCCAAGCAAAGCTTGCAGAAAAGTAAAGAAAAAACCCCCAAAGGCAAAGGCTTTGACTCCACGCTTATGTCCTAGCTTCCTCCAAGCCCATACGGATTGTAACGTTACTAAGATGCCAAGGACACCTGAAACGGCGCGATGGCTGTATTCAATCAAAGACTCAAGGTTGTCCAATGGCGCGAACTGACCATGGCATAACGGCCAAGTTTCACCACAGCCTTGCCCGGAGCCGGTTTTCGTAACGAGGGAACCCATGATCAGCACAATGAACATGCCCACGGTGGTCAGCACAGACACCCATTTCAATCCTTTATTCATCTAACTTACCTTCTTTCTGGCAAAGACGCCGGATTACGGTCAATAGACCGGGTCATATATGAGGTTAACACTTTATAGAAGAGAAAAATGCCATCTTTCATTTTAGCAGTTGCATCCCTCATTGTTAATAAGTTTTTCTATCCAATATTGTATTTTAGAGAACACATATCTTTTTTGCAATTTTTATGAGCAGGTGCTATTATGAGATTGAGTTTTGGGGCGAAAATTGGTTCGCCATTTGACATGTCTGGTACAATGAGATTTGGTACATATGTCAAGAGGGGGATCAATAGGAGGGAAGAATAAGTGAACGTTGATCATGAAAAGATACAACAAGCAGTAAGGATGATTCTTGAGGCGGTTGGAGAGAATCCTGACCGCGAAGGATTGCAAGATACACCAGCAAGAGTAGCCAGAATGTATGAAGAGATCTTTCAAGGCTTACATATTGATCCAAAAGAATACTTCTCGGTGATCTTTAGTGAACCGCATGAAGAGATTGTATTGGTTAAAGATATTCCGTTTTATTCAACTTGCGAGCATCACCTGGTGCCTTTCTTTGGTGTCGCTCATGTAGCCTACATCCCTCAAGGGGGAAGAGTAGTGGGGCTAAGCAAACTAGCCCGGGCAGTTGAGGCTGTCGCTAAACGGCCGCAATTGCAGGAGCGGATTACTTCTCTGGTGGCGAACTCTATTATGGAGACGATAGAGCCACAAGGCGTTGTGGTTGTAGTAGAAGCGGAGCATATGTGCATGACGATGCGCGGAGTGAAGAAGCCAGGATCAAAGACAGTCACCTCCGCCGTGAGAGGTTGTTTCGAAGAGGATGCAGCCGCTCGGGCCGAAGTCTTCAGTCTCATAAAGGGATAGTAAGGATGAGGAAAAGAAAATGTTTAGGAGGAGTTCCTTGTGAGTGAGACGAACGATTATTTTATCATTAAAGCTAAGGAAAATGGGGTAAACGTAATCGGGTTAACAAGAGGCGAAACGACTCGCTTCCATCATTCGGAAAAGCTGGATAAGGGCGAAGTGATGATAGCCCAATTCACGGACCACACCTCAGCGGTAAAGATTCGCGGAAAAGCGATTATCCACACTAAGTTTGGGACAATTGATACAAGTGAGGACTAAAAACCACCACCCCGAGCAGGCGACTTGCCTGTTTTTCTTTTCCTGTTTTAAGCCATGCCGACGGGCTTGACTTTCTTTCGGTGGCATACATTGCTATCTCCTCTCGTACAATGGTACAGAGAGGGGGTGGCTTTGCCATGCCATTAGCACGCAATATATTCTTTGCCGTAGTCCTTTCTACGACAATTGCTTTCTTACTTTCTGTTCTTCCTGATAGCCAAAAGGAACAGCAAGCAGGGTTTGCCCCGGTATTCAAAAGAGTGAGCCCAATGGTTCTGCAAGAAGAAAATTTGGTGGATGTATTGGCCATGTTTGATACTGGCCTGCCGATATCGCATGTGAAATGGGAAAATGGCAATCTGTTTATTGATTATAAAGCGGCAATGGAGAAGCCCATCTATGTTGAGGATATATATAAGGACCTTTTCTCTGCTGTCAGATCAGCTTATCTGTACACGAGTAATGTAGAAGGACTGTATGTGCGGGTTCTTTACCATGAAAAGGGAAGGGATGAAGTGCTTCTGGCGGTTTCGGCCGATAAAAGCGATACCCTGCTCAACGCTCTAGAATCGGTTACAGACAAAAAGGCATTTTTGCAAGAATATACGAACTTATCGTATGGTGTACTTTGGAAGGCCAACATTCAAAAATGATTCTTAAAATTTAATGTCATTAAAGATATAATAACGTTAGTGTCAATACGTTTAGCTGTATGTTATACTGTATCCATTGTCATTTTGGGGGAAAAGTTATGATACTAACGACAAGTTTATTCCGTGAAGAACTGAAGGCTATAGTAGAAGAAGTGAATAAACATATAAAGTGTGACTATGTTCAGCGCTACGTGGAAATCCCCTCCATCCCCTTGTTGCGGATGCAGGTCCTTTTTTTGTTTCTGCACGATTCCGATGTACCGCACGAGCAAATCAGGCATTATATCGTTTCTACTGTTCTTATCCAGATGGGGCTGGATTGTCATGAAGAAGTGACGTTGCTCCCGCAGTATAGTGAAAAAGGGATCCGCAACAGGCAGCTTTCCGTTTTGGCGGGTGACTTTTTCAGCAGCAAATATTACTTTTTACTAGCAAAGCTCGGGGATGTTGCATTAATCAAAGAACTGGCTAGGTCAATTTACCAGATTAATGAAGTCAAGACGAAGCTTTATACGCAACCTCAGTTGTCTATTGAGGATAGCCTGAAATTGAGGAATGAGATAGATTCAGCTTTATATACAAGCTTCATCCCTCGGTTTTCTGCCGATTTAGATTCGATCTGGCGAGGGCTGATTGAAAAGTTCAGCCTTCTAGAAAGACTAAGGAACGGTTGGTATGAGCTGCGTTGGGGACAAGCCCAAAAAGAAAAACAGGAAGAAGAAACACTTTCGCTTATTCAAACAAAAATTGAGCAGACGGCGAAGGAAATTAAAAACACCCTAGCATACGTTCAGAAGGAAGAAGTAAAACAGGGCGTTGGAGAGCTTCTAGAGGCTTATTTCCCGCAGGGACGTGTCGCAATACAATAGGGTGTTCATTTGAGGAATGGAGAGAAGGGGTCAAAAGCAACATGAACAAACTCAAAATTATCTTAGAAATGATTAAATTTGAGCATACTATTTTTGCTTTGCCATTTGCATACATGGGAGCCATTTTGGGAAGCATGGTGGTCAATGGCACATGGCCAAGCCTATCTCAAGTTTTTTGGATAACTGTGGCTATGGTAGGGGCCCGAAGTGCTGCTATGGCTTTAAACCGGGTGATTGATCGGGTCATTGATGCCAAGAATCCCCGTACGGCAACTCGGGCTATTCCGGTTGGCTTGCTTTCGGCGAAGGAAGTCTATGTCTTCATTATTGGTTCTTTTGCGCTGTTATTTTTTGCTGCCTTTCAGTTGAATATGTTAGCTGTAAAATTGCTGCCGCTTGCTGTTTTTGTTCTCGTCTTGTATTCCTACACGAAGCGGTTTACATGGGCTTGCCATTTGGTTCTCGGTGTTGCTATCGGTCTGGCACCATTAGGCGGATGGGTGGCGACGACAGGTCAGGTTGATCTCCTTGGGATCCTGCTTTTCGCTACGGTGGCCTTATGGACAGCCGGTTTTGACGTCATCTATGCTTGCCAAGACATTGATTTCGATAAGCGGAATGGGCTGTTTTCTATTCCAAGTCGATTTGGTGTAGCCAAGGCACTAAATATGGCAAGAGGGTTCCACATGGTTACCCTCATCGGATTTATAACGTTATATATCTTAACGGATCTCAGTCTCTGGTTTGCCATAGGACTGATCGTTGCAGCCGTTATTCTTTTCTATGAGCATCGATTGGTATCCCCTCACGACTTGTCAAAACTTAACACAGCATTTTTTACGATGAATGGCATATTAAGCGTGGTGGTTTTTGCCTTTACAATCTTGGACTTGGTGATGAAATGAGAAAAATATTTGTAGTTGGAATTACTGGAGCAAGCGGGGCTATCTATGGTGTTCGTTTGACCCAGGAGCTGCTAAAACAGGATCATAAGGTTCACCTTGTGATTACGGAGGCTGGGTGGCAAGTATTTCAGGAGGAACTGGGCTGGAATACCGAAGACCGTGATCTCGTGCTGGCTGCCCACTTCATGCAGGAGGGAGCCGGAGAGCTTCACTACCACCAGCTTCGTGACTTTACCGCTCCAATCGCTTCAGGTTCCTATCAATGTGACGCCATGATCATCGTGCCTTGTTCTATGGGAACCGTAAGCGGGATCGCGCATGGGGCATCCGGGAACCTGCTCGAACGGACGGCCGATGTGATGCTGAAGGAAGGCAGAAGACTGGTTTTGGTACCGCGCGAGACCCCGTTTAATACGATTCACCTGGAAAACCTGTTGAAGCTTTCCCAGCATGGTGCACGAATTGTTCCAGCTATGCCTGGATTTTATCAAAAGCCGGAAACCATGGAGGATTTGGTTCATTTTGTAGTGGGTAAGGCTTTAGACAGCCTTCAAGTTCCGCACTCCCTTTTCCGGAGATGGGGGGAATGAGCATGAGTCGAATAAAGATAGGGAAAATCGCTTATTCAAACGTACTGCCCGTATTTTATTTTTTTCGTGACACCATGTTTGAAGGACGAGCGACCTTCACTGAAAAAGTCCCGGCGGTGCTAAACCGCCAATTGGCAGCTGGGGAGATTGATCTGGGACCCGTGTCCTCCTTTGCGTATGCGGAAAATGAAGCGGAATACCAGGTGTTGGCGGATCTTTCCGTAAGTGCGCTTGGCCCGGTGGGGTCGATTTTTTTATTTACCAAGGAGCCTATAGAACAACTAAAAGAACCTAGAATAGCTTTAACCAACACGTCGGCAACCTCAGTAAACTTACTGAAAGTAATTTTGGAGAAATTTCAGGGATGCATGCCGCATTACCAAACCATGATGCCTGACTTAGCCAGTATGATGGATAGTCACGATGCAGCTTTATTAATCGGAGATGATGCTCTCTTGGCCAAGTGGAGCAATCCAGGATATTATGTTTACGATTTGGGGGAAATGTGGTATAAACATACAGGGATGTGGATGACCTTTGCCTTATGGACGGTAAGAAAAGACACAGTAGTTTCTGACCCTGGATTGCTCGGCGAAATTCATCGGGAGTTTCTTAGATCAAAGAAACAAGGGTTGGAGCAATTGGATCATATCATTAATCATGCCCAAAGCGTATTCAGAGGGACCAGCGAGTTTTGGCGAGAGTATTTTTCGGGGCTATGTTATGATTTCCAATCAGAACAGAAGAGAGGGCTGGAATATTATTTTCACTGCGCTTCCGAATTGGGTTTGTTGTCAAGACCTGTTGAAGTGAATACATGGGGTGCCAGTGCGAAAATAACTTAGGGTGAACGTATGAAATTAGCTGACATTTTCTTTCAGATGAAAAGTGATATGCAGTATATAGAAAAAGAGCTGGCAAAGTCGATCTCAACGAAAGATGCCATTCTCTACAAGACGTCCAGTCATTTGCTCAAGGCAGGAGGAAAGCGAATTCGTCCTGTTTTTGTGTTGCTGGGAGGCAAATTCGGCCACTATGACCGGGAACAGTTAAAGCATGTTGCTGTTGCTTTGGAATTGATCCATATGGCTACCTTAGTGCATGATGACGTGATCGATGACGCGGAGACGCGGAGAGGGCAGCAAACCGTTAAGTCAAAATGGGACAATCGGCTAGCGATGTATACGGGCGACTATATTCTTGCAGAGGCTTTGCTCACGATAACTTCGTTGCCGATTCCGAGAGTTCACCAGGTCCTTTCTCGTTCTATCATGTTAATGACTCAAGGGGAAATTGAACAGATCCGTGATTTTCACCGATGGGATCAAAGCTTGCGCAACTACCTTCGAAGAATTAGAAGGAAGACGGCTTTGCTTATCGCGATAAGCTGCCAGCTAGGGGCGATTGTTTCTGGGGCGCCGGAAAAATACATACGTTCCCTATATAACTTTGGCTATAACGTCGGGATGGCCTTTCAGGTTACGGACGACATATTGGATTTTACCGGAGATGAAAAAACGCTTGGAAAGCCTGCTGGAAGTGACCTCCGCCAGGGCAATATTACCCTTCCTGCTTTATATTGCTTTCAAGACCCGAAGACTGCCCCCCTGCTTAAAGGGATGATGGAAACGCTGGTAGACCAGGAAGGGAACCGAACCTTGCATATTCCAGACAACCGGGTTGGTGATGTCATCCAAGTCATTCGGGACAGTGAAGGAATTGCTTATGCCCAGTCTTTAGCTGACCGTTACATTGCCCGGTCGTTGCAATGGCTTGAACAGCTGCCAGAAGGCAAGCCAAGAAGCTCTTTGCAGGAAATAGCTCAATTTATTGGCAGGAGACAGTTTTAGCATTTGCAATTCAAGGGCAACATTTGGTAAAATCACATTCGTGAACGTAGGCATTAAGAATACATAAGAGGGAAAAGAGGAATCGTTATGGCATTGGAAAGAACTTTTATTATGGTAAAACCTGATGGAGTACAACGCAACCTTATCGGAGAAATCACAACTCGCTTTGAGAAAAAAGGATTTAAGCTTGTTGGGGCTAAGTTTATGGGAGTAGGACAAGCATTGGCTGAGGAGCATTACGGTGAACACAAAGAACGTCCTTTCTTCGGCGAATTGGTAGGCTTCATCACTTCCAGCCCAGTTTTTGCAATGGTTTGGGAAGGAGATAACGTAATCGCCACTGCACGCAACATGATGGGGAAAACTAATCCGGCTGATGCAGCTCCTGGAACGATCCGCGGAGATTTTGGAGTAAGCGTAGGCATGAATATCATCCATGGATCCGATTCCGCAGAAAGTGCACAACGCGAAATTAACCTATGGTTTAAAGAAGAAGAGTTGACTTCTTATGAAAAAACTGTAAATAAGTGGATCTAGCGTCTAAACCGTAGAGGATAAGCCTCTACGGTTTTTTGTTTTTGGGGAGGAATTTTGGGTCTCGTCACGAATAGATAAAGAAGATGACGTAAGGACTAATACGAGCGGGTGGGGTCACATCAGATGGAAGATCGCGATTTTTTGCAATTTATTGCTAATGTCAAACGAAAGACAGGGATTGACTTAGCATTGTATAAAGAAGCTCAGATGAAGAGACGCCTGACATCCTTGCTCCAGAAGAGGGGCTTTGCCGATTTTGCTTCCTATTTCGAGGGGATGAGCCGGGATAAGGATCTGTTTTATGAATTTCTGGATCGAATGACGATCAACGTCTCAGAGTTCTTTCGAAATGCCGGGCGATGGGAGGTCCTTAACCAGAAGATCCTTCCTCGGCTTCTGAAGGAAAAACCAAAATTAAAGTGCTGGAGTGCGGCATGTTCGACAGGAGAAGAACCGTATACCTTGTCTTTAATTCTATCGCAATTCATGCCGCTAAGAGATATCAATATCATGGCCTCAGATATCGATGAGGGAGCCATTTCCAAAGCGAAGATGGGGATCTACAATGAGCGATCTCTTCAGGAATGCCCGAAGGATTTGCTGGCAAAATATTTTGCCAAAGACGGACTCCATTACCGGATAAGTGAAGATATTAAACGCACCATTAGGTTTAAAAAGCATAATCTTTTAGCTGAATCCTTTGATTCGGAGCACGATCTCATTATTTGCCGTAATGTCATGATTTATTTTACAGAAGAAGCGAAGCACGAGCTGTATAAAAAATTTAGCCAAGCTTTACGTCCTGGCGGCGTTTTGTTTGTTGGCAGTACGGAGCAGATTTTCCAGCCGCAACAGTATCGCTTAGAAACCGAGGATACCTTTTTTTATCGTAAAGTCTAGTGAAGGAGTTTGAAGTACATGTTTAACTTATTGTTTGTTCTGTTAGGCACGTATATCTTTTATAAGCGGGGATTAGGCTATATGCTGGAGTCGCGAATTATGGGACGTGACAAGGCGGAGCGAATGAGTTACTTTCTGTTTATGTTGGCGGGAATCATTTTTGGGGAATTCATTGGTTTGTCGGCGGCCATACATTATGCACCTGATCTTCTCCTAGTTCAGGCGTTGATGGGTACAGCATGCTCGATTGTGTGCGGGGAGACATTTTATTATTATAACAAGAGAGTCGTAAGAAAAATTCCAACGGTACAAGAACGAAAAAATTATTAATAATGCTATCTTCTGTCTGCATAGATTTCCAGTTATTGCCTCAAAATAACAGGAGTATGCTGGTTTTAGGGAGGCGATAGCATGGACAAAAGCAAGGTAATAGATGCCTATTTCCAAGGGCTCTTAAGCCTAGATGAATGTGCGCAGATCCTGGGATTGGACAAGAACCGATTGATGGAAATGGCAGAGTACTTTGTTGAATGTCCTTCCCTTTCTATGGGGTAACTTCATAGCAATTTTGTATTCGAGCGGTCCCTATGGGGACTTTTAGTATTCCCAAAAATGAAAAGCTTATTCTATGAAATTGCTTTTTACAGGATGGGAAAGTTTAAGTCAAATTGCTTCAAGTAAATTTTTTTTACACTACCAATTTTGACAAGGCTATAATATAATAGCACATAAAAATATGACACTTAAAAGTGCTAAAGGGTGGAGGGGTTCAGATGAGATATTTAACAGCTGGAGAATCACATGGTCCTCAACTGACGGCGATCATTGAAGGCGTACCGAGCAACGTTCCGATATCTGCAGAGAAAATCAATGAGCAGTTGCAGCGTCGCCAAAAAGGACATGGCCGAGGCCGCAGGATGCAAATTGAAAAGGATCAAGTTCGAATCGTGGCAGGGGTGCGCCACGGCTTTACTACGGGAGCACCGATCTGCTTGGTTGTAGAAAACAAAGACTGGACCCATTGGGAGCATATAATGGGACCCGATCCAATCGAAGGAGACGAAGAGGTCAAAAGACAAGTCACCAAACCAAGGCCAGGACATGCTGACCTCAATGGGGCCCTTAAATATAACCAAAAGGATATGCGCAACATACTGGAGCGCTCAAGTGCTAGAGAGACAGCCGTTCGGGTAGCTGTAGGAGCTGTAGCTCGCCAATTATTAGAACAGTTCGACATTAAGATTGGCGGTCATGTCAAGCGTATCGGTTCTGTTGAAGCAAAGGAAGTTGAGGTTTCACTAGATGAATTAATCCGCATTACTGAAGAATCCCCTGTTCGTTGCCTCGATGAGGAAGCAGCTCAAAAGATGATGGATCTCATCGATCAAGCGAAGCAGGATGGGGACTCCCTTGGCGGAATCGTTGAAGTCATCGTAGACGGTGTTCCTATTGGGCTAGGCAGCCATGTACAATGGGATCGCAAGCTGGATGGAAAGCTTGCCCAAGCTATCATGAGCATTCAGGCATTTAAAGGGGTAGAAATCGGTATCGGCTTTGAGGCAGCAACTAGCCCAGGCTCCCAGGTTCATGATGAAATCATTTGGAATAAGGAGCAAGGCTTTACGCGCAGCACCAATAATGCAGGTGGACTAGAAGGCGGAATGACAACAGGGATGCCAATTGTGGTAAGAGGCGTTATGAAGCCTATACCAACCTTGTATAAACCGTTAATGAGCGTAGATTTGGCAACGAAAGAGCCGTTCACTGCGACCATTGAGAGATCTGACAGCTGTGCGGTTCCAGCGGCATCTGTAGTGGCAGAAGCGGTTGTGGCCATTGAGATAGCCAAAGCGATGTGCGATACCTTCCATAGCGACAACCTAGAGCAAATGAAGGAAAGTGTAGCGCAATTCAAGCAGTATTTGGAGAAGATTTAGTGATGAAGAGGTTAACCGTTGATTTAGGTGAGAGGAGTTATCCGATCGTAATTGGAAGGGATATCCTGCAATACCTTCCAAAGGAACTTGCTGATCGGGGGATTACGCCAAAAAATAAGCTATTCATCGTAACGGATCATCAAGTGGCTCCTTTATATTTGGAGAAAATACAAACCTTACTGACAGTTGCCGGTTATCAGCATGGTTCCCATGTGATTCAGGCTGGGGAACAGGCCAAGACACTGCAAGTGCTTGAAGAGGTAACGGGCAGTGCGCTGGAAGCTGGACTTGACCGAAAGTCGGTGTTCATCGCTCTTGGCGGGGGAGTGGTTGGGGATTTGACGGGATTTTGTGCCGCTACCTATATGCGCGGTGTACCCTTTGTCCAAATTCCGACTACCTTATTGGCTCATGACAGCAGTGTAGGGGGGAAGGTTGCGGTCAATCACCCTCTTGGAAAGAATATTATCGGTGCTTTTCATCAGCCAAGCCTAGTTCTCTATGATACGGACACGTTAAAGACCCTGCCGGCCAGGGAAGTTTCTGCCGGTTTTGCTGAAGTCATAAAGCATGGGCTGATATGGAGTGAATCGTTCACGGATTGGCTGGAGAGTCATGCAAGTGAGCTGCTGGCCCTTCAATCCCCTTATATTGATGAAGCTATTTATCAAGGCTGTCTGATTAAGACCCAGGTTGTTTCAGAAGATGAGACCGAACAAGGGAAGCGTGCAATCCTGAATTTAGGGCATACCTTTGGTCATGCCATGGAGTCCCTCTCCCATTATGGAGGAATGATCCATGGAGAGGCGGTATCCATCGGAATGGTGGCTGCTGCCCTGCTTGCTGAGCGCATCGGTTTGTGCGACCCATCCTTGGGCGTATCGCGACGTACCATTGAGCTGCTTAAAAAGTATCAGCTGCCGGTTCGGATGCCTGAGCATTTTCAGCCGGATCAATTGCTTGAGGCCATGAGGCTTGATAAGAAGGGCAGTGGAGGAAAGCTTGTTTTTGTTCTGCCTAGCCGAATTGGACAGGTTGAAATTGTTCGTGAAGTCAATGAGGAGGATGTAGTTGAGATCTTGCAACTCGTAAAAGAGATAGAGTAGCAGCGGACTTTGAGGAATGGCGATGCTTATACCGTTACAGAAGTCATAAATGCGTAAAAAATGCGTTGACATCTTAGATGACAGTGTATAAACTTATATGTAAGTTAAAGTTGAGAGTCTAGTTGAGCGTGAGAAGTGAGTTGAGTTGAGGAAGCAGAGCTGAGATGTCATAGGGAAGGCAGGTAGGCCTTCGTCTATTTTTCTATGCACATTAAGCCCAGGGTTTCTGGGCTTTTTTATTATATTTTGGCTATTCCTACCCTTTTTAGAGTAGGAATATGCTCTCCTCATCTCCGCTTCTTTCTTTTTCAAAAATGAAAGGAGAGGAAGACCACATGTATTATCCCCCCATTGAAAAAGCAGTAGAGCTTGCTGCTGAGTATAACTTGATTCCCGTACGGATGACGTTCATGGCGGATCAGGAAACCCCAATCAGTATTTTTCAAAGACTAAGATGCGATGGCTCATTTCTTCTAGAAAGTGTAGAAGGAGGCACCCGCTGGGCACGCTATTCTTTTATCGGCTTAAATCCATTAATGACCCTGGAAGCGAAAAACGGTAAAGTTAGAATTCAACATCGCGGCTTGCCGCTCATTGAGTCGACAGAACATCCTGTTGAACGACTTCGCCAGGAATTGCAGAACTTTCGAAGTCCGGATGAGCTGGATTTCCCTCGTTTCTCAGGAGGGGCAGTAGGCTATTTCGGCTACGATATTCTTCGTTATTATGAAGAGCTTCCTGAAGCGAAAAAAAATGATTTAGATATGGACGACGTGAAGTTTATGTTTGCTGACGAAGTCATCGTATTTGATCACCTGAAGCAAGAAATCCAAGTCATTGGCCATATCTCGGTTGATCCCAACGACCAGCCAGAGGATATAGAGAAAAATTATCAAGCTTGCTGTGAAAGAATTAAAGCACTAGCACGCAAGACACGCAATCTGGGGAACTCTCCGAGGGATCTCTATGTCCTTCCAACCGGATATGCACCAATCGCGGTTCAATCGAATCTAACTCAAGATCAATTTATAAAAATGGTGGAAAAAGCGAAGGAGTACATATCATCTGGGGATATTTTTCAGGTGGTCTTATCCCAACGTTTCGCCATTGAGGATGTACCTGATCCGTTTCATGTGTATCGGGTGCTGCGGTCACTGAATCCTTCCCCTTACATGTACTTTTTGCAATTTAACGAAGACGAAATTCTCGTGGGGACTTCGCCTGAACTATTGGTTCGGGTGGAGGAGGGGAAGGTAGAGAACCGCCCGATTGCAGGAACGCGTCCTAGAGGAAAAACCGCACTTCAAGATGAAGAACTGAAAGCGGATCTTCTCGCCGACCAAAAGGAGAGAGCCGAACACCACATGCTCGTCGATCTTGGACGCAATGATATCGGGCGAGTTTCAAAATACGGGACAGTCAAGGTTGAACAGTTGATGGAAGTGGAGATGTACTCCCATGTCATGCATATCGTCTCGCACGTAACAGGCAGGCTGCAGGATGACAAGGACGCTTTTGACGCTTTGGTATCGTGTTTCCCTGCAGGGACGGTATCAGGGGCTCCGAAGCTAAGAGCTATGGAAATTATTGCAGAGCTGGAGCAGGAAGCACGTAATGCATATGCAGGAGCCATTGGGTATTTTAGCTTCTCTGGCAACATGGACTCCTGTATCACGATTCGTACGATTGTATTTAAGGATGGGAAAGCCTATATTCAAGCGGGAGCGGGCATTGTTGCCGATTCTGTCCCTGAAAAGGAATTCGAGGAAACGGAAAATAAAGCCAAAGCGTTAATTCGTGCCATTCAGATGGCTAAGCAGATTCAGAGATTAGAGGAGGATGATGAGTATGTTTCAACCGCTACTCAATAAAGTGGTCGATCTGAAGCATTTGAGCCGAGAAGAGTCTAAGGAAGCGATGAACTTAATTATGTCAGGGGAGGTTTTACCTTCCCAGCTGGCTAGCTTTCTTACCGCAATGAAGATTAAAGGGGAGACTGTGGAAGAGATTACAGGGTTTGCCCTGACCATGCGAGAAAAAGCGCTGAAAGTCCAAGTTCCTTCCCAAAACCTGATTGACACGTGCGGAACAGGGGGAGACGGGGGAATGACCTTTAATATCTCTACAGCTTCGGCTTTTGTAGCGGCTGCAGGAGGCGCACGTGTTGCTAAGCATGGGAATCGGGCAGTTTCCAGCAAAAGCGGCAGTGCAGATGTGCTTGAGCAATTAGGGGTGACCATTCAGTTGGGAGAGGAAGAAGCCAAGCAGTGTTTGGAACAAACCAACCTTTGCTTTATGTTTGCACCATTCTATCACCAGGCAATGAAGCATGCGGTTGCCACGCGTAAAGAAATTGGTTTCCGCACGGTATTTAATCTGCTCGGACCGTTAACCAATCCAGCGCAGGCCGATCGCCAATTAATAGGTGTATATGATGGAAGCTTAGCGGAAAAAGCAGCCCATGTTTTACGTGAGCTGGGGCTGGTCAGATGTCTGATTGTGGCGGGCGAAGACGGATTGGATGAAATCAGCATTTCGGGTCCCACAAAAGTGGTAGAATTAAAGGATGGAGAGATCCACTCTTATTACCTGACTCCTGAGGAATTGGGCTTGGAGAGCTATCCAGTTGAGGCTGTGTCCGGAGGAAAGGCTGAAGAAAATGCCTCCATCATTCACCGAGTATTCTCAGGCCATCAGGGAGCTGACCGGGATATCGTATTGGCCAACAGTGCGGCTTCGCTGTATCTGGCAGAACAAGTCGAGTCGATACAAGAAGGAGTCCGACTAGCGGCAGAAATTATTGATCAAGGACTTGCGTTACAGAAGCTAGAGCAATTAATCAATGTCACAAGGGGGATGTCCCGTGCTTCATAAGATAGTGGAACAAAAGAAAAAAGAGATAGAGGTATTAAAACAGGAGCTTAATTCGAACCAGGCGGAGAAAATCATAGCGGATCTTTTGCCGACACGGCCTTTTGTCAACCGGTTGATCCAAAGCCATCGCCCGGTTAGTGTAATTGCGGAGGTGAAGAAGGCTTCCCCTTCCAAAGGGATCATTCGCCCAGACTTTGACCCTCTTGCCATTGCAGCGGCTTATCAAAAGGCTCAAGTAGATGCCATGTCCGTCCTGACCGATGTAACGTTTTTCCAAGGCAGCAAAGAATATTTGCAGCTTATCCGCCAAGAGAGCGATACTCCCATTATCCGCAAGGATTTCCTGATTGATCCGCTTCAGGTGTATGAAGCCCGGATCATGGGAGCAGATTGCATTCTATTGATTGCTGCCATATTAACTCCTCAGCAATTAGCTGAGCTATCCTCTTTAGCGGAGAGCCTCGATTTAGATGTTCTAATTGAAGTTCATAGCCAAGAAGAGCTCGAACAGGTCTTGGCCAACACCAGTCCTTCTTTGATCGGGATCAATAATCGCAACTTGAAAACCTTTGAAACATCATTAAAGACAACGGAAGAGCTACTGAAGTATATCCCAACAGGATTACCTGTAGTAAGCGAAAGCGGGATTCATTCTTCAGATGATATTCGTTACCTGCGGAGCCTCGGAGTAAGGGCGGTATTGGTCGGTGAACACTTCATGCGCCAGCAGAATATCACGCAGGCGGTGGAGGAACTGGTAGGATGATAAGCGCCAAACCTCTCATTAAATGCTGCGGCTTTCAGGATGTCCAATCGATCGCTTACCTGGAGTCCACGGATGTTGATTTGGTAGGGTTCATCCTGGCTCCAAGCAAGAGGCGGGTTTCTCTTGATAAGCTCCCCTTGCTTTTAGAAGCCGTTCCGACTGGCAAAAAGAAGGTAGGAGTGTTTGTGAATCCTAGCTTGGAGGAGCTTCGCAGTCTTCTCAAGGAGGTTACCTTTGACGTGATACAGCTTCACGGACAGGAAACTCCGGCATTCTGCAGAGCATTAAAGCAAGAATTTCCTGTCGAAATTATTAAAGCTGTCCATATCGAAGCGGATGAACAAAGCAGCCTTCCCGATCAGGAGTATGGAGCGTGCATAGATTATCTTTTGCTGGATACATTTGATAAGCAAGCTGCGGGAGGAACAGGGAAAACCTTCCGCTGGGAGGTTATACCTGCCTATCAGCAATGGTGCGTACAATACGACGTAAAATTGCTCGTAGCCGGGGGCATTACGCCGGAAAACGTGGGCCAGTTGATTGGCGAATGGCCATTAGACGGAGTGGATGTGGCTAGTGGAGTAGAAACGGAAGGTAAAAAAGATAAAGAAAAAATCATGAGACTGGTAGAAAGGGTGAAGGAATATGGCAGCAGTGCCAAATGAGTTTGGCCGTTTCGGCGAGTTCGGCGGCAAGTATGTACCGGAAACCTTGATGAATGCGTTGGAGGAATTGGAACAGGCTTTTCAGGAAGCGAAGGAGGATGCTTCTTTTCAGGAGGAGCTGCAGCATCATTTAACCTTTTATTCCGGACGGGCCACTCCTCTTTATTATGCAGATCGGCTGACCGAATATCTGGGTGGAGCAAAAATCTATCTAAAGAGAGAAGACCTTAATCATACGGGAGCCCATAAGTTAAATAACGCGTTGGCCCAAGGCTTATTGGCTAAAAGAATGGGCAAAAAGAAGATTGTTGCCGAGACGGGGGCCGGCCAGCATGGAGTAGCGTCGGCAACGGTTGCCGCTAAGCTGGGCTTAGAATGCAAGGTGTTTATGGGGGAAGAAGACATTCGCCGGCAGCAGCTTAATGTGTTTCGCATGCAGCTGCTGGGTGCAGAAGTCGTACCGGTTAGCTCGGGAACCAAAACATTGAAGGATGCAACCAACGAAGCAATCCGTTACTGGGTCACGAATGTTGAAGATACCTTTTATCTAATAGGCTCTGTGGTTGGACCGCACCCTTACCCTGTGATGGTGCGAGACTTCCAACGAATCATAGGTGATGAAACTAAGGAGCAAATTCTTGAGCTGGAAGGACGCTTGCCTGATACGGTGGTAGCCTGTGTTGGAGGAGGAAGCAATGCCATGGGCATGTTTTATCCGTTTGTTCAAGATGAGGCGGTGAGGCTGATCGGAGTAGAGGCAGCAGGCCACGGGATTGAAACGGGCAAGCACGCGGCAACCTTCGCTAAAGGGACTAAAGGGGTCATCCATGGGTCGCTGACGTATTTATTGCAGGATGAATTTGGGCAAATTCAAGAACCGCATTCGATTTCTGCCGGCTTGGATTACCCGGGTGTGGGTCCTGAGCATGCCTATCTGAAGGAAATCGGCCGTGCAGCCTACCACCCGATTACAGATCAAGAAGCCCTTGAGGCACTTCAAATTCTTTGCAAGACAGAAGGAATTATTCCGGCCCTCGAAAGCTCCCATGCGGTTGCGGAGGCTATTAAATTAGCACCAGACCTTCCTTCAGACCATCTCTTGGTTGTTTGTTTGTCGGGGAGGGGAGATAAGGACGTAGAAGCAATCCAGCACCATCTGAAGGGGGAAAAGCAATGAATCGCGTGGCAGGAAACAACCCTATAGCGCAAAAGTTTGAAACCAAAAAGGGACCGTTGTTCATTCCTTTTATTACAGCGGGAGATCCTACCCCAGGGGCCACGGTAGAGATTGCTTTAGCCCTGGAAGAAGCAGGGGCAGATATCCTTGAATTGGGAGTCCCTTATTCCGATCCTTTAGCAGATGGACCTACTATTCAGCGCGCTTCCGCGCGTGCTCTTCGCCATCAGGTGTCCATTCGGGACTGCATTCGCATGGCTGGCGAAATGCGCCAGAAGGGATTAGCCATTCCAGTTATTTTATTTACCTACTTCAATCCCGTAATGCAGTATGGAATTGAGCGCCTTTTCCAAGAAATGAAGGAGAATGGGCTAAACGGTATTCTTATCCCTGACCTGCCGGTGGAAGAAAGCGGAGAAGTGAAAAAAGCTTCTGAAGCTTACGGTCTTCCCCTGATATCTTTGGTTGCTCCTACCTCAGAGAAGCGGATTCAGAAAATTGCCGAGCAGGCTGATGGTTTTCTCTACTGTGTTTCTTCGCTAGGAGTGACGGGGGCAAGAAGTGAGCTAGGAGCGGGCGTAGAAGCCTTCTTGCAGGAGGTCAGAAAACATTCGCGTGTTCCTGTTGCTGTCGGCTTTGGAATCTCTAGGCCGGAACAGATGGCTCAATTGGCTCCTCACTGCGACGGATTGATCGTCGGAAGTGCTTTGGTGCAGGTGATTGAAGAGGCCGGAGATTTGCTTGCAAAGGCGGATACACAAGCGGCAGGCTTGGAAAAAATAAAAATGTTTGTACAAAACCTAAAATCTGGAGTAAGATAAAAAAAAATTTACTCTAGGAGTGAGAGACATGATCCCAAAGAAGCAGATAGTCGATTTACCGGTCTACCAACCGGGCAAGCCAATTGATGAAGTTAAGCGGGAGCTGGGGCTGGAGCGCATTGTGAAGCTCGCTTCCAATGAAAATCCATTCGGATGCTCCCCTAAAGTAAAGGAAGCTATTGTGCCTGTGCTAGATCAGCTAGCGATCTATCCGGATGGTGCAGCCATGGATGTAAGAGAAGCGGTGGCCGAATTCCTCGGAGTTGACGGCTCACAGCTCATCTTTGGCAATGGTTCAGATGAGTTAGTCATGCTGACCTCCAGAGCGTATCTTGAACCTGGCGCCAATACCGTGATGGCTACGCCGACCTTTTCCGTGTATAAAACCACCGCAACAGTTGAAGGGGCGGATGTGATTGAAGTGCCGTTAAAAGACGGTGTCCATGACCTGAATGGACTTTTGGAAAATATCACGGAGCGGACAAGGGTCGTATGGGTCTGCAACCCGAATAATCCATCCGGGACGATCAATAGTGAAGCGGAAATCAAGTCCTTCCTTGAGCAAGTACCGAAAAATGTTTTAGTCGTATTGGATGAAGCCTATTATGAATATGTGACGGACGCTTCTTATCCCGAGTCGATTCAGTTTTTAGCTGATTACCCGAATCTGCTGATTCTTCGTACCTTCTCCAAGATTTATGGATTAGCGGGACTGCGAATCGGATATGGCATTGCTTCGCCGGATATAGTGGATAAGATCAACCGTGTCCGGGAGCCGTTTAATACAAGCAGTGTTGCACAAGTAGCAGCCATTGCTGCCATTAAGGATCAAGAGTTTGTTCAATCTTGCCGCACCACCAATGATAAAGGGCGCAAACAGCTTTACGCAGCCTTTGATGAAATGGGTCTTTCTTATTACCCTTCCCAAGGGAACTTCGTTTTGGTGAATACTGGACGTGATGGGAATGAAATTTTCCAAGCCTTATTAAGAAAAGGTTATATTGTGCGCTCAGGCGTAGCGTTGGGCTTCCCGACATCCATTCGTGTGACGGTAGGCAATGAGGAGCAAAATGAGGGATTCCTCTCTGCTCTGCGTGAGGTGTTATAAGTGAAAAAAGTAGCGGTATTGGGAGTGGGACTCATCGGTGGGTCCCTCGCCCTTTCCTTTAAAAATGAGAATATTGAGATTATAGGTTTTGATGTAGATTCAGAAAATCTGCAAAAGGCACTGGAACTGGGCGTCATTCATAAAGGGACTCAACATTTAGCAGAGGCGGTTCAACAAGCCGACTTTATTTTTCTTTGCTCGCCTGTAAGCAAATTATTTGAACTGATATCTTTCCTTCGCTATACGCCGTTGAAGGAAGGAGCGATCGTGACCGATACGGGGAGCACCAAGTCGTCCATTGTCGAATGGACCCAAGACTTCCAACAGAGGAAGGTTCATTTTATTGGAGGGCATCCCATGGCTGGCTCCCACAAATCCGGCGTGGAAGCGGCGCATGACCGTCTTTTCGAAAATGCTTACTATGTATTGACTCCAGTGCAAGGCGTACCGGATGAAGCCGTCTCCTCATTGAAGGAGTTGCTCATGCCGACAAAGGCAAACATCGTCGTCCTGGATCCGGAAGAACATGATCGAATTGTAGGTGCGATCAGTCATTTCCCTCATATTATTGCTGCGGCTCTCGTGAATCAGGTCGATCGCTACAGTGAACATACACCGTGGTACAACCGTCTGGCTGCAGGCGGATTTCGCGATATTACCCGAATTGCCTCCAGTAATCCGCGGATGTGGCGGGATATTTTGCTGCACAATCGCAAGGTGATGCTATCCCTGGCCGAGGATTGGAAGAAGGTTCTGGATGAGATCATTGGCTTTGTGAAGGAAAGCGACGGTCAAGGAATAGAAAACTTTTTCCGGGAAGCACGCGATTTTCGCAACCAGCTGCCAGAGCGCAAAAAAGGAGCGATTGCTCCCTTGTATGATCTTTATGTCGATGTGCCTGACACACCGGGGGTTATCGGAAAAATTACGACTCTCTTGGGACACAAGCAAATCAGCATTACCAATATCCGGATTCTGGAAACCCGGGAAGATATCATGGGTGTTTTGCTGATCACGTTCCGAAATGAGGAGGATATGGAAAAAGCGCGTGAGGAATTAACCCGTGATGGCTATCGGGTGTATTCTCGAGAATAGGGGGAAAAGATATGTTGACAACCAAGGCGGCAAAGCGAATTGCGGGGGATATCACCGTTCCGGGAGATAAATCGATTTCCCACCGTGCCGTAATGTTCAGCTCCATGGCAAAAGGAACGGCTAAAATCTACGGTTTTTTACCGGGAGCAGATTGTCTCAGCACGATCAGTTGTTTTCGGAAAATGGGTGTTTCTATCGAACAGAACGGAGATCAAGTGGTCGTTCAAAGCTCAGGTTTAGAGGGCTTGAAGGAGCCGCATGACATTCTTGATGTGGGAAACTCAGGGACAACGATTCGGCTGATGTCAGGCATCCTGGCAGGGCGCCCGTTTCATTCGACCCTGATTGGGGATGAATCCATTGCTAGACGCCCAATGAAAAGAGTCGTCCAACCGCTAAAACAAATGGGGGCTAGAATCGATGGACGGTCTGGCGGCGACTTCACGCCGCTAGCGATTCGCGGGGGCGAGCTGAAAGGGATCGAATACCGTTCACCAGTAGCTAGCGCACAGGTGAAATCTGCGATCATTCTTGCCGGTCTGCAGGCAGAAGGGATAACGACGGTGTATGAGCCGCATCTTTCCCGTGACCATACCGAGCGCATGCTGTCTTCCTTTGGCGTGGAACTGAAGTCGTTTGAGGGCGGAGTGTCCATTCAAGGCGGACAAGCGATGCAACAGCAGGATGAGATTCATGTTCCAGGGGATATTTCTTCGGCTGCCTTCATGCTGGCTGCTGCAGCGATTGTCCCAGGCAGTGAATTGACCATCCGTGGAGTGGGTGTGAATCCTACTCGTACAGGGATTATTGATGTTCTCTTAGAGATGGGAGCAGATCTGAAGGTTGAAGATGAAAGAATTCAAAACGGTGAGCCTGTGGCTGATCTCACGATCCGCTACGCTCCACTAAAAGGGATTGAAATTGGCGGGGCCATTATTCCTCGTCTGATTGATGAGATCCCGATTATTTCTATTATCGCTTCCCAAGCTCAAGGAAAAACAGTCATCCGAGATGCAGAGGAATTGAAAGTAAAAGAAACCAATCGCATCGATGTGATGGTTCAAGAGCTCAAAAAGCTGGGAGCTACTATCGAAGGAACGGACGACGGGATGATTATCCAAGGCGGAGCGGCACTGACAGGTGCCCGTTGTCACAGTCACGGTGACCACCGCATCGGGATGTCAATGGCCATCGCAGGATTAGTTGCTGAGGGTGAAACCTCGATCGAAGAAGCGGAAGCGATTAATGTTTCGTTCCCGGGATTTGAACAGATATTGAATAAAATTGCCGAGCAGTAGTAAGAAAGAAGAGGCTGTCCTTTTTGAGGGCAGCCTCTTTGGCTGCTTTATCCACAGGCAGGGAGTGTCAGCGTTACCTTAGTCCCTTGGCCAAGGGTACTATCGATGGAAATCGTTCCTCCATGCTTATCTATGATCCACTTGGCAATCGACAAACCCAGTCCGGTACCAGGAAAATGGCGGACATTTCCTCCGCGATAAAAGCGGTCAAACACCCGGTGAAGCTCTTCTGTTGGAATGCCGCCCCCGGTATCTTGAAGGGTGACTTGTATTTCGTGATGCCGGTGGGCAACGCGGAGCTCAACTGCCCCTGATGTAGTATACTTAAAGGCATTTTCCAAGAGAATGAGAGAGATTTGCTTTAGGAAATCTCGATTCCCTTTCAAGCGGATATGCTCAAGCCCCTCATTGATGGGATCCTGTCGAAAGACCACGTCTGGCTTAGCCATCGCTTCGGCTTGTCCTATCCAATCTTCCAGCCAATCGCTGAGCCGAATGTCTTCCATCTGAATAGAGTAGCCGGCATCAGCGCGGGCCAAAGCGAGCAATTGGTGCACCATTCGGGAGACTCGTTCGATTTCTTCTACAATGTCTTCCATAGCTTCTGTCGAAAGCACTCCCTTTTCAAGGTAGAGCTTTCTCAGAAAGTCCATATTGCCGCGAATCGTCGTTAGCGGGGTGCGAAGTTCATGGCTGGCATCAGCTACAAATCGTCGCTGGGCTTCATATGAATCCTCAAGCTCTCGATACATTTGCTCGATTTTTTCCATCATCGAGTTGATTTGGGCAGAAAGCCTTCCGATTTCATCCGGTGGACCTGAATAGCTGATCCTACGTTCAAGCTTTCCTTCTCTTTCGATTTCCGCCGTTGCTTCCATAATGCGCTGGATAGGGAGGAGGGCTTGCCTCGCTAAGATCCAGCCGAATAATGCTGATAGGGTAACCGTCGTTACAGCCCCGATAGCAAGAAGCCACCGAAGGTTGGCTAATGAACGGTGAAAGCCGTAAAGAGATTCCGCCACTTGAAGAACGCCGAGAAATTGCTTTTCGGAGACCAAGGGCAAATAATAAAGCCGGATTTGGGTACCTTGAACATTTTTCGTCTCAAAAAAAGAAGTCCCTTGTACGATATGCTGCAGTGCTTCTGTACTGATCGGCAGGGAATATTCACCCAATGATTCAGAGCGAGAAAGCACTTGGCCTTTTGGGTCGACAATCTGTACGAACAGCTCAGGCGAAGAAAAGACATCGATATCGGGAAGCACCAATCGACGCAGAGGAAAGGGGAAAATGTCTACAATTTCAATGGATTGATGGATCTCTTGGGCTCGTTCCTGAAGGTGAATGTCAATTTGATTCATTTCCCGATGGGTAAAAAATAAGTAAATATAGGTACAAAATAAAGAGATCACGAGCAGAAGCACTCCACTGTAATAAAGGGAAAGCTTCAGGCGTATAGGCATTTATCGACCCTCCCGCAGGATATAACCAAGCCCTCTGACTGTCTGAATGAGGCGTGCTTGCCCATGCTGCTCCAACTTTGAGCGCAAAGAAGCAATATAGACTTCAATGACATTGGATTCTCCCGCATAGTCATATCCCCAAACATGATGGAGAATTTGATCTTTGGATAAAACGATATTCGGGTTTTTCATGAAATACTCGAGCAAGTCAAATTCTTTGCCCCGTAGGTCAATCTTCTGGCCACTCCGCTTACACTCTCGGCTTGCAGAATTTAAGGTCACATCGGAAAAGGTGAGAATATCTTCCTTTTCTTTAGGCGGTTGATGTCTTCTGAGCTGAGCCCGTATACGCGCTAGAAGCTCGTCAAGAGCAAATGGCTTGACTACATAGTCGTCGGCTCCCATGTCCAGCCCTTTAACCCGTTCCTCTACCTCGTCCTTTGCTGTGAGCATGATGATTGGCACCGTGTTATTTATTCGGATTTCCTGGCAGATTCCCCAGCCGTCCAAGCCTGGAAGCATAATATCGAGAATGATGAGATCAAATGATTCCTCGTGTATAATCAGCAACGCATCTTCACCCGAGTGCACGACTTTGACTTCATAACCTTCATATTCTAATGAGCGTTTGAGCATCATTCCAATTTTATGATCGTCATCGACTACAAGAATGCGATCTTTTTGCATTAGAACTCACCTGCCTCAAGGAGTTAATGGTACATGGGCTTTACATAAGGGCGGCCAATGAAAATAACGGAAGTTTTTCCGACAATTTAACTTTTGGGATAGAAAAAAGCTCAAATAAGGGGACTTTCCCCTGTTATTGGGATAGCCCCCCAAAAAGGAGGGGCCAAACCCGCCATAACCCCTAGGATGGTGTGTCTAGCCCCGCTCTAAACCATTAATTACTATTATAATTTTTTTCCCCAATAATGACATTCAAATTTTTAAATTCTCCGTTTCGCATGAGAAGCAAAGAATGTTTTGATCCTACTTTGGTCTCCCCGATGGCTTTGACGAATTGATCGCTGCTTGTCATCTTTTGTTTATCCAATTCCACAATGATGTCCCCTTGCATAAGACCTGCTTTTTCTGCAGGGCTTCCTGATGCCACGTAGCCAACGACGACACCTTCTTTCATATCAGTCTCGAAGTATTTCGCCAGCTCTGGAGTTAAGTCCTGAATCGAGACTCCAAGCCAAGGGCGTGATACCTTTCCTTTATGGATAAGGTCTTCTAAGACGTCTTGAACGGTGTTGATAGGAATAGCAAAACCGATACCTTGGGCTTCAGCATTAATGGCTGTATTAATCCCTATAACTTCTCCATTTAGGTTCAGCAGAGGCCCGCCGCTGTTTCCAGGGTTAATGGAGGCATCCGTTTGCAGGAGGTTAGTAAATCGAGCCTGACCGATATTGAGCGGTCTTTGCTTGGCGCTAAGGACTCCTACCGTAACCGTATGGTCGAGCCCATAAGGATTTCCGATCGCTACAGTCCAGTCTCCAACGAGAATTTGGTCGGAATTTCCCATCTTGAGAACAGGCAAGTTCTTATCGGCATCAATTTTTAATACGGCTAAATCAAGCTCTGGGTCTTGGCCAATAATTTTTGCATCGTATTTATTTTCTGCGCCAATGATGTTGACTTTAATTTGCTGTGCCCCTTCTACCACATGGTGGTTCGTCAGGATGTATCCATCCTCACTAATGATGAATCCTGAGCCTAGCCCTTGTTTCTGCTGTTCAGGCATCGGATAGTCCCCGCCGAAGAATTGGCGGAAGAAGAGGTCGCGCTCACTCAAATTGGAATCCTGTGCGGACTGGGTTTCAATTTTTACGACGGCTGGTCCGACTTCTTCAACCATTCTTGCAATAATATTGCTATTCTTGGATTCCAAGAGAGAGGCCTGCTGTATGGATGAGATAGGAGCAGATACGGCTTGCGTAGGGATGTTTTCTGTGTTGTCATTAAAGTATGAAGCATTCTCTACACCCAACCAAAAGCTTCCTGTCAGCAAGGTGCCTGCCACAAAAGACAAAAATGCGGTTTTCCATGTCTTTTTCGTCATAATATTTTATCCTCCTTACATCTACTATTCTTATTTAACCCATTCAACCTTAAACTAAGCTGAAAAAAAGATGACAATTTTCCTGCTCTATTAGGAAGGCTTGTCATCTTTTTTCGTTTTCTTACATATCTATTACCAATGCCTGGACAGGGGGAGAAAGGAGAAGGGGAAAATTTGAATCGATACCTTGGTTATTTGTTTTTTAGCACAGGACTGTTATCTGCAATGGTTCTGGTCAAGCTCTGGGTGATTCCCTTTACCTTGTGGCATCTCTTTCCGCAAACAGACCTCATGTCAAGATTATATGAGGTGTTAATCATGGCTTTCGGAGGAGTAACGTTTCTCCTTTTTATTGTTTTTGGGTACTTGGGCAAGCATGCGTTTCATATAGATCTATCGAAACACCTGCTGCTCCATTTTATGATTCAGCTTCCTTTTGGATTGCATGCCATATTGCAGGAAGTGACGGATGCGAGACCTTTAATCGGAGTCGCGCGTGTTTTTGCGGAGGGCTGGTGCGGATTGGTCGGGGAACCTACAAGACTTTTATTTATGGTTTATCCGTGGACCGATATTTTTGCCATTATCGCTAGCTTCATCTTCTTAACTATTGGCCGGACAATTGAGATCGTTGATGAGGAAAGACGCTGGATCCAGCAAAGAAAAAAAATAAAGGTGGGAAGAGTATGAAGACCTTAATCCGCAATGCGACTCTCATCTATGGAGGGGGGACCAAGGCAGAAGATATCTTGATCGAGCATGGGCGAATCCGTGAAGTCAGATCCTCCATTGCCATCAGGGGAGACGAAACCCTTATTGATGGTACTTCTTTTTATGTTTTGCCTGGGTTTATCTCCGAGAATGCGAATGATCCTTCACTAGGAGTGACGACAAGGATTAAAACGGTTCGACTTTCTGATCCGCAACAGCTTAAGGAGAACGAGAGTCTGAACACAGAAGATAGCAGCGGGGACTATGTTTACCGGGTATCCCTGCCTGTCTTAACTAAGGAAGTCTTTCAATTTCTCATGCAAAAGAGGATAAAGGTGATTCGGCTAGAGGGTGAATTAGGGGGAAAAAGTCATTGGAGTAAGTTAGATTGGGAAGTTTGGGAGCAACGAATGCTAAGAGCGGGAATAGTTGCCGATATGGACGAGAATGACTTTTCTTATCTTTCAGGATTGTCCATCCCCCTGTTAATACCCTATGAAAAGTGGCGGAAATCTACACGTCCGAGAACCATTTTCAGAGTAACCGATGGGACAAAGGCACCATGGAAGAGTCAAATGAGTAGGATGGATCCAGTCGTAATGGGGGCTTATTGGCTTGATGCGAAGGATACCTTTCTTCCTAAATTGGAAAAAGAAATAGATGTCCTGAAGTATTTGGGGAGACTCGCTTATGTCCGCTCCCGGTTGCCCGCTAAAATGTTCGGGATTTATCCGGTTAAGGGCTCAATCAGTGTGGGAGCTGATGCAGATCTTCTTTTCGTGAGCAAGGATAGCCTGCTCCTAGGATCGAGCCAATCCCTGCAGTGGAGGACGATGGTTAAGGGGATTTTCCTAGATGAGCAAATGCATTCTGAAAACAATAGAGGGCAGTTTCTAATCGCCCACCAAACCTATGCTTATGCCTATTAGTTCCTTATATCTTCCGATTAAGATTTCCTTTTGGGGAGTCATTAATTGGAAGATATATTTTTTGCTTTTCTTTGCAGGAATATGGCGGGATTTGACGAATTGAAGATAAAAGAGAGTAAACAGGATTAATGCCCCATCTTTTTTTTTGTAATAGGATGAAACCTTTTTGCTTTGGAGTACGTCATTAACATGTAGAGAGAACAATGAATTGTTCAGTTTGCCGAGGGGGTAGGAGAATGTTGACTGATTCTCAATTAATCCGTGAAATAAAAGATGGCCGTGTAGAATATTATTCTGAAATCATCCAGCGTTATGAGAAACGACTTCTAGCATTTATCGTACATATGCTGCACAATACGCACTTGGACCATATGGCCGAAGATCTCTGCCAGGAAACCTTTTATAAAGCTTTTCGTAACCTGCAGTCCTTCCGGGATGTTGAAGCCTCTTTTTCGACTTGGCTATATACCATTGCTAGGAATACGGTCTTAAGTGAACTTCGCAAAAGCCGCAATTCCGAAGTTTATATTGAGGACAGCAAGGTGGATCCAAGCACTTCTTTGGATCGCTTGCCGGAATATGAGCTGTTGCGCACAGAACGGGAGAGGCTTGTACGCCTAGCCATCGAGAATCTTCCTGAAAAGCAGCGTTATGCCCTTATACTCAGAGAGTACGAAGATAAGGATTATAAGGAGATTGCAGATATTTTGGATTCGACTGTGAGCTCCGTTAAGTCTCTGCTTTTTAGAGCGCGAAGCAGCATTAAGACTCAGCTGGAATCCTATTTTACTGAAGCACAATGGGAGGAAGCTAAGGGAATGACGAAAACATGAAATGTTCAAACGCCATCCATCTCATGGCAGGCTATGTAGATCAGACATTACCAGAGCATTCGATGAAAGCCATGAAGCTTCACCTAAGCCAGTGCCAGGACTGTCAGATGGAATATATCATCTGGAAAGAAAGCAGCAAGCTGTTCCAGATGGATTTCTCGACCCTCCCGATCCCGGAGACATCCGCGTCCTCCGTGTCAGACGGAGTTATGTCACGGCTGGCTCGTGAAGATAAATGGATGTTTCCAATAACAGCACACGTGTTTGCCATCTCTCCTTCCGCGAAGAGATGGCTGACTACGTTATCGATTCTTTTTCTGCTGGTATTTGGAGTTTTAATGTATGGAACCTTTAATGTAGATCAAGCAGCTCAGACAGAACAGGGACAAGGGGAATGGAAGGAGCTTTCATCCTCTCAAGTGGTCATCGCCATTGATCAGCTTGTAGCCAATACCGAAGAGAAGGCCTCTACTGACATGAGGTATCGCTTAATGGCCAGTATTGGTGATCCATTGAATTTGGACCATAGCTCCTATACACCGCCTAATGCAGGTTTAGTGACTGGGTTTTTAGGTATAATGGTTACGGTAGTAACCATGAGCTGGCTATCGAGAGCATAATCATTATTCAAGCCGTTCTATTTATTAAGAACGGCTTTGTTTGCCTGTTAGAATACGTAACACGAGGAAAGCAATAAGTTTTGCAGATCGAGGTGATTGGGTGTACGGACAAGTTTATGACCAAATAGAAGAAGCTATGGGAAAAATTCGCACAGGGCAAGTCGCTGAAGGACTGGCTATCCTTCAGATGCTTATGGCCGAGGCAGGGGAACAACCGGATTTGCAGCTGCTGCTAGCCGATGTATTTTATGATCTGGGACATGTTGATACCGCTCTCTCCCTTTTGAAGGAAGCTGAGATTTATTTCGAAGAAATGTCAACCGATATGCAAATTGAGGCTAGAACCTTAAAAGCAGAAATCATGATAGATATGGGTGATCTGGACGAAGCGATGAATGAATTGCTTCTCTGTGTTGACTTAGAGCCAGATTATACACAAGCCTCCATTCTTTTGGCTGATATATACCTGATGCAAAATCTCCCCGAGGTTGCTTGTCGCCACTTAGAGAACGTTTTGGAGATCGAGCAGGATCAAGATGACGTCAGATTGATTCTAAGCGATCTTTATATTCAAATGGGCGATTTCGAGAGCGCACAGGAGCACCTGGACTATTTGACAGGCACGGAGCTTGAACACCGAGCCAGGTTAGGTCAAGCGAGACTCTGGAGTCAAATGGGGAAATTCGAAGAGGCCTACGAACTGTTTCTCCAATGCTGGAGAGACGGTTTTTCGGTCGAAGCGCTTTTTGGCTTGAGTGCGACGGCGCTCCAATTGGAACGAGTAGACGATGCCATAGATTATGCAAAAGAAATCTTGCGGGAGGATCCTTCCCATATTGGAGCTTATCAAATTTTAGCGGAAGCCTACCAATCAACGGGTCAGCTGGATGAAGCAAAAGAAGTCCTTAACACCGCTCTGCAACAAAGTGAACAAGACGAATCTTTAGTTTTAAAGCTCATCGAGATTACCTATGCAAAAGGAGAGCTTGAAGAGGCAAAGCGATACGTGGAACAGCTGCTAAAGCAGAATGATGAGCATGAGACAGCCTTAGAATGGAAAGAGAGATTACAAGGATTTCTTAATTAAAAGGGTGGCCCTAGAAGCAATTGCTTTTGGGGCTGCCTTTTTTCTTTTATGTACTCGAATAAATTCATTTGCAATAGGGTATAACCCTATATCAGATCGGTCAATAATGGAATTAGCAGGAAGGGAGGGATAAAGAAGATGCGATTGGCGGAAATGTTAAGCTACGCGGATATAGATCAGCTTCATCAATTGGCAAGTACCTATTCATGTGATTGCAATATCAATTCTAAAAATGAACTTATCCAGTCCCTACTTACCTCGATAAAAAGGGAAGCAAACATCATGGAACAGCTGGAGGCGCTCAGGAAAGAAGAATTTCATTTCCTAATGTATATTGTCTTTGATTCCAGGACGTCATTTTCCTTAGAGGACTTACGGGCAAAGGCAAAGTTTTCATATATGGAGAACCTCGATCGGGATACCTATAGGAAGCTGGTTACGGTGGCGCTGAAGAAGGGATGGATCTTTCGCGGCATCTCACGGAATGCGGTTTCTTCTTTTCAGGTTCCGGAAGATATGAGACAAAGCTGGGCAAATGCGATTTTAAAGATGGAATGCGGGGAACAGCCGCATTTGGCAGATCCCCCGGTTTACCGAGATGAAGGAAATGCCATTATTCAAGACCTTTGCCACTTTCTTCAATTTGTTCAGCGCCATCAGCCGCAGCTGACCTCGGACGGTGTCATTTATAAGCGAAATCAGCAGCAACTCATGGACCTGATGTCTGTTCAAGAAGAACTCATTGAAAAGGGCGGTTGGCGTTTTGGGTATGGTCGTCATTTCCGTGATTATCCGGACCGATTCTCCTTGATTTATGATTTCTGTTTTTATCGGGGCTATATTCATGAAGAACCTGGCAGTACCTTATGGCTCACGGCCGAAGCGGAGGAAGCCAATCAGCTGCCTCCTGAATTCTTATCGATGGAAATGTACAAGTTCTGGTTAAGGTTATACAAGCGTCCCATAAGCGGCTTGCCTATGTTTGCGCGGCTAATTGGAAAGGCAGCAGAGAGATGGATCAGAGAAAAAGAGCTTGTTCAAATTCTTTCACCGAGAATTCGTCCATATTACTATGATAATGAAGATAGTATTGCTAGAAACCGTATTTTAAAAATGATGGTACATCTGGGATTACTTCGCAAAGGGCTGATAGATGAAGAGGGTTGGGTGTTTGAAACGACAACACTTGGGAAGCACCTGTTAGAATCTGTCGAAGGAAATATGATGAAGGACATTGTGTTAGATAGGAAAAATGAAGGATAACTAGAAGTGATCTAGAAGAATAAATAATATCAATAGATGTTAGATACCCCTACACCAATAATAATCGGAATATTATGAGAATATAGAGGAGGGCTGCTCTGTGGGTGAAGCAGTGACCGTTTCTGCAAAAAAAGAGTTTATTCGTTGGTTTCTGAGTAAATTCCAGTTGAAGAAAAAAGAGGGAAGCTGGTTGTTTAATTATATGTTGTCTGATGAACGTCTTCTGGAGAAAGTTCATTTTACGGACGATCTGAGAAATCGGGAGAAAACGATGATCATATCAACAATCTGTTCACAGGCCACTCCATTTCAATTTCAGAAGACAACGAAGATATACTACGATGTTGAAAGAGCTTTTCATGACATTCGATTAAATCCGGAAGAGGATGTATACATCTCCCTATATTTTAAAGACCGGTTGTTATGTCCGCAATATCTAGCTGTGTTGGAGGGAAAGCCAATGGAAGGGCAGCGGGTAAGCCAGGATGATGTGATGAGTTTGATGGCTGAGATTATTATGGATAGAGCGATCCGCAAGCAAAGGATGAAGGTTCTCTATGACGAAATCGATCGCTCACTTGCTGATGGCAACCAAGGGTTGTTTCTGGATCTAACCAAGGAGTGGAATGAGTTGAAGCAGCTGGAGTGGGAACAGGAGAGTTGACAAGCACCGTTCGGTTAGCGAAAATACAAGGTAGTTGAGTAAAACTCGGAGACCCCGAGTTTTTTTCTGTATATTGAAAAGGGCGGTGGCTTAGTTGAGATGGACAGTTGAAGATATGACGACCTATGAAGGGGCTAAAGAATATATCGATACGGCATTGATTCCAGTGTATCATTTACATCCGGACGAATTAGGGGTAGCTAAGATTAAAGAGCAAAAATGGCTAGAAGAAATATGTGTCTATGCCGAGCGGCAGCTAACCGGTCGAATGGTGTTGTTTCCGACTTTGTATCTAATGGATGGACAGAAAGGAGTGCCCGCTTTTGACTCCAATCAATTTCAGTACATACAGTTCATTACGACGCAAACGGAAATGCACGAGAGTCTAATGGCATTAAAATTTCCGGTCTACTTGTTAGAAAGGAAGGAAGATGAAGAGGATCTAACGGAAATGGTGAGAGAGGGAAAAAGGTTGACTCAACAAATAATGGGTCTATGGAAAAAGTAGGGGATTCTTGTATTGTCCAAGGGTTGGAAGGACAAACTATCTATGGAAACCCTAAGTTGGTGGACCCCATGACGAGATCAGTGTCAAGAGAAGTCATAAAATGTTCACAAAACCTTTCAATCTGGAGTGGATTGTAATTTACAGTACAAGATATTCTTGACACTTTTCGTTTTCTTTCGCTATGATTGGAATGTCCTAGTTTCAGTGTGTATTATTCTGGGGTCCGAACGGACTTTTTCAATTAGAAGGATAGGAGGTCAGAGAGAAATGAGTAAGAAAGACATTTCCAGGCGGACGTTTTTGAACTACATGCTCATGGGTACCGGTGGGTTTTTAGCCGCTGGGATGATCACTCCCATGGCACGGTTTGCTTTGGATCCGGCATTGAAGGCTGATGCTGGCGAAGGAACCATGGTTCCTGTAACGACAGTGGATAAGCTAACTAACGAACCGCAACGCTTTGACTTTAAAGTTAAAGTGACAGACGGTTGGTACAAGACTGAAACCCCATTATCCGCTTGGGTGTACACAGAAGGAGACGATATTGTAGCTTTGTCGCCAATCTGTAAGCATCTAGGGTGTACGGTTCAATGGAATACAGAACCGAGCAAAGAGAATCACTTCTTTTGTCCGTGCCACTTCGGCTTCTACGAGAAGAACGGGAAAAACGTTCCGAACACGCCGCCGCTTAAACCGCTTGATCGGTATGCGTTCGAAGTGAAAGAAGGAAAACTATATCTTGGTAAACCTGAACCAAATCCTGTGTAGGGGGGGCGTAAATTAGATGATTAAGCAAATCTACGACTGGGTCGATGAACGCCTCAATATTACGCCGATGTGGCGCGATATCGCCGATCATGAGGTGCCTGAGCACGTTAACCCAGCGCATCATTTTTCAGCATTTGTATACTGTTTCGGGGGATTGACCTTCTTTATTACCGTCATCCAAATCCTATCCGGTATGTTTTTGACCATGTACTATGTTCCAGATGTAATCAATGCTTACGAATCCGTTAAGTATCTCCAAAACGAAGTGGCGTTTGGGGTTATCATTCGCGGTATGCACCACTGGGGTGCGAGTCTTGTAATCGTTATGATGTTCCTACATACTCTTCGCGTTTTCTTTACAGGGTCTTACAAGCACCCTCGCGAGTTGAACTGGGTTGTCGGAATGCTGATTTTCTTTGTAATGTTAGGTCTTGGTTTCACAGGATATCTTCTTCCTTGGGATAATACAGCCTACTTTGCGACAAAGGTAGGGGTTGAGATTGCAGCAACCGTACCTTTCATAGGAACCTTTATTAAGCATTTATTGACTGGTGGAGAAATTCTTGGTGCTCAAACGCTTGCTCGCTTCTTTGCGATTCATGTATTCTTCTTACCAGGTGCGTTGTTAGGGCTTTTAGGGGCACACTTTATCATTATTCGCAGACAAGGTATTTCTGGGCCTCTATAAAATCAAACTAAGTGAAAGAAGTTTACTGAAAACGCTCAAGAGGGGGGTAAAAGGAGAATGGCAAAGCAAGATAAGACCATTGAATATGTCGGCGATTCCCGGGTTCCTGCTAAACGGGTACCTAATGTTTCGCCTTCCTATTCCGAATTTCCGGGAAAAAACGAGCCGTTCTGGCCTAACTTTCTATTAAAAGAATGGATGGTAGCAGCAGTTGCTCTCGTTGCTTACCTGATTTTAACTGTAAGTCATCCGTCCCCGCTGACGGATAAAGCGGATCCTACGAATACGGATTTTACACCGCTTCCTGACTGGTATTTCTTGTTCCTTTTTCAGCTATTAAAATATCCTTGGGCATCAGGGGATTGGGTGCTAATCGGGATTATGGGTATCCCTGGGCTAATGTTTGGAGGATTGCTTTTAGCCCCATTCTTAGATCGAGGACCTGAGCGCCGCTGGACAAGACGACCTGTATCCTCCGGATTGATGTTTATTGGTATCATTTCCATCGTATATCTCACTTGGGCAGCGATGGATGAACATCATAAGAAGCATCCTCCTAAGGATGAGGCGGAACAGCATGAGGCCCCTGCAGCGCCTGCTCCTGAGGCAGCTGAGGGCGATCCTGGCGCTGAAATATGGGCCAAGCAACAGAACTGCCAAGGCTGTCACGGAGTGGATATGTCAGGCGGTGGCGGTCCAGCGCTAACTACGGTTGGAGCTAACCTTTCTGCAGATGAGATCAAGGATGTTATTCAAAACGGACGCGGCAATATGCCTGGTGGCATGTTCTCCGGTAGCGATGCAGAACTTGATCAACTTGTTGAGTATCTAGCTGGTTTGAAGTAACTTAAAAAAACTGACTGTTTCTAAAGCAGTCAGTTTTTTCCTTTTGATGTATAATTTTATCCATTTATGGTCTAGCTAGGAAGTGACATAAACTTATCGGAGGCAATTATGGTTGCATTATTCGAATGGCTAATGGGATCCTTAAAAAAGTCCTGGTTTTTATGGAGCCTCATCGTGATCAATTTCTTTGGGTCGATTTATGGCTTTTACTGGTATAAAGGACAGCTAGAGCAAACGGATCCAGGGTGGCTTCGCATTTTTGTTCCAGATAGTCCGACGGGAAGTACACTGTTTACCTTCTTTCTTATTACCCTTCTCATTGGACGTAGTTTTCCTACGCTAGAGGCATTTGCCGCGGTCACCAATTTTAAATATGGAGTGTGGGCGGTTGCCGTTATTCTAGGTGGCTGGGGGATGGGAGGCAGCCAGCATTGGACCGACTACATGTTGATGTTTTCCCATGCAGGCATGGCTGTAGAAAGTCTTCTTTATGCCAAGCATTATACCCTAGGTTTTCAACATATCCTGATGGTCGGGATTTGGACAATCTGGAACGATTGGATGGATTACATGCTGGATATTCATCCATATATTCCTTCTGTCTTGGAGCCCTATGACCATGTTGTAGGATGGTTGACTTTATTGCTTAGCCTAATGTCTCTGGGACTTGTTTATTATCTCGTGATGGATGGAAAGCAGAAGGTTCGTTAAAATATGAGGTAAGCGATACAATCAGTGTGTAGCTTACCTTTTTTTGATTTATTTTTCTTAACTTCATTGGTTCTTCACAACTAAGCATTAAAATAGCTAGAGTTGGAATAAATCTGCGAAGAGCGATTTGGAGCTCCGCAGTTCTGGATATGCTGATGATAACCGTAGACTATGCTCATTAGGAGTGAAGCTGAATCATGAAAAAGATCATCATAATGCTTGGGGCATTAGGATTGACAGTTGCATTGGCAGCATGCAGCCAAAATAATACCGATAAAATGCCAGAGCAAAACAATCAACAGGAAAAGGCAGAACCTATGCCAAAATCAAACCAGGAAGAAGATGTATCAGATACAGAAAAAGGGGGGATTGCTTCGGACAGTTTTTACGAGCCGTTTGCTGGGAAAATTGATCACGTTCATGGTTTAGGCTATGTTGGCAACCAAAACGCTGTTTTTCTTGCAACGCATGACGGACTAAAAGCATATGAAAATGGCAAGTGGTATAAAACGATAGAGGAAAACCACGATTATATGGGATTTAATGCAATCAATGAAGGGTTCTATGCTAGCGGTCATCCTGAACCAGGTTCCAATTTGATAAATCCGTTTGGGATAAAGAAAAGTCTTGATAATGGACGCAGTCTTGAAGCGCTGGCGCTGGAAGGCGAAACGGACTTCCATGCCATGGGAGTGGGCTATGACAGTAAAGTCATTTATGTTATGAATCCGGAAAAAAACTCTTTGATGAGTGGCGGTCAATTTTACATGAGCGAGGATGATGCGAAAACTTGGAAAAAAACAGCGGCCAAAGGACTGGGAAAGGATATATTTAGCATTGCCGTTCATCCCAAAAATTCCGATATCCTCGCGGTTGCAGGAAAAGAAGGGATCTATTTATCGAAGGACAAAGGGGAGACCTTTCATTTAATGACGAAAGGTCTTCAAGGGACATCAGTATTTATGACAGAGGATACTTTATGGTATGGTGGCTATAATGGCCAAGCCGTACTCGTTAAACGTTCCCTTGAAAACGATGCAGAAGAGAATGTAGCCCTGCCTGAAATGGAGCAAGACGCAGTTATGTACCTAGCCCAAAATCCGAAAAATCACAATGAAGTGACGTTTGTTACGTTTAACGGCGATGTATTCATGAGCAAGGATGGAACCCAAACATGGAATATACTCATTGAAAAAGGGGAAATGAAGTAAGGATTTAAAATGGCACCTCAAAGACGAGGTGCCTTATTTATGCGCGTAATATCGCTTTCTTATGGTTAAATTCTTCTTCACTAATTTCTCCTTTGGCAAATCGTTCACGCAAGATGTCCAACGCATGATCCTCGCTTTTAGCTTTTCCTCCGGAAATCCATCGAATGAGGAAATAGATTCCTGTGAGAAGGAGTCCCCATTGAAGAAACATCCAGAACATCATGCCGAAACCACCTAAACCCATGCCATTCATATAGCCCATCATGATTTATCCCTCCCTTTGGTTATATTATAAAAAAACTTTATGTAGAAATATGGAGGGAGAAAGAATATTCCATCAGATTTCCTCCATAGTACGGTTTCGCGCAGCAGTATCACCATCAACATCCACAGACAGTATTATGTTAATATAGATACGAATTGAAGTATTAAAGGGATGTGGTTTCTGTAGGAACTAGATCTGCTTATCTACAATAAAAGATAACATTAAATGGGACTTAGGTGAATTTATGGAACAAAAGATTGTTTATTATTTTATGGAATATGAAAACATCGCGGTTTTGATCAGTTTACTAATCAATATTGTTATTGCGGTTCTTGGCGTTGTTCCAAGTGTCTTTGTAACGGGTGCCAATCTGTTGTTTTTTGGATTTTTTGGGGGAACGATGATTTCTTTTCTGGGTGAGGCAATTGGTGCAATCGTCGCATTTATTATTTACAGAAAAGGATTGAAAAAAATTTCTGAAAAACATCTTGAAAAGTACCCCAAACTAAGGCGATTATTGGATGCTGAAGGCAAAGAAGCTTTTTATCTTATTCTGTCTCTTCGCCTTCTGCCTTTCATTCCATCAGGATTGGTTACATTTACGGGAGCGGTTGGGAGAGTTTCGCTGATCTCATTCGCGCTTGCGAGTTCATTGGGGAAAATCCCCGCATTGCTCATTGAAGCTTATTCCGTATATCAAGTTACCAGGTTTGAGTGGCAAGGAAAACTGTTGTTAGCTTTAGCAGCCGGTTATTTCTTTTATTTGGTAGTTAAAAAGAGATAGATACATATTAGGCAGGAGCCTTTTTTGAATTACTTTTATAATAGCCAATTAACCCCTCCGCATGACCCTACATATCGTAGTATGGCAAGCGAAATTAATCGAAAAATGGAGGGTAATACTGCATGCCTCATAAGATGAATGTTCCTTTGACCCATTCTCCAAAGGCCACTGCGAATGCTTACATGCTTCCTGGTCTGGTGAATAACATTCAGCACTGTGAAGCGGTTTGCGAGCATATGGTAACGATGATGCTCCATCAGCCTGACCTGCATGCAAGGACAATGCAGATTCAATTTTTGCGCGATTGTGCGGATATTTGCGCCCTAACCGCAAAATACTTATCTCGCCAAAGTTCCTTTACCCGCTCGCTAATCCAGAAATGTGCGGAAATATGTGAAGCTTGCGGAAGGGAATGTTCCAGATTCCAGGATGAAATGTCTCAGCATGGCACTCGGGTATGTTTCCATTGCGCCGCAGCATGCCGTGAATTTCTTCGGAAAATGAGCTGATCCGTCCAAAGAGACTGATGGTTCGAAACGTGTTGATTCTACTTTTTAGACTCATCCCAGATCATTTGGAAAGGTTTTTTAACAAAAGCATCCATTTTCTGCTTTGGAAGGATTTTTTCCCAACTGGTTGATATCCTCTTTTTTTATAATACGATGGCAAGCTGGGATGTCGTTTGATAGTGAACAATCCGGTCCTTTTTCCACCCTGTTTTTTCACTTTTTTCTCAGCATAGCGAAGTAGTTTATTTCCCCATCCCCGCTTCTGGTAAGACGGGATGACTGCCAATGACCCGATTTCCCAATACGTATTTCTTCGGCGGATCGCTACCGTTCCTACAATTTTTTTCTCGAATACAAGAACATAATATATTTCTTTCTTCATCTTTTCCCGCAGTTTGCTAAGTTTGATGCGAGCTGCTGGGAAGACGTATCCTTTTCTCGTATTATCCTGATGAGCGAGAGATAAAACTCTTTTAATAGCTTTAACATCATCAGCTACGGATTTCCGAATAGTTATCTGCATAGGATTCCTCCTTATCACTAAGATATGTAGCGTTAAGGAGCAGCGAATAGACTTATGCAGGCAGCTTATAAAATTGGGTTATATAAGGTTTTTATCTCAATTAGTCTAGAAATTTAGCAAGTGTAAGCAAAAGCCACCCCATCCTGATGGATGCGGGTGGTTTTCTTCTATTAGATGAATTACTTTTGAAGAGTAGATTTCACTTTGTTCAATAAAGCTATAACGCGTAGTGACTCTCGATCGATTTGGACTACCATTCCGTGAGAAGACATAAAATGGGTAGCAAAGGACGTATCGAGAGGAGAACCGACAAATGACAATGTCTTTATGGGTTACTTTTGGAGTTATGCTTGCTCTCTCAACGGCTGTCATTGGATATTCCGTCCATAAGCGAAATCGGATTCCAGGCATGACGGGAATGATGATTGCTATGACGCTGGGAATGATGGTAGGATTAACGGCTGGTGTCATATTCGGAGTCCTTTTTTCCGGGAATCTGTTCCTTTCTACGATCATTTCCATGTTTGTCGGCATGGGGGCTGGTTTTCTAGCGGGTCTTCCAATGAGCGTCATGGCCGTGCTGGATGGAATGCTTGCTGGGTTAATGGCCGGCATGATGGGAGCTATGCTAGGGGAGATGGTGCCTATAGAGTTTCAGAATACCTTGATTCGCATTATGTTCGTCCTTTTTATCGGCATCTTGCTGATTCTTCTATATATGATGCAGGAGGAGTTTTCCGGGAAAAAAGATTCCAAACGCACTTTGTTTCATCAACCTTTATTCATGACGGTGGTGCTGTTTGCTTTCTTTGTTGGCTATAACCAGCTCGGTTCAACTATACATATCACCCAAGGGGACGGAATCGAAAATGCGCATACAAAGCATGATTCCAGCGAGCGGGAGATGGGGTATCAAGAGAATGAGATTACAGTTAGGGCAACAGAATTCTCTTATTCTCCGGAACAAGTGGAATTGCGCAAAGGAGAAAAGGTTACCCTAGTCTTGAAGAATGAGGGTAAGGTAGAACATGATTTGGAAATTGTAAAGCTGGAAGCCAATATTTGGGGTCAAGATGTTTCACATGGGGCAGGATCGAACGTTGTCCATGTGCACGCTGGTCCTGGCGAGAAACAAGCTATTACGTTTACGCCCTTACAGGCCGGACGGTATAAAGTCTTCTGTACTGTACCTGGCCATCAGGATGCGGGAATGGTCGGCATAATTAATGTATTATAGAATTAAGCTTTACCACATAGTAAAACAAAAGCCGAATCTCCTTATACCAAGGATTTCGGCTTTTTATTCTAATTCTATTTGCCAGAAGATGATCGTTGTGCAACTTCGTGACTTAACAAATCATGAATAAAAATTTTCGTTTCTTCTATATTAGGGTCAATCACTTGCCCTCCATTTACTCTCTTTTCTTTTAGAATGGAAAAAGGAGGGATTTGTTCCGTTCCCATTTCCGTCCACCGTACTTTTGTGGCTAAGGATGCAAAGCGAAGCATATCATTCGTCTCCATATTGGTTGAAATGTAAGGAGAAAGATCATTGAGGATTTTAGGAATATTAAAGGCATTTAAATGGCTCTTGGCTTGGCTGGCCAAGGCCTTAAGTAGCTTCCTCTGTCGTTCCGTTCGTGAAAAATCACCCATTTTATCATGACGAAATCGAACATATTGCAAGGCTTTATGCCCATCCAATCGCTGCATTCCTTCTTTTAAATGGATGTCATAGTAACCGTTATTTTCATATAAAAGATAATCCATATCTTTTTCAACGTATAAATCGAGTCCGCCAAGGGCATCAACCATTTTTTCAAAGCCTTCAAAATCGGTGGTCATGTAATACTGGATGGACAATCCCGTTAATGCTTCAACGGTTTTTGCCGTTAAATCGGGTCCCCCCATCTCAAAAGAAGTATTGATTCGATTGGATCCATACCCAGGTACTTTGATCCAAGTATCACGGAGGATGGAAAAGAGGTAGGCTTGTTTGGTTACGGGATTAAGGTTTAAAAGCAAGATGGTATCTGAACGCATAGAGGATTCAGTTTCTCTTTTGTCCGTACCTAACAAAAGTATACTAACGGGCTCTGTACCTTTCCATTCCGGAAGCTTGATTGGTTCAGTTTTGGTTTCTGCTTGAGCGCGTTGATTATCTCCATTTTGGTTGATCCGTTCTGAAAAATTATATAAAACAGATCCATAATATCCAGTAAGAATTACAAAGGTTATGAAAAATAACCATAAAACTCGTATACCCATTTTTTTTAGCCTCATGATTTAACATTCCCTTCTCATACCAACAAACCCTGTTGAGGGATTTTTTAAATCCTAATGCTGTATTGGACAAAAAAACTAATAAGTTGTTGAATGTTACTATATCATAATTTTGAATCATTTTTTCAGTTTTTGTAATTGTGAAGTTTTAACATATGGCAATTTGAATATAGAAATCCTGCACCGCGCCGGAGCCTAAGCAGGAACAGACCGTGGAGACCATTTGGATGAATGGGCTAGTTCAGCCGCTACTCCGGAAGGACAAGGAAACCCGCATGCCATGGCTGGAATGGAGCAAGGAGGTTCGCAGGGAGATCATATGGCGAATTATGATTTGGTCTCCGTGAATGGCAAAGCGGAAGAGGCGATTGAGCCTTTAGTGGCAAAAAAAGGAGAACTGGTTCGCCTTCGATTCCTTAATTCCGGCAATATCCGCCGCACCTTGCATCTCCTAGGGCATCAGGGCAAAATCATATCCTTCGACGGTCAGCCTGTCGAGCAGGAGGTTCAGCAGGATATCGGATTTACGATCGCCCCGGGTGAGCGGGTGGATGTTTTAATCCGCGCAGACAAGAGCGGCGATTGGGCGTTTAAGGAACTTCGCGATGGTGCAGCAACGAATAACCACAGCATGACCACCTTTATCCAGTCCTCCAAGCCGTTGCGTATTCCTTTCAGGGTGGAAGGGGAGCTCGCCAGCACAGGGGCAAAGGAATGGCCGAAGATCCCATTACCGGAACGCCCGGCTCTGCCAGCTAAGTTCGAAAAAACCTACACCATGACTCTAACTGAGAAAATGGTGCAAGCGAACGGAAATATGGAAACCGTCTAACCGATTAATGGAGAATTTTTCCCGAATGTCCCCGCTTTGGAAGTCAAACAGGGAGATTGGGTTAACGTAACGATAAAGAATGAAAGCAATGCCGATCATCCAATGCACCTGCACGGACATTTCTTCCGCGTATTAAAAAGAAATGGGCAAGCCGTATCGACGGAAATTTGTAAGGATACCATTTTGCTGAAGCAGGATGAATCGGTAGAAGTGGCCTTCCCAGCGGATAACCCTGGAGATTGGCTATTCCATTGCCACGATTTGCATCATGCCAGTTCTGGAATGGTGGGTACAGTTAACTATGAAGGGTATGAACCGCCAAAAGACATTCAGATGACGGATGAAGACAAACCGGAGTAAGGTGTCTAGCGCCTCTTAGTGGAGTTGTAAGACCTAATTTCAGTACCTAGGAGATTTGATACATAGATTCCATCCACGAATAACTCGGAATCTTTAAGTTCAACCTTTGAGGGAGGACCGGCTATATGTCGGTCTTTTGTGTTGGTTAAAGTGAATTAAATAGTGGTGCAAAAGAATATTAACAGGTCTAAACTTGTCCTGCCTCCCATAAGATGAAGGTAGATGTCGAAGAGGGAGGGTTAAAGTTGAATAAGAGATTCTATCGCTTGATGATAACCATCCTCTTGATGGTGTTGTGCCTACCTGCAATTGTTTCTGCGGATCAGGAAATATCACAGCAAGAGTTGATGCAAAATTTGGATCGCCTATCCCAGGAAGTACTGAGACATACCGAGCATGGGGAGATATTGGAAGCAAAAGCAAAATTGGATGAACTGGCACAAGGGTTTACCCAAGTTGGATTCCATAAGAAAATCAGTATAGAAGCTTTAGAGTTGGCATCGAATGCTTTAGTGCAAGGAAAGCAAGTTTACGCTGCCGTATCTCCTGATAAAAAGGAGGCGTTATGGCACGCGACGCAGATTCGCTTGTTTATTGATGCTTTGACTCACCCTAACCAGCCGATTTGGCGGGGGTATCATATGACCTATGTGGAGCAAGTGAGTAAAATGATTCATCACTCCCAGCGCAAAGAGGTAAGTGATTTCCATACGGCCCTTCAGGAGCATATGCAGCTGTATATGATTTTAAAGCCTTCCTTTGCTGTTAACCATTCACCTTCTACGATGCAAATGCTGGACTCCTTATATAATTTCTTGCAGCAACAATCACGGCAGAGCGAAGTGAATTGGCTCGCCGTCCAGAGTGCATTGGAGCAGCTAAGAGAAGTCACGGGGAACGTATTTTTGGGTAAGGAGGAGTTTACTTTTGCATGGTATATCAGCAGCAATTCGCCGATTGCGATGATTACTTTAATGGCTATGATCTTATTTACGGTTTTATCGTATGTGGGGTGGAGAATGTATAGGGCTCAGAGGTTCAGTATATAAGGTGGTTTCTTACCGCCTTTTTTGTTTTTTCAAAAAAACGACATAACTCTATGATTACATTTATAGTGATATTCCTTTAGAATATAGAAATAATGATAAAAACTAAAGGGATGATGCTTGGTGATGATCCAGCCTATAAAAAAAGAGATTCTTCTGGAAAGCGGGACGAATGAATTAGAGGTGCTGGAGCTCGGCATAACAACTGATAAGGAACAGTGCTTCGGCATTAATGTTGCGAAGGTAAGGGAAATTACAGCCCCTCAAAAGGTAAGCAAACTGCCTCATTCACACCCCCATATTTCCGGACTCATCCTCATGCGGAACGAAATCCTGCCGGTGATTAACCTTCCCCGGGTACTTGGCTTAAGAGAGGAGCTTGCATGGAATGAAGGAAGTTTCATCGTTACGGAATTTAATGAAATGAAAGTGGTTTTCCATGTTGGCTGGGTAAACCAAATTCACCGAATCTCCTGGGAACGAATTGAAAAGCCTTCTGAAATGCTACAGTCCGGAGGTTCCCTGGTTGGGGTTATCAAGCTCGAAAATAAAATGATCATGCTGCTGGATTTTGAAAAAATCGTAGTTGATATCAATCCCGATACGGGCATTAATGTAAACCGTTTAAATCATGTGGCCATTCGACAGGAAAGGGAGAGCAAGCGCATCCTTATAGCGGAAGATTCGGGAATCCTGCGCAAGCTTCTCGAGGAGACACTGGCGAAGGCCGGGTATTTACAGCATCATATCTTTCAGGATGGGAAGCAAGCCTGGGAATATCTTCTTGAACTTTCCAGTCAACATAAGGAAAATATCCAAGACCAGGTTCATCTTCTCATTACAGATATCGAAATGCCCCAAATGGATGGGCTGCACCTGACCAAAAAAGTAAAAGAACATGAGCATCTTCAGCGAATTCCGGTCGTCATTTTCTCTTCCTTAATTTCTGAATCCCTGAAGCATAAGGGTGAGGCTGTTGGCGCGAACGCCCAAATTACGAAACCCCAGATCGACACTCTAGTGAAGACGCTGGACAAGTTGATTTTAAGTTAGTAACATGACCGAGGGCTCCTAGAGGAGCCCCGGAGCTTAAAGTTAAGCTTCTTTCAGCGGGCGCTTTTGCTCGTCATGGGTAAAGCCTTCCCCGAGCACCTCGTGAACATCATTTACGATGATAAAGGCATAAGGGTCAATTTCATGGACTAAGCTTTTGACACGGATCATTTCCTGGCGGCTGACAACGCAATACAGCACATTCTTTTGAATTCCGGTCCAGCCGCCCTTTCCACTTAATAAAGTAGCCCCTCTTTCCATCTCAACCATGATTTTCTTAGCAATCTCTTCATTATGATCTGAAATGATCGTAACCGCTTTCGCAGAGTAGGCTCCTTCCTGCACAAAATCAATGACCCGAGCCCCGATAAAAACCGCGACTAAAGTATACATGGCTCCTGTTAAATCCAAGTAGATCAAAGATATGCCGATAACGAAAAAGTCGGCCACAAACATTGTCCGTCCGATACTCCAGCCTTTGTATTTATTGAGCAGTCGAGCGATAATATCCACACCGCCTGTGGTGCCCCCAAAACGAAAAACAATACCGAGCCCTACCCCCAACGATACCCCTGCATATAGTGCAGCAAGCAGTGAGTCCTCCAGCGGAAGTCGAAATTGACCAAAGAGCGATAAGAAAAAGGATAAAGATACCGTTCCAATAATCGTATAGATTAAAGCAATACGCCCAAGTACCCTCCACCCTAAAACCAAAAGGGGAATATTAATGAGCAGGTTAACCAAACCTGGGTCCCAGTTGAAGATAAACTTTAGGAGGATGGTGATCCCTGTTACCCCGCCTTCAGCTAGATTGTTGGCAATGTTAAAATAGTTGATGCCGAAGCCCATTAGGCCGGAACCGAGGATAATCATTATGATATTTCTGACTCGCTGTTTCATCAAATACCACCTAACGGAATTATGTATTGAGTTGGCCTGAATCTGGGAGTCAGGTGATAACAGGAGATTTTCCGCTTATTTAACAATTTTTAAAGAAAAAGTGGAAAATAAGGGGACTTTTTCCGGTTAAGTCCAGTAAAACAAGGTTTTTTCCTGTGTTTCAATTTAATAAGCGGATATTCTCCTGTTATTTTATCCCGAATTTTTCACGTTTTTTGAAATAACCGGACTTTCTCCCGTTATGCTAGACCAATTAATCACAGCCTCCTTAATAATACCTAGTATGTTCTCAAACTGTCTAGGAAATAGGTGAGGAAAAAGGAACGTGGTATAATTGGTCTATGAAAAAAGAAAAAATGAAGAAAGGATGGAATTCATGTCCAAAGAAATGACGATCAAGGAAATGCAGGCCGAGGTTGATGCCTATATTTCACAGTTTAAAGAGGGGTATTTCAGCCCATTGGCCCTTATGGCCAGACTAACGGAGGAAGCGGGAGAATTGGCGCGGGAGGTAAACCATTATTATGGCGAAAAACCCAAGCGGGCCGATGAGGAGGAGAATTCCATCGATATGGAATTGGCTGACTGTCTTTTTATACTAACCTGCTTTGCCAACTCCTTGAATATTGATCTAGAAGAAGCTTTTCATAAAATGATGCACAAGTTTAACACAAGAGATGCAAATCGCTGGACAAGAAAAGAGTAGTTCCCTCTTTTCCAATAGATACATAATCCTGTATAATTTGGTACTAAGATAGGCCACACGGACTTGATAGGCTGTACATATACTGTAGCATGATAGAACCTTCGCTAAAAAGGAATGTGATGCTATGAATCCAGGAAAGGAGTTTATCAAGGAAGCCTACCGTGCCATCTTTCAGAAAGACTACCAGAAGGCCATTGAATTGTTTAAAAAAGCAATAAGCCGTGACGTTAATAATTCAGCTTATTATTATAAATTATCAATCACTTACGCCAGAAACAATAATTTGGAAGATGCCATGGCAACGATCCAACAGGCTGTTCGAATCAGTCCGGATAATCCGGTTTACCGTCAGCACAAGGCTTTCTTGGAGGGACGGATACTGGCGAAAGATGCCCTTTCCAAAATGAGGAAAGGGGAAGAGATGTCGGCGATTTTGCCTTTGCTTGAACGATCCATTGAATTGGATCCGATCAATACCCAGTCTCGATTGCTTTATGCCATGATGCTGAAAGAGCAAGGAATGGCGGATGAAGCGGCTGATGCCCTTCAGGAGCTACTGGCTTTGGATCCAAGCCACCGGGAGGCGAAAGAGCTGTTGAAAGCATGCCTATTTCAAGAAGACTAACGAAGAGAAAAAGGAGAAACAAATATGTCAATTCGCGTCGCAGTAGCAGGTTCAAAAGGGAGAATGGGCCAAGAGGCCGTCAAGATGGTCATGTCTGACCCAGAATTGGAATTGGTGGCTGAAGTAGGTTCCCCCAGATCTAGAGGAGAGGGAGCCAGCGTTCATGGTGTACCTTTCCTCACTTCTCTAGAAGAAGCTTTTCTGAATTATAGACCGGATGTCCTCGTGGATTTAACGACCCCGCAGGCGGTAAAGAACAATATGGAACTTGCGATTCAACACGGGGTCAGACCGGTTGTAGGGACAACCGGGTTAAGTGCGGACGAGATTCAGGAATTGGACGACCTGTCCCGCGAGAAAGGCGTCGGAGCCATTATCGCCCCAAATTTCGCCATCGGGGCCATCCTCATGATGAAGTTTGCAAGGGAAGCGGCTCGCTATATGCCGCATGTGGAAATCATTGAGCTGCACCATGATAAGAAACTGGACGCCCCATCCGGTACAGCGGTAAAAACGGCAGAACTGATCCAACAGACCCGGCAAGAATTCAAACAGGGACATCCGGATGAAGAGGAAATCATCGACGGGGCTCGCGGCGGCTACTATAATGGATTCCGCATTCACAGCGTCCGCTTGCCCGGATTGGTAGCCCATCAGGAAGTGCTCTTCGGCCATGTTGGACAAACATTGAGCATACGTCATGATTCCATGAATCGGGAATCCTTTATGCCAGGCATCAATTTAGCCATTAAGAAAGTCATCGATTTGAATACCCTTGTTTACGGTCTTGAGAATGTAATGGATTAATGCTCGCAGGAGGGTCCCATGAAGATTGCTTTAATTGCCCATGATAAGAAGAAAAGTGAATTGGTTAATTTCATGATTGCCTATGAACATATTTTTTCCCAACATACATTGTATTCTACCGGAACAACTGGTTCGAGGATCATGGAGCAGACCGATTTGAATATCCATCGTCTGGCCTCAGGTCCATTAGGGGGAGACCAGCAGATTGGGGCTCTCGTAACTACAGGAGACTTGGATCTCATCATCTTCTTCCGTGATCCGTTGACTGCTCAGCCTCACGAACCTGATGTCAATGCATTGCTCCGCCTATGTGATGTCTATGGGATTCCGCTAGCTACAAATGTCGCTACTGCCGAACTATTAATAAAAGCGGTAGAGCACGGATTTTTTAGTTGGAGAGAAGTCGTAGATAAGTATAAAGGAGAATAAAAAAACATGGCTGCAGATATATTGGCTATTGGAGCTCATGCGGATGATATTGAAATCGGAGCTGGCGGCACCCTTTACAAGCAAGCCTCCGCGGGACAGACCATCATCCTGTGCGACTTGACCTTAGCAGAGCTCTCATCGAATGGGGATGTGGAGACTAGAAAGCAAGAGGCAGAACGGGCAAGGATTCGCATGGGGGCCAAACATCGCATCAATCTGGACATTCCGGACCGGCAGATTCAATTGGGTACGGAGCAGATCGGACGATTGGTTCGCGTGATCCGAGAATGGAAGCCTTCCATTATTCTTGCCCCTTATTGGGAGGATCGTCATCCGGACCATGAATGGTGCAGTCGTCTCGTTCGGGAAGCTATATTCAGTGCAGGAATTCGCAAGTTTGCTCCAGAAGCTGGAGAACCTTTTAAGGTTTCCCGCTTTTATCATTACTTTATCAATGATTTTACCGATCCGGATTTCTGCATCAACGTTACAGATGTGTATGATCAGAAGATACATATCTTAGAAGCCTATGAAAGCCAGTTTATGCCGGCGAATGGCAGAGTGGATACACCCTTGAACACAGGGTACTTCGAACAAATCCGCAGCAGAGAATATGTATTCGGAAGAAAAATAGGCAAGGGTTTTGCAGAGGGGTTTAAATCCTCTGCTCCCCTTTCCTTAGACTACTTACCTTGAGAGGAAAAACCATGAAGATTGGGATCACATGCTATCCGACAGTGGGCGGTTCTGGCGTAATAGCTACAGAGTTGGGGAAGCTTTTGGCTGAGCGCGGGCATGTTGTGCATTTTATAACATCCGATATGCCGTTTCGGTTAGGAAAGTTTTATCCAAATATTTTTTACCATGAAGTAGAGGTTAATCGGTACAACGTGTTCCGTTATCCGCCCTACGATTTAAGCTTAGCCAGTCGCATGGCGGAAGTGGCTCAGACGGAGAAACTGGACTTATTGCATGTTCACTATGCCGTTCCGCATGCGATCAGTGCTCATCTAGCCAAGGAAATGGTAGGAGACCACCTGAAAATTGTGACTACATTGCATGGCACGGATATTACGGTGCTGGGCTATGATCGGACACTCAGCAACATGATTCGTTTCGGGATCGAGAAAAGCGATGCGGTAACGGCGGTGTCACAGGATTTAATCAATCAAACCAAACAGCTTCTTGGAGTAGAAAAACCAATTGAGAAGGTGTATAACTTCGTAGATAAGCGGGAGTATTATCCGCGGGATATGACTGAAGTAAAGAAACAGATGGCTCCGAATGGAGAAAAAATTATCATTCATGTATCTAATTTTAGGCCAGTTAAAAGAACACAGGACGTCATTAAGGTCTTTGACCGGGTTCGGCAATCCATGCCTGCGAAATTATTGCTCATTGGAGAGGGTCCTGATACCTCCATGGTACGTCAACTTGTTCAAGAGATGGGCTTGTCTCAAGACGTTCGCTTCATGGGGAAGCAGGATAATCTCGCTTGTGTCTATTCCCTTGCAGACCTATTATTACTGACTTCCGAAAAAGAAAGCTTTGGTTTGGTGGCTCTAGAAGCGATGGCATGCGGCAAACCGGTGGTCGCAACGAATACCGGAGGAATACCGGAAGTCGTAGAGGAAGGACAGACCGGCTATCTCCTGCCCATAGGCGATATCGAAGGAATGGCTGAAAAGGTGTTATTGCTTCTCAACACGGATGAACTATATGCCAGGTTTTCGAAACAGTCGCTTCAGCGGGCATACTACATGTTCTGCCAAGAAAAGATAGCCAAGGAATATGAGCAGATTTATGAACGGTTGGTTTATGGAAAATCCTAATTATCCAAATTCCGATTATTTGCGAACTGGCCTGGTTTGAAATATCTTGGATAATAATACCAATACGCCTATGAATACGCGCATTCTTTTCACCTCCTCTCTACATTATATTTTGTTAAAGGAAGGAGGTTACAAGGTTGGAACAAGCTGCTGATGAACTTCTTGCCATTCTTGAGGAAAAGGGATTCTTCGCTTACAAGGTAGGAGGCTTTGTTCGAGATAAATTGCTTGGACTTCCCGTCCAAGATATTGATATTGCTACATCCGCCAGTCCGGATCAAGTGATGAGCTTGTTTCCGAAGGTGATTCCGACGGGAATTCAGCATGGGACAGTAACCGTTCACTGGAAGGAGCAGTCGTTTGAGGTTACCACCTTTCGCAAAGATTTGGGATATGCTGATCACCGGCATCCTTTAGGGGTGGAGTTTGTTGATGATATCACGGTGGATCTGGGACGACGCGATTTTACGATCAACGCCATGGCAATGGATCTCCAAGGCAATCTTATTGATCCTTTTAATGGGAAACAGGACTTGGGAAAATCGATTCTTCGTGCGGTAGGAAATCCTTATGAGCGTTTTGAGGAAGATGCTTTGCGCATTCTTAGGGGGTTGCGCTTCAGCATTCGATATGCTTTGCAGATCGAATCTGCCACTTGGGCTGCAATGAAAGCCACCAGTGCGGGATTAAATCAAATTTCCAAGGAAAGAATCCGGGACGAAATGATCAAAATGATCGAAGGGGATCATCCCGTGAGAGCGATCGACCTCCTTGCGGCGGAGGGAATACTGCCTTTTTCGGACTGGCGCTCAAAAGCGCTCAAACTGTCACAACACCCTAATAAGCATTGGACGAACCAGTGCGAAAATACAGCGCTGAGATGGGCTGCCTTGTGTTTCGAAGATTCAGCTGAGGAAGCTAAGCAATTTCTGATGCTTTGGCGCTTTCCTAAAAAGTTTATACAAGAGGTGGCTGTCTGCCTAGAGATAGCTCAGCTCCCTCTGGAGGGTGAGAGGGAGGCGAAGAGGCTCCTTCTTCGCTATGGTATAGAAAAAGTTAAGCAATGTCGGGCTTTATCACGCGCTTTCTATAATCCATTTTCTATCGACGATGAATGCTTGAACCATTGGGATCAGCAGATTCTTCTTCGGGATATGAAACAGCTTGCTGTTACGGGCGAGGATTTAATGCTGGACAGCAGTAAACCATCCGGACCGTGGATAGGGAGAACGCTGCAATATTTGTTTGAACAGGTTTCCCTGGAAGGCATGCCAAATGATCGCGAATTACTCTTAAAGGAAGCTAGAAAACTGGGTTAGCGTCTTATCGAAGGTTTTATTTTACCAGGCCAGAAAGGTTAAGGTTGGATATGAAAGATGAAATTTTGAAGATGTTTAAAGAAGCCGAGGGGGATTTTGTTTCGGGCGAAAGCCTGAGCAATGCCCTTTCCTGCTCGCGTACAGCCATCTGGAAGCATATCGAGGAATTGCGAGGGGAGGGCTATGAATTCGAAGCGGTTCGACGTTCAGGCTATCGTCTCCTTTCCTCACCTGATGTGCCTTATCCGGAAGAAGTGAGATGGGGGCTAAATACAAAGTATTTGGGCAAAGAAGTACACTATTTTCCATCGGTGGATTCAACACAGCACAAAGCCCATAGCTTGGCAAAGGAAGGGGCACCGGAAGGCACCCTAGTCATTGCGGATCACCAGGAGGGCGGCAAGGGCAGGCTAGGCAGAGTGTGGCATTCACCGCCAGGCAGCGGAGTATCGATGAGCATTCTGCTTCGGCCAAAGCTGGAATTGCATCGCTGCCCGCAGCTGACCCTTCTTACTGCGGTGGCTATTGTTGAAGCGATCCGGGAAGAAACGGAATTGCCGGTGCAAATTAAATGGCCGAACGATATCTTATTGAACGGGAAGAAAATTTGCGGAATTTTAACCGAGCTAAATGCTGAATCGGATTGTATAAATTACTTAATTATCGGAGTGGGCATTAATGTGAATACCCCTTCATTCCCTGAGGAGCTCTCGGGGATCGCTACGTCCCTTATGCTGGAAAAAAAGGAGCCTATCCGAAGGGTAAAGCTCATTCAAAACCTTCTGCAAAAATTAGAAGAGCTGTATGAACTTTATCTTGAAGAAGGGTTTGCTCCTATTAAAAGCCGTTGGGAATCACATGCCATTTCGATTGGGAAAAATCTGATCATTCGGCAGATGAGTGGCACCATGACCGGTTTCGCCCTGGGAATTGATGATCAAGGGGTCCTGTTGGTCCAAAAGGATGACGGAAGCGTAGAGAAAGTGTACTCAGCCGATATAGAAATTAGTTGAACTTTAGGGCAATTCTGCTATACTAAGGACAAGTTGGCTGTATCCTCCCTATAGAGGAATAGCACAATGTAACTGAGTGATATGCAAAAGCGAAGAAAGAAATTTAAGCATGCTTAATTAAAATCTGCTCTGAGCCTATTAATGGACCGAGACAGAAGAATCCGTGCATAGCACGGCATGCCTCTGTATTGTCATGTCCACCCCACGGGCTCTCATGCCTTTGGGGTTTTTATATTTGGTTTGCGCTCAGAAGAATGGGGGAGCAAATGGCAACAGATCGAGTCTACTCGACATCCGCGTTTCGAGAAATGAAGAAAGAAAAAGAACCGATTGTAATGGTGACGGCATATGATTACCCTTCAGCAAAGCTTGCCGAAGAAGCCGGAGCGGAAATGATTCTCGTGGGGGATTCCTTAGGCATGGTCGTTCTAGGATATGATTCCACCGTCCCTGTCACGCTGGACGATATGATCCACCACACAAAAGCGGTTACTCGCGCGGCAAAAAAAGCTTTTGTCGTGGCAGATATGCCTTTCATGACCTATCACCTGAGTCCGGATGAAACGTTAAGGAATGCAGCGAGGCTGATGCAAGAAGGATTAGCTAAAGCCGTTAAGCTAGAAGGCGGAAAAGAGCTATGTCCGGTCATTGAAAAGCTTGTTGCCGCAGGCATTCCAGTTGTAGCCCATATCGGACTGACCCCGCAATCGGTTCATCAGCTTGGCGGGTATAAGGTACAGGGAAGATCCGTAGAGGATGCTGAAAAAATGATGGAGGATGCCTTAGCCCTTCAGGAAGCCGGTGTTTTTGCTATTGTTCTGGAGTGCGTGCCTCATCAATTAGGTTCCTATATTTCAGATCGGCTGGATATCCCAACGATTGGCATTGGGGCAGGAGCGGGTTGTGACGGTCAAGTGCTAGTTCTGCATGATATGATTCAATATGCGAGCTCCATCAAGCCTAAATTTGTAAAAGTTTATGCCCAGGTGGGAGAGCAGATTTCTGCTGCCATAGCGGAGTATGCCAAGGAAGTGAAGCAAAGGGCTTTTCCGGCAATGGAGCATAACTTTTCCATGAAGGAAGAAACGATCCGGCAGCTCTATGGGGAGAAGGTCACGGTATGAAAATTGCAGAAACAATAGAAGCCTTGCGGTTATGGACGGCAGAACAGCGAGCGCAAGGCAAGACGATTGGTTTCGTACCTACCATGGGCTTTCTTCATGAAGGGCACATGAGCTTAGTGGACGAGGCAAAACGGCACACCGACCTAACAGTGATGAGTATTTTTGTGAATCCCTTGCAGTTTGGGCCGAACGAGGACTTAGAGCGGTATCCCCGAGATCTGGAACGGGATCAGGCGATGGCGGAACAAAGAGGAGTTGATCTTCTCTTTGTCCCTAGCGTAGCGGAGATGTATCCGCAAGCTACCAAAACCGTCATCCAAGTTTCGGGAGTCACCGAGCGGTTATGCGGCGCTTCGCGACCTGGGCATTTTGACGGGGTTGCCACGGTTGTCTGCAAGCTGTTCAATATTGTGCAGCCGAATTATGCTTTCTTCGGGCAAAAAGACGCGCAACAGGTAGCTGTCATCCAGCAAATGGTTCAGGACCTGAACCTCCCTGTTCATGTGGTGCCCTGCCCTATCGTTCGGGAAAAAGATGGATTGGCTATGAGTTCTCGAAACGTGTATCTTAATGATGAGGAAAGAAAACAAGCCCTTGTTCTGAGCCAGTCCTTACTAGAGGCGAGAACGGCCTATGGGAAGGGAAATTCCCCGCAAGAGGTCAAGCAAACGATTCTGAATCGAATTAGCAGCCAACCGCTGGCGGATATCGATTACGTTGAAATATTGTCCTATCCGGCATTGGAAGCTATAGAGACATTTGATGATTCGGCCTTTCTTATTGCCCTTGCAGTAAGATTTGGAAAGACAAGACTAATAGATAATTTACTTATTATGGAAGGTAAAGGGAGAGAACAGCATGCTGCGAACGATGATGAATGCCAAAATACACCGAGCTACAGTTACTGAAGCAAATTTGAACTACGTGGGGAGTATTACCATTGATACCGATTTGATTGAAGCGGTGGATATCCTGCCCAATGAAAAGGTCCAAATTGTCAACAATAACAACGGAGCGCGATTAGAAACCTATGTCATTCCCGGGCCGCGCGGAAGCGGCGTCATCTGTTTGAATGGAGCAGCAGCTAGGCTTGTCCAGCCTGGAGATAAGGTAATTATCATTTCCTATTGCCAACTTACGAATGAAGAAGCGAAACGGCACCAACCTAAAGTGGCAGTTATGGATGAAAACAACAAAATAATTGAGATGTTGGGTGAAGAAATTCACGCAACCATTTACTAAAGTACATGCGGTCTGGAAACAGGCCGCATTTTTCTGTTGTTTCCGGAAAAAATAAGGGGAAATATGAAAAAGGTGGTTCCAATATGCTGGTAAAACACCTCTTTTGCTCATTGATGGAACGGTTGGAGGGAATAGAAAATAATTGGTCAGCAGTGAGTTCCCCAACCTCAAAGGAAAAGCTTCTCTCCGAGGTCATGGAGCTGCGAAAAGTGAGCGATGATATTTTAGATCAGTGGCTCCTTTTTGAAGAGCGCATGACCAAACTGCAGAACAAATTACAAGGGCATCTTCCCTATACTACAGGTAACATGGACGCAGAGCTAGCAGAGATGCCAGATGAAGTAGCCGAGAAAATATTCAAGGAATTGATGAAGCTAGAAGACAAACCATCCAAAAAACCAGAGATGGTCAGTTTTTTATCAGGTCAAGCGGCCCATTGCTTCCGAAAGGGGCAAGGCTATTATAGCCTCCTAATGTATGGGCATGCTGTAAAGCATTTCCAGGAGGTTTTGGAGGAAGAGCCGGAACTGGATATTGCCCGCTTATTTCTTGGCTTCAGTCTCATGATGGATGGGCAGTGGGACCAAGCGGAGCATCAGTTTCACTTTATCGGAAAAACGACTGAAAATCGCTTGTTAAAAGCAACCGCACTCAATGCGCAAGGTTCCCTGCTGGCAGGGGCAGAAAAGTGGGATCAGGCGCTTTTTCATTTCGAAGGGGCAATCGGGGCCTATCCTAAGCTAAGGGATCCTTATTTTAATAAAGCTTTAGTGCAGATGAAGCTGAGGCAGTACGAGGAAGCAAGACCAACCTGGGAAATGCTAGCCAAAGAGTGCAAGGACGATTGGGAAGTTCACCTGCAGCTGGCTACATGCTATCAAGAATTGGGTGATGACAAAGAAGCTGAACAGACATTGACGCAAATCATTCAAGCGTCAGAGGATCCGGATCTTCTATGGCAGATTGGTCTTGCCTTCGAAAATCTGCGTCAATTCGGCAATGCTGTGGTTTGTTACCAGCTTATCCTGAACCGAGAGCCCGAAAATGCAGGAGCCTGGCATGGGATGGGTTGGAATTTATGGCATGCGGAAGGAATCCCGGTAAGCATGAGCTACATCAAAAAGGCAATTTCCCTTTCTCCAAAGAATCCTGATTATCAGTTTTCTTACGGTTGGATTTTGTGCCAGATCCAAGAATACAAAGAGGCGGAGCACATCTTTAAGCAAATTCTCCAGCAGGAAGGGCAGTACCCTTTGGCTGCAGCTGGTCTGGTTCACGTCTATATTGGCTTGCAGGAATGGCACGAGGCAGAAAAGTATGGCTTGCAGCTATCCTCTGATTCCCATGCTCCGACAAGGGGGTTGGGCTATTTGCAACTGGGAAGAGTGGGATTGGCCAAAGGCGATTATATCGTCGCGCAAAAACATTTTGAGCAATCCATCCAAGAAAGTCCGGATTTGAAGGACAGTTACCTCTGGCTAGGATTAACGAACTATGCGCTAGGAAAAAAGGAAGAAGCCATGCGGATTTGGGAGTATACGCTGTGAATCGGTGCAGGTTGTGGTAAGATGAAAGTTAGCAGCGGTGTATGAAAATACGCCAAATGACCTGAGGTGAACCGATTGAATAAGTTTTTAGTGGTTGATTTTGAAACTACCGGCAATAAGCCAAAGGACGGGGACCGCATTATCCAGATCGGCGCCGTCCTGATTGAAGACGGGGAGATTGTCTCCCAATTTTCCACATTAGTTAATCCAAAGACACCCATTCCGATATTTATACAACAGCTGACGCAGATAAATGATGATATGGTAGCGGATGCTCCAGTCATTGAAGACATTCTTCCCGAACTTTTAAAGATATTGGATGGCTCTGTCTTTGTTGCTCATAATGTATTTTTTGATTTAGGCTTCTTACAGCATGCTTTAACGGAGAACGGATATAACCCCTTTTCGGGACCTATATTAGATACCGTCGAATTATCCAGGCTGCTTTTGCCTAACCAGTCCGGGTACAAGCTTTCTGATCTTTCCATGGAGCTGGACATCGAGCACGAGACGCCTCATCAAGCCGATTCCGATGCAATGGCTACAGCTCATATTTTTCTATCCCTCCTGGATAAGCTAGATAGCTTGCCCTATTTAGCGATACAGCGTCTGGCTGACTTAACGAAGGGGTTTTCTTCGGATGTCGCCGAGCTGATTCGCCATATCGAGCATCAGCGCCTCATGAAGGGAAAGGTGGAAGACGATCGGGAAGATCTGGAGATGTACAGGCAATTCGCCTTGCGTACGCGCCCTGCAACAGAGCCGGACAATGGCGATGAAGAAAGTACATATGAAGAATTCTTGAAAAGGATCCAGGATAAGCTCCAACAAGAGATGGAGGAGTTTGAATGGCGCCCCGCACAGCAGGAAATGATGAAGCAAGTCTATGACGCCTTCTCCCGCTCCAGACATGCCTTAATTGAAGCGGGAACGGGTACGGGGAAATCCTTGGCTTACCTGATTCCGGCTTTATACTGGGCGAAGCAGGAAGGCGAAAAGGTGGTCATCAGCACTCATACGATTCAGCTGCAGGAGCAATTGTTCAGCCGAGATCTTCCTTTGCTCAACCGATTGTTTGAATCTGAAGTGAATGCTGCGGTATTTAAGGGACGCAATAATTATCTTTGCCTGCGAAAATATGAACAAAGCCTGATGGAAGCCACGGACAATTTCGATATCCAGCTTTCCAAGGGACAGATTCTGATCTGGCTGACGGAAACGGAATCAGGCGATGTAGAAGAACTCAATTTGCCTTCAGGAGGACAAATCTACTGGCGGCAAGTGCAAAGCGACACGCACTCTTGCTTGAACAATCAGTGTCCATGGTTTTCTCGCTGCTACTATTTTGCCGCACGGCGACAAGCCCAAGAGGCGGATCTCATTATCACGAACCATTCGCTGCTATTTACCGATATGAAAGCAGAACAAAGACTTCTTCCCAGCTATGATTATGCGGTCATCGATGAGGCTCATCACTTTGAGGATGTGGCCAGTCATCACCTGGGATTGTCTTTAAGTTCCTTGCAAATAGAGAACCTGCTTTCTGAACTAAGCTCAGATCGCGGAATGGGGATGCTGGAGAAGCTGGACAAGGAACTGACTCAGTTTTCGGATCTCTCCAGCTCAGTCCGGGACCGTCTTCAGGCCTGCATGAACCAGTTAGTCGAGGGAAGGGAATTCGTGCGGGATTGGTATGTACGCCTTTATAATTGGGGAGTGCGAACAGCAAAGGAAGGGACCGAGGCGGGCAGACTAGTGAAGCGGTACTCAAGTGCAGATTGGACGGAAAAATCGGCGAAGGGAGCGTGGCAAGCAGCCACTTATGTATCCGAATGGTTTCGCTCCTTCGAGCAAAATCTTGAAAGCCTGTATACGGAGCTGCATGCTGACAAGGAAATATCCTCTCGCATTCGCGGGCTGTTAACCGATTTGCATGGTGCCATCAAAAGGGGAGTTCATTTTAGGCAGTTGATTCTGGAATTAATGCTAGAGCCTCAAGAGGGACAAATTCACTGGATGGAATTGGATACTCGGACGAATCGAAGAACGGTGTTTTTGTATCAGGTTCCCATTGATGTAGCTCCTCTTCTTAACGAACAGTTTTTTTCAAAAAAAGAAAGCGTAGTGCTGACATCGGCGACGCTAAGCGTGAATCAATCCTTTGCTTATTCTTTACAGCGAATGGGATTGGATGCCTCCAATGTATCAACCATTGAACATGCATCTCCCTTTGATTATCGGAGCCAAACCTTGCTTTGTGTTCCTTCCGATGCCCCTGCCCTACGGTCCGGAAATGATACGGATTTTGTCCAACACCTGACGGAATCCCTGGCTAAGCTGGCCCGGGTGACCGAAGGAAGAATGCTTGTCCTATTTACATCCTATCAAATGCTCCGACAAGTGTATGAACCTCTCAAGGAAATGCTATCGGGAGAAGGATTAACGGTATTGGGACATGGCATGGATTCCAGCAGCAGAAGTAAGCTAACACGTCTCTTCAAGCAAACCCCTCGCTGTCTGTTGCTCGGAACGAGCAGTTTCTGGGAGGGAGTAGACATACCAGGTGAGGCTTTGTCGTGCTTGGCGATAGTCCGGCTTCCCTTCTGGCCTCCAAACCATCCCGTGGTCGAGGCGAGAAGCGAGCATATTAAAAGCAAGCGAGGCAATCCATTCATGGATCTGTCCGTACCACAAGCCGTTATTCGTTTCAAGCAAGGATTTGGCCGTTTGGTCAGGACCCAAAAAGACAAGGGTGTAGTCATTGTTTTTGACAAGCGAATCGTAGAATCCCGCTATGGTCAGTACTTTGTCAAGTCGCTGCCCGACACGCCCCTTCATTTTCGTCCATTAGACGATTTATTGCCTATGATCGATGAGTGGTTAGGATAAAATCGAAAGACAAAAGGATCTGGGTGATGCCAGTTTGTTTAGTTTGTTTAAAAAGTCTATTGCAGTTGTTTGGTTCTTTTTACTGATGGCTGGAAGTCAGGGGTGGGCGATGGAACAGTCTCCCTATCCCGCTCTTCCAGACGGACAGGATGCTCAGGAAATTGCTGTCCATTTTCTTGCCATTTCTCAAGGCGAGTCCACCTTAATCCAAGGAACTGACGGTTTTACGATGCTCGTGGATGCAGGATCAGCGAAGAGCGGATCAGAGCTGGCTGAATTGCTGGAGCAAAATCACATCCTTAAGATTGATGCTCTCGTGTTAACGGGGGATATGGATCACCATGTTGGAGGGGCGGATGAAATTCTTGAACGGTTTCCGGTAGATCAAGTCCTTGTTCCTAAACTGATTAAGGAAACTATTTTACGCGAAATTCACAGTCCCGTTCGAAAGCTCGAGACGATTGAGGAAGGTCAGACTCTGGAGTGGCCGCAGTTCAAGATGAGGATACTTCACCCTGCAGAGCCCTTGTCTCTTTCCCCCCAGGCCAATTCCCTGGTTTTTCAGCTTATTCATGGAGACGTGAAATTTTTATTCACCAGTGACATCAATGAGGCGGCAGAGAATGAGCTGCTGGAAAAATATAATGTCAAGTCGCAAATTCTGAAGGTCAGTGACAGTGGAAGCAATCAAGCCTCCAGCCCAGCTTTTTTAGAAAAGGTAGATGCTCATGCGGCCATCATTTTCAAAAACCAAACAGTAGCCGAAGGGGTCGATGAAGTGGTGGAGCGATTGCATGAAACCTGGATTGATATCTATCAGACCAAAAATCATGGTACCATTAGCATCTTTTCCGATGGGGAAGATTATCGGATCAAACGCGAAAAGTCCAAGGGTTATTTCGATGCGAATTAACCCTTTTTGTCTATAATTCCCGCGTAAAGATGGCACTCTAATACCAAAGGAGTGTGTAAATCCATGCATACAATGTGGAAAGGCTCGATTAGCTTTGGTTTAGTCAATATCCCCGTAAAAATGTTCTCTGCCACCGAAGATAAGGATATTCGTTTCCGACATTTGCATAAAGAGTGCGGAACTCCGGTTAAGTATGTAAAAATGTGCCCTTCCTGCAATCGAGAAGTGGAATTGGCGGAAATCGTGAAAGGGTACGAGTATGAAAAAGGACGCTTCGTGATCATTCAGGAAGACGATCTCGAGTCTATTATGCCAGAGACTCGAAAGACTATCGAAATTCTGGATTTTGTCAGTTTGGAACAAATCGACCCCATTTATTTTGACAAAACCTATTTCCTCTCTCCGAATGAGACGGGTGATAAGGCTTATACGCTCCTTCGCGAAGCGATGAATCGAACGGGAAAAATAGCGATCGCGAAAATTACGATCAGGGCAAAAGAAAGCCTGGCAGCGGTCCGCCTCTATAAAAATTGCATCGTAATGGAGACCATCTTCTATCCGGATGAAGTGAGAGCGGTTGATCATGTCCCGGGTTTACCGGGTCAGGTGGAATTGAATGAGTCAGAGATGAATATGGCTGTGCAGCTGATAGAGAATTTGGCGACAGACTTTAATCCGGAAAAATATACGGATGACTATCGGGCAAAGCTCACGGAGCTAATCCATGCCAAAATTGAGGGAGAAGAAATTCAGGAAGCGCCTGAGGCTCCGCGCCTTGGCAAGGTAGTCGACTTGATGGCAGCTCTGCAGGCCAGCCTCGAAGCGACTAAGCACGAAAGAAACCCGAAAGCCGAGGAAGAGGAAGCAAAGGAGCCCGCCAAAAAACGTCGCAAAAAGGTTACGGTGTAGAACGGTCATGCGATTAGCACCGATCATTCCCTTTGAGCCCATTGCGACAGAAACCATGCCGGAAGGTGAAGAATGGGTTGCCCAAATAAAATGGGATGGAGTTAGAGTCCTTACCTATTTTGATGGCGAGGAGATCAAACTCTTCAACCGCAGAATTAACGAGCGAACAAATCATTACCCGGAATTAACCAAAATCGAATCCTATTGCTCTGCTACTTCGGTTATCCTCGATGGAGAAATCATAGCTTTGGGGGAAAATGGGAAACCGTCGTTTCATGAGGTGATGCGGCGGGATGGGCTTCGCCGTATGGAGCGGGTAAAAGAAGTTCAAAAGAATGTAGCGATTACGTATATGATTTTTGATGTTCTTTATTACAATGGCCAATGGATCCATCATCGTTCCTTAGAAGATCGAATAGAGATCCTCGGGAATATCATCCGACCCCAGGAATACGCCCAATTAGTCACCGTTCATCGGGATGCGGATACGCTTTTTGAGGTGATCCGGCAGCAGGGCATGGAAGGAATTATTGTGAAGGATCTGCTCAGCTCCTATACTTTTGACGGCAAGGACAAGCGCTGGCAAAAGAAAAAGAATTTCCGGGATCTTATTGCGGTGGTTGGAGGTATCACATTAAGGCAGGGCATTGTAAATGCGTTAATGCTGGGCGCTTATGATTCTGCTGGGAAGCTATGGTACATTGGGCACGCTGGCACGGGCAAGCTGACTAAAGAGGAATGGCGGGAGCTCACTTCGCTTGTCCAGCCCTTGATCCAGGAGGAGCGTCCTTTTGCCAATCGGCCTGAAAGAATGAAGGACGCCATTTGGCTTCAGCCTAAAATCACAGTCAAAATCAAGTTCATGGAATGGACCGAAGGATACAGTCTAAGGCAGCCTAACATTCAAGGGTTTGTAGACATTCCTCCGGAAGAAGCGAGGTTGGATCTGTCATGAGGCAAGAGGAATTTGAAGTAGAAGTGGAAGACCGAAAGGTGAGAATAACCAATCCACAAAAAAAACTCTGGCCTGAAGCAGAAGTGACCAAATTGGATTATATTCGCTATCTGGTGGAGATAGCGCCTGCTCTTTTGCCTTATTTACGCAATCGGTTGCTTACAACGATCAGGTTCCCGGACGGCATTCATGGAAAGTCGTTTTACCAGAAAAACATTCCGGAGCATGCTCCGGAATGGATTCAAAGCCATGTATGGCGAGATACGCAATATATTGTAGCGAATGATCTGCCTACTCTTGTATGGTTAGGCAATCAGGCTTGCTTGGAACTTCATGTGAGCTTTAATTGGTATCAGCAAGAGCGCTATCCTACCGAGCTGGTGTTTGACTTGGATCCTATGGACCTGGATGATTATTCGCATGTTTTGGAAATTGCTCTTCTTATCGAAGAGGTACTCCAATCTTTAGGTTTATTTAGCCAGCCCAAAACCTCAGGGGCGTCAGGGCTGCAAATTTATATTCCCATCGAAGTGAGATACACCTATGATGAAACCCATATGCTCAATAAGTTTATTGCCCATTATATTGCCGAACGGTACCCCAAAAAAGTAACGATTGAACGATTAGTGAAGAATCGGGGAAGCAAGCTTTATTTCGATTTCATCCAGCATGGTGAAGGAAGAACCTTACCCGCGGCCTATTCTCCTCGTGCCAGAGAGGCCGCTTCCGTGTCAGCGCCGGTTAGTTGGGAAGAGGTCCGCCGGGGATTTCATCCCACCGATTTTACGATCCGAACGATGAAAGAACGAATGAGTGTTGTAGGGGACTTGTTTTCTACGGTTACAACGGAAAAGAAAAATCAATCCTTGGACCAACTGCTTCAGTTCCTTAAGCAAAAAGTAACTTGACTTTTGGAAAACAACTTTGCTTAAATGAACGATATGAGTGTGCCTAAGGAATGGAGTGGAAATGGATGAAAAAAATAGTGGTCAATGGTACCATAGTTACGGTAAATGAACAAAACGAAGTTATCGAAAAGGGAGCCCTTGTTTTCGAGAACGGGAACATCTCCTATGTAGGGAAGGTACCGGAAGACCTTTCCGGTTTTGATGAAGTTATCGATGCTAGAGGCTGCATCGTCATGCCGGGACTCGTTAACACGCATGGCCATGCAGCTATGTCTTTGTTAAGAGGCTATGCGGATGATCTGCCTTTGCAGGAGTGGCTAGAAACGAAAATGTGGCCTTTGGAAGGTCAATTTACCTCTGAACACGTCAAGTGGGGCACCTTGCTTTCGATTGTGGAGATGATGCGGACGGGCACGACAACTTTTATGGATATGTATGACCATATGGATCAAGTGGCGGAAGCCGTAGAACAAAGCGGAATGCGTGCAGGCCTGGCCAGGGGGATTATTGGACTCTGCCCAGAGGAAGTGCAAAAGGCCAAACTCGAGGAAGCTACAAGCTTTGCGCGCAATTGGCATAGACAAGCGGGTGGGAGAATTACCACTATGATGTCGCCTCATGCTCCCTATACCTGCCCGCCAGACTACATCAGGCAGATCGTATCGAGAGCCCATGAGCTGGACCTGCCTATCCACATTCACATGTCTGAGTCCATGCGTGAAGTGGAGCAGAATGTGAAAGATTATGGACAGCGGCCGCCGGCCCATCTCGACCAGTTGGGGGTGTTTGACCGACCAACATTAGTAGCCCATGCCGTTCATTTAACGGATGAGGAAATAGACTTATTAGCTCGAAAAAAGGTGAAGGTCTCACACAACCTGATCAGTAATTTAAAGCTGGCTAGCGGTGTAGCACGCGTCCCGGAGCTACTGAAGAAAGGGGTTACCGTATCATTGGGTACGGATAGCTCGGCAAGCAACAACAATTTGAATTTGTTCGAGGAAATAAAGATGGCAGCCCTCCTGCACAAGGGAGTTAACTATGATCCGATAGCGGTACCGGCTGAGGAAGCAATCAGAATGGGAACACGCTACGGGGCAGACGCCATGTTCATCGGAGATCAGACGGGGTCCCTGGAAGTCGGAAAAAAAGCGGATTTTATCCTTGTACGGACGAATCGCGCTCATTTCCACCCGTTTCATGAGCCAGTTTCCCATATGGTCTATGCGACCTCCGGATATGACGTTCAAGACGTCTATGTTGATGGGGTTCAACTGGTAGCCAAGGGGGAAATGCTGACGATTGATGAAGAGAAAATCATCTACGAGGCAAACCGCATGTTCCAATTGCTAGAAAGATAAAAAACATTTTTCACGGTAAAAAGTCCCTTTGCGGGACTTTTTACATTCATAGGTATAGGTAGGGTATTTTTAGTCACACTAATGATGGAAGCTTGGCTGTCTGCTGCCTGTCCGGCAGGATGGTTCCGGGAGGCAACGCACTAATCCATTTGGATCCAAGATGAGAAGTCAGGCTGTCTGTATGAAGGTGCTGCGTCTTCCTGAAAACGAAATGGTGATGATAAAGCAACCCAAGACATGTGGTGATCGTTCATTAATCGTTCTACAATTTCCGGAGGCATGTCATTTATATATTTTAGGGTAGTTCCATTGAGGGCCACGCATTCACCTCCCTCTTGCGCGGTAACTATATTATGTCCGTTGCCTTGGCAAGCATGAATAACAGTATTTGCACATTTGATTTACTTTCTTAACCTTTTGCGCGTTATGGCATGAAAATGCTGTGGTATAATAGAGGCAAAGCTAAATAAAGGAGAAGGGTTGAGTGAGAAATTGGCTGATCGTTTTGTCTTTCCTGCTGCTGCTTGCAGTATGGCAGTCAGGTCATCTCCTTTACAGTGTATTGGGAGATAAAAGCAAGTGGGAGGAAGAGGGAACGGTATTGGCGAAATCCTACACGGAAATCGAACAGGTGGAGAAAGTTTCGCAGTACCATGGAAAGGCGAGCTATATCGTCGTGCAAGGAAGAAACGCTGCAGATCAGCCCATAACAGCATGGTTTCGGGATGGGTTGTTCGAAGGGGCGGAATATGATAAAGATCTTATGACGGCGGAGAACATTCAAGAGAAAGTATCCAAGCAGGTGAAGGTTAAGGAATGGATCCGTCTTCAACCGGGGATGGAGGACCGCAGACCGCTTTGGGAAGCTGTCCTTAGAGATGAAGACAATAAATTTAATTATTACTATTACGATATGAAAAGCGGACAATTTATACGTTCCTATCGACTGCAAAAAGCAAGCAGTTAAAGAGAGAGTTCTTGGAGGTCTGGCCAAGCTGACCTTAGATAGGAACTCTTTTTTTTCTTTCAGGAAAAACATTCTTGCACCCTAAATGATAGATCATATGATATACTGTTAAATGTAGCTCTTACTCCAACGGAATTATTAGGTGCATAGAAAGGGGGCGCAAGCATGAACGTACGTGCAATGCCCGTAATGTTGTCTTTGATTTTTACTTTGTTCCTATTGTTCGGTGGTTGGTTTGCATACCAACAGTTCTATGTACAACAGCCTATAGAAGCTTTTATTAAACAGAAGCAGCATATCACTTTACATGATATGCGAATTGATAATAACCAGGTTAACCTTTATTTAGACTTTAGCCAACCAGATGACTTTGTTGATGACTATAAGGAGATCCAAGAGTTTGTAGCATCCAAAGCTCCAAATAAAGATGTATTTATCCATCTTTCCAAGCATGGAGAAAACATGAAAGACCTATGGGAGGAGGAATACTTTGGCTTGGCGGAAGCCATTCAAAAGCAGGAGTACTCCCGCATCCCGGAAATGATTGAGGAAATGGGGAAGAAGAGGCAGTTAGAAAAGACAGTAGCCCGTATGGATGACCAAAATGTCTATGTGTTTTTGCAGAGTGGGACTGACCATTTGTATGCTGTCCTTCCTTTAAAGGAAGAGGTGAATATCCATGAGTAAAGAAATTGTCATTGGAATCATTCCTGCGCTATTTATTTTCTTAGCGTTCATGGGTGTCAATATTGCCCCTCTCATTATAGGCGGGGTGCTTATTACTATTTTTGCCTTTTTCATGATTCGTCAATCCGGTGGGGGCATCGGGATTGGACAAGGAAAAAAGACTAAAAACAGCGTACCTAAAACCGATATGAAGTTTGAGGATATCGGCGGGCAGGAACGGGCAAAAGGCGAGTTGAAGGAAGCGCTTGACTTCTTGATCCACAAGGATGATGCCAAAAAATACGGCATCCGCCCACTGAAGGGGATTCTCCTGACAGGACCTCCGGGGACTGGGAAAACGCTCATGGCCAAGGCGGCTGCAAACTATACAAATTCAGCATTTGTGGCAGCGAGCGGCTCACAATTCGTAGAAATGTATGTAGGGGTCGGGGCCCAGCGTATCCGTGATCTTTTCAAGGAAGTCAAAACGCAAGCGGAAAAGAATAATCAAGGCAGCGGGATTATCTTCATCGACGAGATCGATGTTCTTGGCGGCAAGCGCGAGGGAAGCCAGCATCGCGAATATGACCAAACCCTGAATCAATTGCTGACAGAAATGGACGGAATGTCAACGACCGACCAGCCGCGCATTCTCATTATGGCCGCCACTAACAGGGCCGATATGTTAGATGATGCCTTGCTTCGTCCAGGGCGTTTTGACCGCAAAATCGTGGTTGATCTTCCGGATAAAAAAGCGAGAAAGCAAATCTTGAATATTCATGTGAAAAACAAGCCTTTAGCCAATGATATTGATTTAGAAAGAATCGCACAAGAAACCTATGGTTTTTCTGGTGCTCAGTTAGAAAGTGTTACCAACGAAGCTGCCATTTATGCATTTCGGGAAAAATCTGACCAGATTGAAAGCAAACACTTCTCCCTAGCCATTGACAAGGTGATGATGGGAGAAAAAACAGATCGCGAAACCAACGATCAAGAACGGGAACGTGTAGCGATTCATGAGCTCGGACATGCTATCATTTCTGAGGAGGTCAATCCGTATTCCGTTTCTCAAGTCACTGTCAGTCCGCGCGGGCAGGCTTTAGGTTATGTCCGGCAAAATCCGCAAGAAGACCGATATCTTTATACCAAAGATTATCTGGAGAAACAAATTATGATTTGCCTAGGCGGAGCAGTAGCCGAGGAAATCAAGTATGGCCACCGCAGCACAGGATCGAAGGGAGACTTCGATCAGGCTCTGCGCTTGGTTCATTCCATGATTGACAGTGGTTTATCCAAACTTGGAATCGTGAAGCTCGAAATGCTGCGCAAGGAAGATATCCAGCAAGAAACGTCTAATATTTTGGATGACCTATTGGAGAAAACGAGAAAAATTCTTCTTTCCAAGCGCCAGCTTATGGAAGATGGGGCAAGGATACTGGTAAAGGAAGAAGTATTAAGCGGTGATTTCTTCCGAACTTTCGTTGCAGAAGAGCATAAGGTAGTCAGTTAACAGTTCGGGGGCACCCGCGGCTTCGGCCGTAGGGGTGCCTTTTTAGTGTAGATACTTTTTGTAAATATATTCCGCTTTCTTTTTTTCTTCACGAACCACTTGCTTGACTTCCTCTAGGGTTTGAATTTTATACTTCTTTAAACGAAGCATGCGGTGAATCGTATGGGGAAATAGAAAATCAATCAAGATTACTTTTCGCGTCGCAGGACTAATGGGATTGACCTCTTCGTACCATTCCATCATCTTTTGGAAGATTTTTGCATCAAATTGATGTCTTTTGGTATATTTTGAAAAAATGCGAATTAAGTCTTTGGAAGGGAGGTCGTAGCAAACGTCCTCAAAGTCAATGATTGCTTTTTCGTTTTCTTCGTACCTGACATTTCCCTGGTGGGCATCTCCGTGGATGAGGCTTTGTTCTTTATAGGGTCTTTTGGCAAGAGAGGCATACTTGCTCTTTTCGAGAAATTTCAACGCTTTTTTTGCCATCTTGCGGAAGAAGGGGATGGAACTTACGTAGGCTTCCTTTCGGGGATTGCTGGCGTCTTTATTCATTTTATAGAATCGGTCCATATAACCGATTCTTTTTTTGTAATCCTTTTTCCAGTTCGTATTGGCATAAGGCTTGATGTGATGAGGAAAATTCAAGTTGTAAGAGGCTCTGTGCATTTCGGCAATGGTTTTAATCAGGCTCTTTAAATCCTGAGGATTGTTGAGAGGGTGGCGGTCGCCTTCGACCCACTCATATAGGACATAGGGATGGCCTTTGTGCATAAAAAAAAGCTTATCATCTTTGGTTGGTACAGGCTTTGCTAAGCATACCCCTTTCTTGCTCAAGAGAAGCTCTGTCCGAACGATGAATTCTTGCTTTCGCTTGTTCAGGTACAGCGTTTTTAAGGCATACTTTTTCCCGTTATCCCCGAGAAGCTTGGCAACGAGTGAAGTCGTCCGATCGTGTTTGATAAGGGAGCTTTTTTGAATCTCAATTCCGTACTGATCGGTTACTTTTTTATTTAATTTATTTAGCATATCCACCCTTCCTTTAGCGAATGCGCGCAGGCATATGGAATGGAGATAATTGAAGAAGCTCAGGGTATACATCCTTTAAATCTTTCACCGAGTGATGGGAAAGTTTTTTCATGCATTTCGCCATCACTTCCGCGCCGTTGCATGGTATCATTTTAAAAATCTCTCGGATAGAAGCCGATTGGTCTAAAAGGCTGCGGATTTGCCGGGATAGATCATGCGGGGAAAGCTTCGATTTTGCTATGCAAAGAGGACTCCCCGTCAAATCCTGCAGCATCATGTTTTTGACTTCACGTTCCTTTGAATCGGCAGGCAGCGCCAATAAGGGGGTCCCGGTAGATATACAGTCAATCATAATGCCCATGCCAGGTTTGCTGATCACTAATTCGGCTGCATTGATCAGACTGGGTCCATTCGAAAACATAGGAGCTTGAATGACAGATTTGGGGAACTTCCTGCGCACTCCGCCAAATTGGCTCGCGATCACAAGTCGGTAGGGGGTCTTTATCTTCATCAGCAAATCATACCATTCGTCCATATACTTATAGCGGAAAGGACCCACGCCTCCCCCCATATGAACGAGGATGAACCGTTCAGAAGGGCGCAAACCAAGGATCTTTCGGACCTTTGAGGGAGATTGGTCAGGCGGGCGAGCGATAATCGGGATAGGAACATAGAGCGTAGTTAGCTTCGGAACTCTGGAGGGGGGGAGGAGGTTCATGTGGAAAAAGACATCTGTTGTTTTTTCGGATACATCATGAATCTCGTTCTTAAACTTAGTCGTCCAATCTGTATCTCCTTGCGTTGTAAAGAGGTCGCTATGATAAATTCCCCCAATGATGGGTCCTTTTTTTCCTCTTTCATCCTTCAGTTCTGCCACTTCTTTTCTCCAGTCGTGCATAATGAGTCCAGCGTTGAGCAAATTCCCGGGGTGTTCCCTGATTTTTTCCTTGCTGAAATTACGAATTCTGGCTTTGGGCAAGTTGGAGCGAAGCCAGGAATGAGAGTGCTTAAAGGCAAAAACTTTGACAGTCTGCCTGCTTAGCTCCTTGAACTTGCCTACATTGGCTACACAGCGGCTCAGATGCCCTAAATTTCGTCCAACGATGTAATGAATCACGGTTTCACCACCTTTTTCCTATCGTATGAAAAAATAGGTGGGACAGTGCTTTTTCTCAATGCGCTCCAGAAAAAAGGGCTTAGACTTTTTCGTTTATTATGCTTTTGTCTAAGAGCGGACCAAGGGGAATCCATACAATGATGTAAAGAGCATAGAAGGAGGGATATATTGCGAAGAGTTGCCGTCATTCGCTCCGTCTTTCTGCCCATCAGTGAGACTTTCATCTATAATGAGCTGACGAATCTAAGGAAAACGAAAGCGATCCTCTGTACCCGGAGAAGAGAAAACGCAAAAGAGTTCCCTTTCAATAAAATCTACAAATATCGAAATCGAAAACAGCTGGAGAAAATCCTTCGCAAGAGAAAGGTGCGACTGGTTCATGCCCGTTTTGGCACGCTTGGCGTAGATCTCTTAGGGATGAAGGAAAGGCTGAAAATTCCCCTCTTAACTTCCTTCCATGGCTCAGATCTACCTACAAACCGTAATAGAAAAGCATCCTATCGGAAAAAGCTGAAGTCACTTTTCAAAAAGGGGGACGCTTTTACGGTTCCTTCCTATGATATGAAGAAGATCCTTGTTCGCCACGGATGTCCTAAGAAAAAAATCCATATCCAATATAGCGGCATTAACGTGGGTGAGTTTACCTTCAGCAGACGTACGCTATTTCGGGGAGAGAGAATCATTATCCTTTCTGTTGGACGGCTCGTGGAAAAGAAAGGAATGAAATATTTACTCGATGCTTTTTCCGAGGTTCAACGACACTTGCCTAATTCTGAGCTGCGAATTATTGGGGACGGACCCTTAAGGATCAAATTAAAGAAACAAGCAATGAAGAAAGGCATCGAAAATAAAGTCAAGTTTTTAGGGAAACTTTCTCATGATGAAGTCCGAAGAGAAATGAGGAGAGCCCACATTTTTGTATTGGCCAGTATCACGGCGAAAGAAGGAAATCAGGAAGGAATTCCAAATGTCCTTAAGGAAGCGCAAGCGAGCGGACTGCCTGTGGTATCCACGTGGCATGGCGGCATTCCGGAGCTTGTCGAGCATAAGAGAACAGGTTATCTCGTTCCCGAGAGGAGCAAGAAAGCCTTAGCCCGTGCCATGATTAGACTATTGAAAAGCCCAGAACAATGGGGATCGATGGGAAGGCGAGGAAGGGAAAAGGTTTTGGAATCCTTTAACGCGAACAAACAAATCAGAAAGCTCGAAAAGTTGTATCGAAAACTGATAAAGGGGCGATAGGGGGAAGGTTATGAAAATTGCTCTCATCTGTTCCGATCGCGGTCCCTGTCCACCGATTAAAGGCGGGGCGATTCAGCTGCTGATCTCTAGAGTAGCACCGATGCTTGCCAACAGGCATTCTGTCACAGTGTATTCCATTGCAGACCCTGCTTTACCTAAGCAAGAGAAGGTACATGGCGTACGATATGTTCGATTCCCTGCCTCTAGTTTCCTTAACGATGTATCCGCACACCTTCGAAAACAATCCTATGATCTTATCCAGACTTTCAATCGACCAAACTGGATTCCTCGATTGCGAAAGGCATCCCCATCATCCCTTTTTGTTGTTTCCTTGCACAATTTGCTGGAAGATTCCGAAAAGAAAGTTTCTTCCTCCCTAAGAGATGCCGATCATATCCTAACGGTAAGCCGTTTCGTGGCTAAGGATACCATCAAAAAGTTTCCGGAGGCCAAAGGAAAAATCAGCCCTGTTTATACAGGGGTGGAACTGCGGGAATATGCTCCCGTAGATTCAGAAAAGGGAAGCCGCTGGAGAAGACAGATCCGCAAAAGATATGGAATTGATGAAAAAGCTCCCGTCATTCTTTTTGTCGGACGACTTGTCTCATACAAAGGGTGCCATCTAGTAGTAGACGCTATGAAAAAGATCGAAGATAGAATTCCCCGAGCTACCCTGCTGGTGGTTGGAAGTAAATGGTATGCAGATAAGGAAAAGGATAAATACTGGAAAAAACTTCAAAAAAGCGCAAAAAAGCTAAAAGAAAAAGTAGTGTTTACATCTTATATTCCAGTGGATGAGATTCCCAAGTTTTTTGCTGCAGCAGATCTGTTTATTTGTGCCTCACAATGGAAGGAACCGCTGGCCAGAGTCCATTATGAGGCGATGGCGACGGGGCTGCCAATCATCACAACCAACCGCGGGGGAAATGCCGAGGTTATTATGCATGGGAAAAACGGCTATGTAATAGATGATTATAAAAATAAAAAAGCATACGCTAGATATGCGATCAAGCTTTTGTCAAACCCCCATCGGTCAAGCCGCATGGGCCAAATCAACCGCAGACTGGCTGAGGAAAAATATAGGTTTGACCGGGTAGCCGAGGATTGGCTTAACGTATACCATGACTTGATCAGGGATAAAAAAGGGGCGAGCGGAAAAAGCTATAGATAGAAACAAGTGAAGGAGGATGCCTAAACGATGAAATATTCGCCAGAAAGAAACAGTGCCAACGATGATAGGCGCAGACATGAAGCAAACCAACAGCCCAAAGCGGCAAAAGAAAATGCTGCAGGCTATGGGGATAAGAAGCTGGATGGACCTAACCGCCCGTCAACCTAATGGCTAAGCAAAGAGCATGAGACCGAGTTCGGTTTTATGCTTTTTTGCTTATAGACGGCAGCCTGGATTTTCTATAAAACAGCGGATATCTGAAACTTCCTCTACTAACATGGCATAGACTACCAATATACCATGTTAAGGAAGGTGGAGGATATGGAAGACTTTCGCTCTATCAAAGTTACCGTAAGAGAGGATAGAAAACCAGGGCAAACCCGGCTTGTGATCAGTAACCCCACCTCATTGAAACTGATTGGACAAGGCGCTCAGGGGGCTGTTTTTGAATTATCTTCCAACCGATGTGTAAAGATTTACGCGAAACCCAATAGTGCTGAAAGAGAGCGGAAGGCCCTGGAAGCCGGAGGTCCTCATTTTTTTATGCCTCAACTTTACGAAACGGGTAAGAATTATATTATAATGGAGCTCATTCAGGGACCGGACCTAGGCCAATATCTCGATGAACTCGGGGAAGTTCCGAAACGGGTCGTAAAACAAGTTATGCAAATATTTGATAGCATGAAAAAGATAGGATTTTCGAGAATAGATATGAGACTCCGCCATATATTAGTGACAAAGGAAGAGAAGCTCAAAGTCGTCGATCACGTGAATGCCTTCTCGGCGAAGAGCGAGGTTCCCGCCAAACTGCTTAAGGATCTGAAGAAGAAAAAGCTATTAAAGCCATTCTTGAAAAAAGTAAAAAAGATAGACCCTAAAACCTATGAATTATGGAAAGGATAAAGCAGGGCTCGGTTGCTTTTCCCCCCTTGGAATTGTATAATTCTAAGGGCAATGGTACATATCGTTTGTTAATAACTGGGGGTATTTACATATGAATCCAACCATCAGTCAATTAGGCCGGTTTGAAGGTCAAGAGATTCGATTAGGTGCCTGGCTTTATAATAAGAGATCGAGCGGAAAGATCCAGTTTCTGCAATTAAGGGATGGCTCAGGTTTTGTCCAGGGGGTACTGGTCAAAGCGGAAACGTCTCCCGAGGTTTGGGAAACGGCAACCAAGCTGACTCAAGAAAGCTCTATGTATGTCACGGGATTAGTCAGGAAGGAAGAACGGGCTCCCAGCGGATACGAGCTAACGGTCACGAATATTGAAGTGATCCAAATTGCTGAAGAATACCCCATCTCACTTAAGGAGCATGGAGTGGAATTCCTGATGGATCATCGCCATTTATGGATTCGTTCTCCAAGACAACGCGCGATTCTTGCCATCCGTTCAGAAATTATCCGTTCCATGTATGAATTTTTCCATGAGAATGGATTCATAAAAATGGACGCACCGATCCTGACGCCGACATCTGCAGAGGGGACTACCTCTCTTTTCCATACGAAGTACTTCGATGAAGATGCCTATCTCTCGCAAAGCGGTCAGCTTTATGCAGAGGCTGGCGCGCTCGCCTTGGGACGCGTATTTACCTTCGGCCCCACTTTCCGGGCGGAGAAGTCGAAAACACGTCGCCATTTGATTGAATTTTGGATGATTGAGCCTGAGATGGCTTTTTGCGATCACGAAGAAAGTCTTCGCATACAAGAGAATTTTGTAAGTCATGTTGTGCAATCAGTACTGAAAAATTGTCAAAAAGAACTAAAGGCTCTTGACCGCGATCTTAGCAAGCTAGAAAATATCAAAGCGCCATTCCCGCGCATCTCATATGATGATGCGATCAAGCTGCTTCAGGAGAAGGGACATGAGATCAAGTGGGGCGAGGATTTTGGAGCTCCGGATGAAACGGCGATTGCGGAGCAATTTGACAAGCCGGTGTTTATTACTTGCTATCCGACGGAAATCAAAGCGTTTTATATGAAGCCGGACCCTAACCGGCCAGAAGTGGTGTTATGCGCAGATTTGATTGCTCCTGAAGGATATGGAGAAATTATCGGGGGAAGCCAGCGGATCGACGATTTGGAATTGATGAAGCAGCGCTATGAGGAACATAAGCTGGATGAAAATTCCTACAAGTGGTACCTTGACCTGCGAAGGTATGGCACTGTTCCTCATTCCGGCTTTGGATTGGGTTTAGAGCGTACAGTAGCATGGATCTGCGGCACGGATCATGTGAGGGAGACGATTCCGTTCCCGCGATTACTCAATCGCTTGTACCCGTAGGCAAGACATGTAAAGACTATATACCCGCGGTCCGCGTTTGGGTTTATAGTCTTTTTTTTTCCACTCCTAACATTTCAGACAAGCTAATAGTATAATGAGGAGTGAGGTGTTTATAAGCATGGAGAAGTTATTAACGAAGATAATGAAAGAGGGAGCTCTCTCCCTTCAGCCTATTCTTATCCAGAAGTATAAGGAACTTGGACTGAGCGATCAAGAAATGATGCTGGTGATTCATATATTATCATTTAAGCATGAAGGAAACGATTTTCCAACGATCCACCAGCTGGCGTCAAGGATGACGGCTGCGGAGACGCAGGTTATAACCATGCTGCAGAAGCTGGTTCAGCGAGGATATTTAGCGATTGATGATGTGGTTGAAAAGGGAACGGGTATCCGCTCGGAGATGTATCAACTAGATCCTTTCTACAACAAATTAGCAGGCCTTTTAATGGAACAATATTCAAAGGAAAAAGCGGAAGAAGCTTCGGAGAAAAAAACAACCGACAATTTATTCGAGATCTTTGAACAGGAATTTGGCAGACCGTTATCTCCGATTGAATGCGAAACCCTTGCGATGTGGCAGGATCAGGATCAATATTCAGACGAATTGATCATTGCAGCTCTCCGTGAGGCGGTGATCTCGAACAAGTTGTTTTTCCGGTATATCGATAGGATTCTGTATGAGTGGCAGAGGAACAATATTCGAACCCCTGCCCAAGCTCGAGACTTTAGCTTGAAATTCCGCAAACCTCCGCAGCCGGCTGCTCCCCAGAGAAAGGTAGAGCCCTTTCCCTTCTATAATTGGCTGGAGAGCGATTCAAGGAAATAGATACTGGATTAGACAAGACCTAGAGAAAATCTAGGTTTTTTTGTTCTGAACGAAAACAAGCCTGTTTTCTTCTCCAAAAGCACCAAATTTTCAGCTCTTCATATCGTATCGTGAGAAACTATATGGGTGATGAGGATGACAAAAGATTGTCTCGGCATTTTGGTAAATGACGGTATATGGGAAGGAATAGCAAAAGAACAGACGGGATACGAAAGGATTGACTTTTATCTCGAGGCAGCGAATATGTATGAATTGATCCCCTGTTTTTTTCGGTTGCGGGATATTTCCCTTCGAAGAAAAAAGGTGAAAGCTTTGGTGAAGCACAATGGTCGATGGGATACCCGGATTCTCCGCCTTCCATCTGTCATTCACAATCGGGCTATCTTCCAATCTCCCAATAATTTTACCCGGTGCAAGAAGCTTGTTGATCATGGTGCGGTTCTATTCAACTTTTGGAACCGTTACTCCAAAATGCGCATTGCAGATATTTTAGGGAAGTCTGATGCAGTTAAACCGTATTTGCCTGCCAGTGCTCCTTTTTCTTTATCCGATTTGGCGAAGATGGGGCAGGAATATGCCTCCATGATGGTGAAGCCGGACAGGGGGACGGTGGGGGAAGGAATTATAAAAATTGATCAAATTTCCCCGCTTGAATGGAAGGTTAAGTATCGTGAAGGTACTGCCCTAGCGGAACGTTCCGTGCAGACAGGGGAATTATACACGAAATTAAAGCGACTGGTCGGCAAGCATGACTATTTATTGCAAGAAACCATTGACTTAGCCACGCACCAGGGAAGTCCTTTTGATCTTCGGGTTTCTGTGCAAAAGGATGGCAGGGGAGAATGGGGAGTTACGGGAATCGTAGGAAAGGCGGCCAGACCTGGACATTTTTTAAGCAATGTAGCACAGGGCGGGACAGTCCACAAATGGGAAGAATTTCCTTGGGGTACGCTAGGTCTTTCATTCCAAGAAGTAGAAAAAAAAGTGAAAAATGCCGCAATGCAGGTGGTCCAGGTCCTTGACCAGAATCTTCCGCACTTGGCTGATGTTGGTTTTGATTTTGGAATCGACCGCCAAGGTCATCCCTATTTTATTGAAATGAATGGAAGGGATCAGCGCTACAGTTTTGCTAAAGGTGACATGATGGAAACCTGGAAAATGACCTATGAAAAGCCAGTCGCTTATGCGAGATATTTGTTAGACAGCAGAAGGAGAGGGTGAAATGAAGCCAATGATTGGAGTCCTGCTCGACCAAGGAACATGGAGAGGAATTCCTTGGAGACGAACAGGTCATGAAAAAATTTCCTACTATGATAAGGCTGCCCAAAAGCTAAATGTGAAAATTGTTTATTTTCCCCTTTCTCAGGTTCTGCCTGACCGAAATCGAGTAAAAGGCTATATACTGGATCGTGGAAATTACCGCTTAGTTGAACGCCTGATTCCACCGGTGATTCATAACCGTTCCATGTCGGCGAATACCGCCATGGGCAGAAAGCGTCAAGCATTAACCAAGCGAATCCTATTTAATGAGCGGACCCGCTACAGCAAGTACCACATTCACCGTATCCTTGCCAAAAAATCAAGCCTCCATCCCCATCTTCCTCACACGGAACCCTTCAGTAAACAAAAACTAGACAAGATGATGAGACGGATTGACTCGATCTATGTAAAGCCTGTGAGCAGCAGCATCGGAAGAGGGATATTTCGGTTAGAAAGAACGGACCAGCAGCTTTGGACGATCCAGGGACCAGGGAATCGAAAAACCAAAAGAAGTGCTAAGATCTACCCCTATTTAAAACAGAAGACTCAAGGAAAGGACTATCTTCTTCAAGAAACGATTCCTCTTGCCCATTATAAGGGGAAGCCCTTTGACATCCGGGTTTCAGTTCAAAAAAGCGGAAATGGCGAATGGCAAGTCACAGGTATGGTTGGCAAAGTAGCGGCCAAAGGCAGTCATGTAACCAATGTGGCAAGGGGCGGAAAGGTGAAGCGTTGTGAAGAGCTTTTCAAAGCTTGCGGCCTTGATGTTGAAAAAACAAAACGAGAAATTGAGAAGGTTTCGATTAAAGTGGCAAAACAGCTTGGAAAGTCTTTAAGGAATCTTGCGGATGTAGGTCTGGATATGGGAATTGACAGCCAAGGCAAGCCGTACTTCATTGAAATGAATGGAAGGGATTTGCGATATAGCTTTCGGAACGGAAACCTTATGACGCAATGGTATAAGACCTATGAGCACCCGATTAGGTATGGAATGTATCTGTTGAAACAAGTAAAAAGAAAATTAACACAAAAAACATAGTATTCTCATAGGCAGTCAGCTATACTTACAGCAAATAGCCAAAAGGGAGTTTCTGCAAATGGACGAAATAATTGGACCTATCATGGATGGAACACTAGAATCGATAACGGCCATTATCCCCTTATCGACGACGTTTAACCCGCCGACCTGGCTCAAGGCCCCTTTTCAGCAAAAGGAAATTGGAGTATTGGTAGGTCTAGCAGGAGATATGCATGTTCGCTTTTTGCTTGAAGGCGAAAGGGAAACCTTGCGCAAGCTTGGCCAGTCCATGTTTGGCATGGAACTGGAAAATCAGATGCTGGAATCTTTTGCTGGAGAGCTTAGCAATATGATCATCGGAAATCTCTCTACCTTTCTGGCAGGAAAAGGTTACGTTATCGATATTACCCCACCAACGGTTATGGTTGGAGACACGAAGCTGTATGGGTTTAATCAGGCTGTATGCATCCCTTTTGAAATTGAAACGGTTGGCTTATTAAATTTATTGGTATTAGTAGATAAAAACTAGGTGATTAGGCCGTCTGATGAAGTGCATTTTTCATGTTAGTTTTTATGACATATAGATATCATCCTTATATTAAATCTGTTATTCTATATAGTAACATTTCCCTCCACACCTTGCACCTTTACCATGAAGGTGCTTTTTTTTTCTTCATTTTCCTGTAACTTCGTGAAAACAATCTCTTCATGTGGAAAACTTGTAGAAACTTTAATGTAAGATGTAATATAATATAACATAAAGAGATAGGGGATTAAGATAAGGAGGGGGAAGAATGTCTTATAAGGATAAAAAGGTGATTACAATCGGAGTTGTCAGTGAATTAACAGGATTGTCTGAACGTCAAATACGATATTATGAAGAACGGCAGCTGATCTTTCCTGATCGAAGCAAGGGTGGTACCCGCAAATATTCTTTTAATGATGTAGACCGCCTTTTTGAGATCGCCAATAAAATGGAGGATGGTTATCAAACTTTCGAAATTCGCAAGATGGAGAAGAAACAGCTTGAGCAAAAGCATCGCAACCAAATGATCCAGGGGCAGCTGAATGCAGCTTTCTACAAAAACAGGCCGCAAAGACCGTAAGCTTTTTACCCGCGAATGGGCGGTATGATTCAACTACCTATAGACATATGCCGTGTCCATGTCATTGGTTTCCTCATAAACTGTGGAAAATGCACTAGAAATGGGTGTGGCCAAATGAAGATTGCGATCATTAGTCCAGGGAGCTTTTCTGTACCGCCCGTTATAGGCAGCAGTGTGGAACATGACATCCAAATGGTTGCAGAGCAGTTGGAGAAGAACCATGAAGTTACGGTATATGCGAAAACTTGTCCGGAATATCCGCGATCAGAGAAAATAGGAAACCTATATTATAATCGTGTTGCGTTTTCCAACTCGAAACAATATCTGAATCGGATTATGGAACACATGAAAAAAGAAAAACCAGATATTGTGGTGGTTGAAAATCGTCCGCTTTATGTCTTGTGGATTAAGGAGAAAATGGCGGATATTCCGGTCGTTCTGAACATGCACTCCGCTGTGTTTGCCTCCCCTCCAAATATTCGTGAAGAGGATATGAAGAAAGCAGCCATTCAGGCGGATGGGTTAATTACGAATAGTAAATATCTAAGAAATCATTATGTCAAAAACTACCCGGAATTCAAAGGAAAAGCCTACGCTGTCCATTTAGGCATCGATGCTGCTCCGTTTGAAAAAGCTCATAAGAAGGAAGAAAAAATTGCGAAGCTAAAAAAGAAGCTGCACATTAAGGACGACAATACAACGATTCTCTTCGTCGGGCGATTGCTCAAAGCCAAAGGCGTCCATCTTGTCCTTGATGTGATGCCGGAGCTGATCAAGGAATACCCGCAGCTCAAGCTTGTCATAACAGGAGCCTCGCGTTATGGAAGAAACGTCGTAACGCCCTATGTTAAACAGATACGGAAAAAAACAAAGCCGCTGGGGAACCATGTTGAACTTACGAATTTCGTGAAACCAAATAAAATCCCTTATATTTATCAACTTGCGGATGTGGTTGTCATTCCCTCCTTATGGCAAGAACCATTTGGGAGGGTGAATCTGGAAGCGATGGCTTCCGCTAAACCCGTAGTGGCTTCCGATCGCGGCGGCATTCCAGAGGTCATTAAACATGAGGAAAACGGATTAATTGTCTCTTTGGATAAAGAACGTAACGAATTGCGTGATTCCCTTGTCAAGCTGATTGAATCAAAGGAATTGAGAGAGCAATACGGACAAAAAGGCTGGGAATATGTATATCGGTTTTCCTGGTCTAAAACGGCTAAAAGATATGCGAGAATTTTCTCAAAGCTGGTAGATAGAAAAAGTGTTAACTAAACGTGCGTGTTGAATGTCCAGTGGAAAAGATACTGGACATTCTTACATATTGAGGACAGGAAGCCCTTTCTTTTTTAACTTGCTTGTGCGCATGCCCATTTTCCGTAAAATCTTGTGACATATTGTAGGCAAATGCATAAATTACGTGTAGTGGGAGTACACGAGTCTAGGGAAAGGAATGAAAAGGAAATGTCTAATCAAAAGCGCCGAGGCAATTCGCGCAAAAAAAACGCGTCGAGTTCTCCTTTGATCCTAAACCTTGGAAAAAGTTTTAGAGAACCATCGGAACTTGATGACGACAATATTCTCCAGCTCCTAGATTTAAATGAAGATCAAGGACCGAAACAAGTGGAAAATAAGCCAGCGCGGGAAAAGGACGATACCGTTAATAGTCCAGTATCCGTTGTACCTAAAGTTACGGAGGATGAATCAGAAAAGAAGGAAGTTGTGGTTCAGGAGCAAGAATCAAAAATTGAAACGCTAAAAGAAGTGAATGTAGTTGAGACCGAACCGCTGCAGAGGAAGGAAAAGAAGTATAAGCTGGCAAGAAAGAAGAAAAATCAAGCCATTGCCCCTCCCGATAAAAACCTGATATTAAAAGATCGGAAAAAAGGCTTGAGTGAACCTATTATTTACACCGATGATCTTCATAATGAAGCGGTAACGAATGAGAAAATTGCCAGAAAGTCCATTGATGCTTCCCGAATAAAGCCTGAAACAATAGATTCCAATACTTTAAAGGATTATGCGGTAAGCAACGCAAAGCTGGCAAACCAAAGCGTAACGTCCAGTAAAATTGCATCGGGATCCATCGAAGAAGAGCATTTAGCGGATCAGTCCATTTCCGGGAGAAAGCTTCAAGATCGTTCCATCTCTGGGGAAAAGCTGATGAATAACAGCATTACCTCCGACAAACTAGCTGATAAAACGATCGATTCCATGAAAATTGCCGAGGGATCGATTCAGACCAAGCATCTTCATGAACAGTCTATTACAAATGAACTCCTCCAAGATCAAAGCATCACAGGAGACAAAATTAAGAAAGGCTCTATCCAAGCGGATCACTTGGCGAATCAAGCGATTGATACAGCAAAGCTCGCAGCAGATGCTGTCAGTTCGTTTCATTTGAAAAATAGTTCGGTTACTTCTGGAAAGATCGCGGATAACGCAGTAGAATCCAAGCATTTGCAGGAACAGGCGATTGAATCGAAGCATATTCGGCCAGATGCTATCCGCTCCGTTCATTTGGAAAAGGACTCGGTAGTCTCCGCCAAGCTTGCACCTGAAGCTGTCACTGCTGAAAAAATCAAAGAGCAATCCATTCTCACTTCGAAAATCGCGGAAGAGGCAGTGGTAACATCTAAACTAGCCGATGAATCTATTACTACGGAAAAGGTAAAGGATGAGTCGATCACCACCTCGAAGTTAGCCGATTCAAGCGTCAATGAACATAAGCTTGCCAAAAGGTCAGTTACATCGAATCACATTTTGGAACAAGCCATCGAACGAAAGCATCTGTCTGAAGGAATTATCAGCACGCAGCAAATCAATGACCATGCCATCACGACCTCCAAGCTGGCTCCTGAGTCGATATCCGTGGAGAAGATCATCGACCAAGCTATCACAACCCGAAAGCTAGCGGATCACAGTGTTACCTCTCAAAAAATCACAACGGGTTCGATCCAGTCCCACCATCTCCAGGAAGGCATCATCCAGGAGCAGCATTTAGGAAAAGAAACCATCAAAGCCCACCACATTAGCAACGAAGCCATCACTCAGCCTAAATTAGCCACTGATTCCGTATCTACGGATAAAATGATAAATCAGTCGGTTACAACCGATAAATTGGCAGAAAAAAGTGTGACAGAAGCAAAGCTTGCGGATGCTTCTGTAGGCACTGCGAAGATCAAGGAGCAGTCGGTTACCTCAACGAAGCTGTCAGATAACGCTGTGACGGCAGAAAAGCTGGCCAATAAATCAGTGGCTTCCCTTCACATTCAATCCGGGGCCATCCAGGAACATCATTTGGCTAATGGATCCGTTCATGCAAGTCATTTGGCTGAGTCAGCCGTACACACGTCTAAAATCGCGCCAGAATCGGTTACGACGGAAAAGCTAACGAACCATGCGATCACCACTTCCAAACTTTCCGACGGCAGCGTTACAGGAGAAAAGCTGGCTGATCATGCCATCAGTGCGAATCATCTTCAACAACAAGCCGTACAGCCGCAGCATTTAGCCTATGGAAGTGTCCAAAGGCATCACATTGCAGAAAATTCAATCAATACGGATAAAGTGGCTAATGAAAGCATCGTGACAGAAAAATTAGCCGATGGTTCGGTTACCCAAAGAAAGCTGGCCGATTCCAGCGTAACCGCGAAGAAGCTCGGAACTGAATCTGTGCATTCTGCCCACCTGCAACCGAAAGCTATCCAACAGCAGCATATCGCGGAATCGGCGGTCAGTACGGAAAAAATCGCTGACCAATCGATTACAACTCCTAAGATTTCCTCCGAATCGATATCGACAGAGAAGCTAATCGACCACTCTGTCACAACTGCCAAATTAGCGGATTACAGCGTGACATCAGAAAAGCTGGAGTATTGGTCTGTGGGAGGAGAACACCTCCAAGAAGGAGCCATCGCTTCTCAGCATATTAAGAATGAAAGCATCCAAGCCGATCACCTGTCACCGGAAATTATTTCAGGGAAACACCTTGCAGATGGTGCCATCTCCACATCTAAGATCAGAGATGAAAGCATTACGACAGAGAAATTGGCCGATCGGTCAGTTACATTAGAAAAGTTAAATTTAGATCCTCTTGAGGGCAAATATATCAAAGAAAATGCGATACATGGCGGACACCTGCAAAAGAGTTCCGTAGATACCTACCATCTGGGACAGCAGATCGTTACGGAAGAAAATCTCGCAGATCAGTCTGTATCGAACAAGAAGCTGCAAAATGACAGTGTGACCTCCGATAAGCTAGGTGCCAAGGCAGTAACCGGGGAGAAAATTGCTGACAAATCCGTAAATGGAAGCCATATTCTTGAGGACTCCGTGGGAAGCCATCACATAAAGCAAGGTTCTATCGTTTCAAACCATCTGGGGAATAACAGCGTCACTACGGAAAAACTATTGGATGGCAGTGTAACGGAAACTAAGTTACAGGATCAAAGTGTTGTTACGGAAAAACTAAGCGACTATTCGGTAACCGGGACAAAACTGGCGATGGGGTCCGTATCGGAAGATCACCTTCAGGACGCGGCCATTAGTACCAGCAAGCTTCGAAATCGGGCCGTTACAACGGATAAATTAGACGAAGAATCGGTAACCGGCAGAAATATCGCCAAAGAATCCATCTCGGAGCAGCACCTGCAAGATAACGCTATTTCCCAATCCAAGATTCAAAATGAGAGCATTAATACCGAGAAGCTTCGTTCCGAAGCCGTTACGGGAGACAAAATTGCCAAAGCCTCCATTTCTGCTGAGCATATCCAGAATGAATCCATCCAGTGCAATCATCTGACAAAGGGCAGTGTGACGTCTGACCATCTCATTCCACAATCTATTAGCAGCGAACATCTCCAGGATCAGATTTTAGAGTCTAAGCATTTAACCGCTGAGAGTGTTACTTCAGAAAAGCTGGCCAAAGGATCTGTAACAGAAGAAAAGATTGCAAAAGGTGCGATTAGCGGATCCCACATTCAAGCTGAGTCCATCCAAGGCCATCATTTGCTGATGAGATCCATTGCCTCCGGTCATCTTGGCAAATATAGCATCGTTGAAGAACATCTCCAAGATAAAATCATTTCTTCGGCGAAGCTGCAGGACCAAAGCGTTACTTCTAATAAATTAGGCGAAGGTTCGGTCCATAGCCAACATATCCAACCGAATTCCATCGAATCGAAACACCTAAACTTGCACAGTATTTCGGAAGACCATGTGCAGGAAGATGCAATCTCGTCTGAAAAGCTGCAGGATGAGTGCGTGACAACTGAAAAACTAAGAGACGGTTCTGTGACTGGAAGTAAGTTAGAGGCTGGGTCGATTCAGGCAGATCATTTGCAGGATTTATCTATAGAAGCTAGGCATATACAGATGCAAACGATCGGATCTCTTCATCTCAGAGAAAATAGCATCTTGTCTGAACATGTAAGCAAGGAAAGTATAACGGAAGAACACTTACAAAATGATAGCATTTCTTCAGAGAAACTGCGGGATGAAGGTGTGACTGCGGAAAAACTCGCCGCAGAATCTGTTACAAGAGAGAAGGTAGCTAGGGAAGCCATCGGTGGAGAACATCTGCAGGAAGCTGCGGTGGAACGCAGGCACCTCGCGCTTGATTCTGTAGCAGCAGAGCATCTGACTAAACGGAGTATTAAAGAAGAACATCTCCAAGAAAATGTAATTTCTACGGAGAAGTTGCAGGATCACAGCGTAACAGCAGAAAAGCTGGCCCCAGAATCCGTCACAGAAGAAAAGCTGGCTAAGGAAGCCATTGGTGAGGAGCATCTGAAGCTAGGAATCATTGGAGGCCGTCATCTCAGAGAAGAATCGGTCGGATCTGAGCATCTGACTAAACAAAGTATCGTCGAAGGCCATCTCCAAGAAAATATCATTTCCACAGAGAAGTTGCAGGATCATAGCGTAACGTCAGAAAAGCTGGCCGAAGAATCTGTTACAGGAGAAAAGCTCGCCAAGGGTACCATTGGCGTGGAACATCTCAAAGATGAAATAATCGAAAGCCGCCATCTCACGGCAGAGGCTGTAGGTTCTAAACATGTCGTAAAGCAAAGCATTACCGAAGAGCACTTACTAAATGAAATTATCTCTGCAGCGAAGCTGCGCAATGAGAGTGTGACCAATGACAAACTCGCTGTAGAATCTGTTACAGGAGACAAAGTAGCTAGAGGAGCCATTAGTGGAGAACATCTGCAGGAAGCAGTGGTGGAAAGCCGTCACCTAACGTTTGATTCTATAACAGCAGAGCATGTGACCAAACAGAGTATTACGGAAGAGCACCTGCAAGCTAATGTGATTTCCACGGAGAAGTTGCAGGATTATTGTGTAACGCCAGAAAAGCTGGCCAAGGGAAGCTTTGGCGGAGAGCATTTGCAAGATGAAACCATCGAAAGCCGCCATCTGACAGAGGGATCCGTATGCTCTGAACATATAGAGAAGAACAGCATTACGGAAGATCACCTACAAAATGATGTCATTTCTTCAGCGAAACTGCGCGATGAAAGTGTGACTACAAGCAAACTCGCCGACGAATCTGTTACAGGAGAAAAGGTAGCCAGGGAAGCTATCAGTGGGGTGCATCTGCAGGAAGCGGCAGTGGAAAGCCGTCACCTGACGTCTGGATCTGTAACGTCAGAGCATCTGACAAAACAGAGTATTGCGGAAGACCACCTGCAAGCTAGTGTGATTTCCACGGAGAAGTTACAGGATTATAGTGTAACGGCAGAAAAGCTAGCCGCAGAATCTCTCACCGGAGAAAAGATAGCCAAGGAAGCCATAGGCGGAGATCATCTGCAGATCGGAATTATTGAAGGCTGTCATCTTAGCACTAAATCGATAGGATCTGACCATCTGATCAATCAAAGTATCACAGAAGGTCATCTGCAGGAAAATGTCATTTCCACGGATAAATTACAGGATAAAAGCGTGACTGAAGAGAAGCTCGGGACTGAGTCCGTCACAGCTGAAAAGATTGCAAAGGAAGCCATTGGCGGGGAGCATTTGCAGAATGAAGCTATTGCAAGGCACCATCTCGCGGCAGAATCTGTCACAGGAGAAAAGCTAGCCAAGAAAGCTATTAGTGGAGAACATTTACAGGAAGCGGCGATAGAAAGGCACCACCTAACGCATGGTTCCGTAACTTCAGAGCATCTGACTAAACAGAGTATCGCGGAAGATCACATCCAAGGAAATGTCATTTCTACGGAGAAGTTGCAGGATTGCAGCGTGACAGCAGAAAAGCTGGCTATAGAATCCGTCACAGCAGAAAAGATCGCCAAGGAAGCGATTGGCTCGGAGCATCTACAAATAGGAGCTATAAACAGTCGACATCTGACGACTGAGTCGATAGGATCCGACCACCTGATCAAACAAAGTATCACGGAAGATCATCTGCAGGAAAATATCATTTCCACAGCCAACCTTCAGGATAAATGCATTACAGCAGAAAAGCTTGGTGCCCAATCCGTGACAGAGGAAAAACTCGCCAAGGAAGCGGTTGGCGGGGTGCACCTGAAGAATGAAACCATCGAAAGCCGCCATCTTACCGAGGAATCCGTATGCTCTGAACATCTAGAGAAGCATAGCATAACGGAAGATCATTTGCAGAATGATGTTATTTCCACGGCCAAACTGCGCGACGAGAGTGTGACGACAGGCAAACTCGCTGAAGAATCCGTCACTGGGGATAAAGTAGCCAAGGAAAGCATCAGTGGGGAACACATTCAGGAGCGAGCAATTGAAGCCCGACATCTGAAATCCAAGATCATCGGTTCTTTGCAGCTGCGAGATAAGAGCATTGCAGGCCTGCATCTGCAGAGCGAGTCGATCAGCTCTGGGCATCTGGCCAAACAAAGTATCGGTGAAGATCATCTTCAGAACAAGGCTGTTACTTCTCAAAAAATTGCCCCCGATACGATTCAACCTCATCATATTCCAGCGGGTTCAATCCCTAGCGAAAAGCTATCTTTTATTCCGGTGCAGACGATAGCAAGTGCCCAAAACACGTGCCAGCAATTTGGAGTGTGTGGATTCCAGTTTACGGGTGAGGAAGAATCCGATGATGTATTAATCGAATTTGAGCAACCTTATGTCACTGGAAAATACGTTGTTGTTGCCATGGCTAATCACCCAGATTGCTATGCTGTCCTAAAGGAACAAACGGATCGTTCGGCTGCGGTAACCGTGATTAGAAGGAATATTCAAGGTGAGCTGCACGGGTTCATATCCTGGATTGCGATTGGAGAGAAAGGGGAGTTCATAGAACAAACAGTGAAATACCCGATGGAAGTTCAAGCAAGCGATACGGCTAAAGAAAGTGAGATAGAAGCAGAATCAGAGACAAAGAAGAAAAGGAAAAGAACGAAGAAAAAGCAAGATGAATAGTACTTGCAAGCATACTGAGGCTTAAACAATGTGATCTAGAAAAGGGTGTCCAAAAGTTAAATTCAACTTTTGAGACGCCTTTTTTCTGGCCTATTTTCCTCAAGTCTCAGATGCAATAGACTTATGCCGTGTCCAAGATATTGCCCCATTCATAGACTGTGTTACTAGATAAAAGTCCTGAAACCATAACGATCGAAGACACTGGTTATTTTCATTGAGATGGAGGAGATGAAATTAACATTCCTTAGGAGTGGTCATGATGAAAGGATTGATCTTGTGCGCGGGAAAGGGAACGCGACTTCAGCCCTTCTCCTATTCGCAGCCCAAAACCCTTTTGCCGGTCGCAAATAAGCCTGTTTTGCAGTATTGCCTTGAAAACTTGCTGAAAAATGGGATTAGGGAGATAGGCATTGTCATTCATCCCACTCAAGATTCGATTCCTAAACTCATCGGCAATGGGGAGCGCTATGGGGTTAGCGTATCGTATATTCACCAAGTGGAGCAGAAAGGAATATCCCATGCGGTTAAACAGGCAGAGGAATTTATTAATGGGGAACCGTTCATTCTTCTTCTGGGAGATAACCTTATAGCAGAGGATCTTGGGACCCTTATTGAGTCTTTTCAGCGAGACGAAAACAATGGAGCCATTCTCTTATCTCCAGTACCCAATCCACAAGAATTCGGAATTGCGGAGATTAAGGGAACCGATATCATCGGGTTGGAGGAAAAACCCCAAAAGCCGAAGAGCAATTTGGCTGTCATTGGAGCCTATCTCTTTGATCCCCTTATATTCACCGCGGTAAACAGCATTCGTCCTTCAGCACGCGGGGAATTTGAAATTACAGACGCGATTCAATGGATGATTGATCAAGGACATTCCATCACCTATACCATTACAAGGAAGTTATATTCTGATGTCGGTACCGTAGAGCGATGGCTGGAAGCCAACCAATGGATGATGGAAAAGGAGCTTGATGACCAGATTATTCTTGGCAAGCATACGGTGGTGGAAAACTGTACGCTGGTAGGCCCTGTGATGATCGGTGAAAACTGTGTGCTAAGGAATTGTGTTATTGGGCCTTACGTCTCTATCCAGGATCAGGGAACGATTGAAAATTGCCGGATCGATCACAGTATCTTGCTTGAGAAGGCCGTTATCCGCGACTTGCAATATCCTATTTCAAAAAGTGTGTTTGGACGGGAGGCCCATCTGATAGGGTCAGGGGATGATGCAAAGACGTATCATCATTTTTATCTGGGAGATAAAACAAAGATAAATATGAAACGGGACCAGGGGGATTCCAGTGACTAAAGCAAAGCTTACTGTTGTAATCCCCTCCTACAACCGTGCTGAATTTATTGAACGGGCCATCCGAAGCGTTCTCTCCCAAACCTATAAGAACTGGAAGCTGCTCATCGTCGATGATGCCTCTACTGACGATACGGAGAAGAGGATTGAACCTTATCTGAAGGACAATCGCATCCGCTTTATTGCTCTTGACAAAAACGTGGGCATTTCCCACGTAATGAACCGTGCACTAGAGGAAGTGGATACAGAGGCTTTTGTGCAGCTTGACTCCGATGATTGGCTGGATCGAGATGCCCTGAGGCAATTTTCCAAAGCTATGAAACGAAATCCCCAAGCTGCTCTTTACTACGGAAATGTCCGCATGTGGGTTGAGCAGAAAAACGGAAGGCTGAAGCAATTCAAGACAGTACGTCACAGGCAATTCCATACGAAATACCAATTCCTTTGCTATATGACTTATATGCTTCACCCGCGTTGTTACCGGACGGAAGCTGTACGAAATGCTGGCGCTTGGGAAACGAATGATGAATATGATGGCCGTTTCATGGAAGACCGCCGTATGGTTATGAAGCTGATCGAGAGGCACCCTGTTCATTGGATCAACAAAACTTTATATAACCGGATCAAGCATCGCCAACAATTAACTAACAAGGAAGCCTTCCGAATCCGAAATCAGCTGCGCAAGGACTTAGTAAACCACTCCTTACGCAGCTGGGGCAATCAATATTCACCGGTTTTCGGTTACCGTGGGGGACTGCTCATTGTCAAGCGGCTGATTATCAATAAAAAACAGTCAAACGTACAGGTAGGTGATGCACAGTGAAAAAAGCAGTCGTAACCGGATGTGCTGGCTTTATCGGCTCTTCATTAAGCAAGCGGCTACTAGATGAGGAGTTTGAAGTGGTGGGCATCGACTGTTTTACGGATAATTATGATCGGAAAATCAAAGAAAAAAATCTAGAGAAGTTCTTAAACCATGAGAATTTTACATTCTTAATGGACCACATTACCCATCTGGATTGGGGCAGCCTTCTGCAGGGTACGGACTATATCTTTCACCAGGCAGCGATGCCGGGGGTGCGCACGAGCTGGGGAAAAAGCTTTGATACGTACGTACTGAACAATATTATGGCTACTCAGGTTCTGTTGGAAGCGGTGAAGAGAAACCCCGTGAAAAAGTTCATTTATGCCTCCTCCTCTTCCATATATGGCTCCACACATGGCAGCACTCCGGAAACTCTCATCCCACGGCCTCTTTCCCCCTATGGAGTAACGAAGCTGGCTGGTGAGCAGCTGTGCCACCTTTATGCCGATAATTATGGGATTCCTACCGTTTCGCTACGCTACTTTACGGTTTACGGACCGGGTCAGAGGCCAGATATGGCTTTTCATAAATTTATCCATAGCTTGCAGTTCGGAAACCCGATTCAGGTCTATGGGGATGGGACACAGTCGCGTGACTTTACTTATATCGATGATGTCATCGAGGCTAATTTACTGGCTATGAACTATCCTGGATCAGGCGAAGCATTCAACATTGGGGGGAAATCTCGCATAGTCCTAAAGGACGTCATTGAACTCCTGGGAAAGCTTATGGGAGTGACGCCTAAGATCAATTATGTGCAAAAGCAAGCTGGCGATCCGGCCCATACATGGGCAAATATTGAGAAAGCCAAAGCCCTGCTAGGCTATGCCCCAAAAATTTCCCTGGAGGAAGGCTTTAAAGCGGAAATTGCCTATGTAAAGGAACTTTATGGATGAGTATTCGGAAACCTATCGTGGTTTACCGTGAACGGTATTTGCCAATAAGCGAAACATTCATTTATGAGCAAATCAAGCACCTCCAGGAATATAAGCCTTATGTTCTTTGCAAGGAAATCCTTCCTGATGCCAAACGGCATTTCCCTCATGAGCATATTTACTTCCTGCAGGATTTTCGAGACAAGGCGATCGTACTAAGGAGGAGAGGGATTCGGGTCATCTATGCCCGCTTTGGAATGGGCGGGGTAGAAATGCTGCCGCTAAAGCGTGCGGCCCGCTTACCCATGCTCACCTCTTTTCACGGATCCGATGTGTCGCGCCAGCTGAACAAGCGACCGGATTACCGTGAAGCGTTGCCTGCTTTATTTGCGGAGGGAGAAAGATTCACAGTCGTATGTGAACATATGAAAAACAAGCTGATCGACCTAGGATGTCCGGCTGAGAAGATTGCAATTATTAAGTCAGGAATTGATTTGAAAAAGTTCCCATTCTGCCCAAAGTTGTCAATCGAGCAAGGAAACATTCGCATATTGAGTGTCGGGCGGCTAACAGAAAAAAAGGGGATGGATGATCTCGTATTAGCCTTTACCCGCGTAGCATCTGTCTACCCTAGAGCGAAGTTAGTCATTATCGGGGATGGGGAGGAAAGGCCCAGACTCGAATCCATGATTTGGTCATTAGGCCTCGAGAGGCATGTAGAACTGTTGGGCAGACAAAACCACGAGAAGGTCCAGGAAGAAATGAAAGAATGCAATCTGTTCGTCCTCGCATCAAGGATCGCCTCAGATGGCAATGAAGAAGGGATTCCTAATGTCATAATGGAAGCCATGGCCACCGGCAGACTAGTCATCGCGACCAAGCATGCAGGAATTCCTGAACTAGTCAAACATGAAATAACCGGATACCTCGTGCAGGAAAACGCTCCCCACCAGTTAGGGGGCATGATGCTCAAGGCCTTAAAAAATCAGGAGGATTGGTCAGACATAATAGCGAAAGGCAGGGAAATGGTAGAAGAAGAACATAACGTTCATAAGCAAATCAGAAAGCTGGAAGCTGTCATTAATGAAATCATACCGCAAGGAAGAGTAAGGGCCCGTCGGTCCAAAGTAAAAAGAAGAAGAATGGCTAGAAAGGTAAGGGGATAGCTGGAGCTGTCCCTATTGTTTTTGCAGGGCATTCTCCCATTTTCCCAATTCCTAGGTTGATCCCCACGCCTTGTAGGTGATTGTGGAATATAGTAGCAGTAAACTAACGATCCCGTCGAAGGGAAAGGGGAGTCCAAGGTGATTTCTTTTATTGTTGGCAGAGGAATGGGACATATGGGAAGGTGTATTAGCATCATGAAATGTCTCAGCGAAAAAGATCAATGTTTGCAGGTCCATGCATTCCCTGAAACCCACGACTATCTGAAGAACAACCTGCCTCAGGAATGCAAGTTAAAGGAATATCAAACGGGAAATATTCTAGAAGCCGCCAAAGATCGGGTTCTGATCCATGATTGGCGCCCTGAGGTAGCGGAATCGACCGGGGGATCCCATAATCGCATCGGTCCCGTCACGGTTTCTCTCTATCATAGCCGTTTCGATATGAAAAAAAACGAACCGAAGCCAATGCGTGACTTTAAAAGGCATATTCGGCAAGTGGCCAATAAGACCGATGTATTTCTGCACATAAACGTCACTCCACCCAGAAAAAAGCTCTCAGATATGGAATGTCTTTATATCCCAATCCCAAACATCACGCGGGACGCGACCCAATCCCCCAAGGAGGTCAAAGCGAAGCTTGGCTTGAAGGAAGGGGAGCCATTCATCCTCGTACAGATGGGATCAGGCTTAGGCAAGCATCGCTACAAGCAAATAAAAAAATGGTACCGACAAGTAGATAAACTAGCGTATAAATATCAATTTGTTGTCGCTGGACAGCTTAAGGACGAAGATTTTCCTTTCAGCAAGAAGGTCATCCAGGCCCCGCTGTTTCCCAATGGAAAAGATCTTGTTCAAGCGGCAGATTTAGTCATTACCAAGCCGGGCATGGGAATACTCGGTGACTGCATTTCTACTCAAACTCCCATTCTCATGCTGCCGGCTGATAATCCCGAGCGGAAGCAAAAAATTCAGATCTTGAGAAGAATCTTGAAAAGTGATATCGGGATCGTCAAGAAACCCGATGAACTAGAGAAAAAAATAGAAAAGGCAATGGCCAATAAAGAGATATTTGAGAAAAGCTTTAAGGCCATCCCCGCCAACGGAGCAGAAGTGGCAGCTAAAATTATGATGAAACTCATGGAAATTCCTCGCACAGAATTAAAGAAAAGAAAGAAAGAGCTTCTCTCCTTAACTCCCTTTTATTTCCATGCTAAAAAGAAGGAATGCCAATGAAGGATAAGCGTTCTATCGTCATTATTGCTCCTGAGACGCTGCCGCTTCCTCCAGAAGAGGGAGGAGGCGTACAAACGGTCATATATGAGCAGTCCAAAAGATTAAGGGACTACGAACTGACCATCATCTGCCCCAGAGGAAGCGGGCAGGAACCAGAAGAGAGTCTTGACCATACCTGTTATAGAAGGATTGACGTACCAGCTTTAAAGGGCAAGAAGCAGGTCCGGGCAGAATATATTCGCCTCGTCGCCAAAATAGTAAAAGACATTCCTGCCTGCCTGATTCACGTGCACAACCGTCCCGAATTTGTCCTGCCGATCCACTCGGCAAGAAAAGATTCATCGATCATCCTCCACATGCATAATAACCACCTTGCTGCTATTCCCTTAAGGAAACGAAAAAAAGTCATCGATGCGTGCTCCCGAGTGGTATTTGTGAGCCAATATCTTAAGGAGCGGGCAGTGAAAGGGATCAAGATCTCGAATCAAAAACTGACGGTTATTCATAACGGGATCGATACGGAAAAATTCTCTCCTCCCGGAGAGGAGGATCATATCCGTAAAGTGCTAAGGAACCAATACGGTTTCAACGAAAAGGATATTGTCATGCTTTACGTTGGGAGGATTGTGAGAGAAAAAGGACTGCTGGAAATCATTCGAGCGATGAAAAAGGTAAAAAGGAAGCAGCTAAAGCTTCTTGTCATAGGGGCATCTAAATTTGGCTCAGACCAGATGAATCTCTATGAGAGGCTTGTTCGAAAACAGGCGAAGGAAATGGGCGAAAGTGTCCGTTTCATAGGTTATATTCCCCCAGACGAACTTCCCCCATATTATCAAATGTCCGATGTATTTGTCTCTCCTTTCCGCTGGGAGGAGCCTTTCGGCCTTGTGATTGGAGAAGCTGCTTCGTGCGGTCTACCCATCATCACGACAAGGAAAGGGGCCATTCCTGAAATCATTGAACACAAGAAAGAAGGATTGCTTCTTCCGCCACGCTTTAACACCTCAGATCTCATTGCCCATCTGAAGAAAATCATGGGAAACCAAGAGTTGAGAGAGAGAATTAGCTGCAGGGCAAGGAAAAAAATCAGCCGCCATTTTACATGGGAGATTTCCGCGCAGAACATAGAGAAAGTCTATCAGGAAGGGTGAAAATATGAGAATTGCTGTCATTGGAACGGGTTATGTAGGAATCACGACTGCTGCCTCTCTAGGTGAAATTGGACATCAAGTCATAGGAGTGGATATTGATAGCGAGAAAATATTGAAGCTAAGCGAAGGAATCCTTCCTATCTATGAACCCGGGGTCGAACCGCTCATTCAACAGCAGCTGGGAGAAGGCAGCTTGTCGTTCACAACCAGTATACGGGATGCCATCGAAAAATCGGAAATTATATTTATCGCAGTTGGAACGCCTTCCTTGCCAAATGGCCAGCCGAATATGACCTACGTAGAGGACGTGGCCAAAGAGATTGGAAAGCATATTGAATCTTACCGGCTCATTGTTAACAAAAGTACGGTACCGGTGGGTACAGCAGATCGCGTAAAGGAATTAATTTCGCAAGAGATTAGTACCAGAAATAAAGCAATAGACATTGATGTGATTTCCAATCCGGAATTTCTACAGGAAGGCAAGGCCTTGCAGGATGCTCGCAAGCCAGATCGAATCGTTATCGGTTGCTTATCGGAGAAAGCCAAGCAGATGATGAGCCAGCTATATGAAAAAGTTCCCGCCCCTATATTCTTCACGACTCCCCGCAATGCGGAAATGATTAAGTATGCCTCAAATGCTTTCCTCGCCACGAAAATTTCCTTCATTAATGAAGTTGCCAGAGTATGCGATAAGCTGGGTGTCGATGTATCCGACGTTGCCAAAGGAATGGGGATGGATAATCGGATTGGTCCCCAGTTTCTGCAAGCAGGTGTAGGATACGGAGGCTCCTGTTTTCCTAAAGATGTTGCCGCGTTATATTCAATGGGCAAACAAGTTCAGGTGGAGATGTCCATCTTACGCGATGTTCAGGAGATTAATGCCATGCAGCCGAATTGGCTAATCGAACGGATGTCTGAGAAGATGCAAGGCCTTCGCGGAAAGCGCATTGCCCTCCTCGGTCTAGCCTTCAAGCCGGAAACGGATGATATCCGGGAGGCTCCGTCCTTAAAGCTGATTCCTCTCCTTTTGCAGGAAGGAGCTTTTGTTCTGGCTTATGATCCTATCGTAAAAGGCAAGATTAAAGACCGCTTCCCTGATATCATCATGGCCCAAAGCATAGACCACGCAGTCCGTTATGCCGATGCGATTCTGCTATGCACCGAATGGAAAGAGTTCCTGTCTTTAGATTGGAAAAAAGTGAAAGCTCAGATGCGGGGCCGCTACATCTTCGATGCGAGAAATGTTTTGCCTGTCCGCGAGATGCAGAATCATGGCTTCGAATACTGGGGAGTAGGAAGGAGCGGAATGTGAGAAATGCCGCAGGTGAGCGTGATCATACCGACCTATAATCGCGGGTCGTTCATTTCAGCGGCCATTGAAAGTGTCTTGAGCCAAACCTATAAAGACTATGAGATTCTAGTCATTGATGATGGCTCTTCGGATAATACGAGAGCAAATGTAACCTGCTATGGGTGGCCGGTACGGTATATATACCAGCATAATCAGGGAGTATCAGCAGCACGGAACAGCGGGATAAAACATGCGAAAGGGACCTATATCGCATTCTTGGATTCCGACGACCTCTTTTTGCCTGCAAAATTAGAGGAACAGATGCATTATATCCGAAAAAATCCCGACTGCAAGTTTTTATATAGCTGGTACTATAAAACGAATGCGAAGGGTGACATTAAGCTTCTCAGAAAAAATGTCTCCTGCAAAAACCAGGAGCATCTTCAATATTGCCTCATTACTCGCCGGCTAGGCATAAGAACCTCAACCGTGCTCATCCACAAGGAGTGCTTTGAAAAAGCTGGTTTATTTAACCCCAACTATTGGCGTTCCCAAGACTGGGATATGTGGCTGCGTTTGGCTGCCTACTATCCAGGAGCATGCATCCGGAAGCCCTTAGCCAAATATGTCCTGCATGATACGAACGTAAGCTATAAGGGCGGCGGATTCCGAAGCGAAATCAGGAATGCCGCCATGAAGCTTTATGGATGGAATCAGGAAAAACTGGATGAATTGGGGAAATGGTATGGAGACGACCGTGATCGAAAGAAGTCATACTAGAGGTGGTTACAAGTGAAATTAGCCTTCATATTTGACCGCAAGCTACCCAGCCCAGCCATTCGCGGCGGCGCCATCCAGGTATTAATCGACGGGATTGTACCTTATTTAAGGCAGAATCACGACATTACCATTTTTTCTATAACCGACCCGGATTTGCCGAATAAAGAAAAGCGCAATGGCATTAAGTACATCCGGATTTCGGCTAAAAACTATTTTAGGGACGTAGCACGCTATCTCGCAAAAGGAGGATTTGACCTCATCCATGTGCTGAATCGTCCGGACCAGCTGACATACCTTAAGGAATTTGCTCCCAAAAGCAAATTCGTATTGAGCCTTCACAATGAACGCCTATCGGAAGGATCGATATCTTCCAAAGAGGGAAAAGAAGTTATCCGTTCGGCGAAAAAAATTATTACGATCAGCCGTTTCCTGAAGAAATCCGTGATCAAGCGGTTCCCTGATGCCAAGAATAAGCTGGTTACCGTGTATTCAGGGGTTGATCTAAGCCGCTTTACCCCCATTTGGTCTCCAGAAGCCGAACGGATCCGCAATCAGATTCGGGAGAAATATGACATAAGGCCCGAACAGAAGGTGATTTTATTTGTCGGAAGGCTGATCAAGAAGAAAGGCCCCCATATCCTCATTGAGGCGATGGATAATGTCATCGAAAAGCATCCCAATGCGGTCTTGGTCATTTCAGGTGGGAAGTACTATAGCGATAATCGCGTGGATGGTTATATTGAGTCCTTGCATCAATTGGCTAAACCCATCGAGAAGCATATTCGCTTCACGAAGTATATCCCGATTGATGATATACCCAACCATTATTTGATTGCCGATGTATTTGCCTGCAGTTCGCAATGGAGGGAGCCTGCCGGAAGGATTCATTATGAAGCCATGGCTGCCGGAATTCCGATTGTCACAACGAGACGCGGGGGGATTCCAGAGATCGTGAAGCATATGGAGAATGGCTGGGTGATCAATGACTTTAAAAATCCGAAAGCTTTTGCTGAAGCGATCAATTATATATTTGATCATCCTAAGGAAGCCGAACGCTTAGCACGAAACGGGAGAAAGCAAGTGGAGCAAAGCTTTCAATTTTCCGAGGTAGCGCAAAACTTGGACCTTGTGTACTGCAAGGCGGTCAAAAATACGTAAGGGGAGGGGAAGGGATGGAACGAGTTCTGCATTACAAATATGCCCTAATTAAAGACCACAGTACCCCCCACGTTAAGGAAGTGCCCGGATTCTCTTATGCCTATTTGACCGATAAGCAAAAGCCAACAGATGAATGGTATCGGGACTTATTCGATCCCGTTTATCATTTTCCGGATATCCCGGATTTTAAAGAGTTTATTAGAAAAAGTCACATTAAAGTTATTCATGCCCATTACGGCCAGCTGGGTATTAAGCTTCTCCCAGAGATGGAACGGGTTAACGTCCCCTTAGTTGTCAGTTTTAGAGGAAAGGACGTAACAAGCTACCCGAGAAAGGAAGAGAACCAGCAAAAGCTTCTTCAATTATTTGAAAAGGGAGATTTGTTTTTGCCTGTCTGCCAATATTTTGCTGGAAGACTTGCCGAAATGGGGTGTCCTAAAGATAAGATCAAAGTTCTTTATGGCGGAGTGGATTTGCAAAAATTTCAATATCAACCGAAAATCGGGCCAAGAGAAGAAAATCGAGTTCGCATCCTTTCCGTGGGGAGATTTACCGAGAAAAAGGGATTTGCCTATCTGATTCAAGCCTTCTCCAGGTTTTATCCTTCTCACCCCCAAACGGAACTTCGGATCATCGGACGATCCGGGGAGGTGTCACAGGAAGTCAAGAGACTGGTTAAACAATTGGATTTAAAAAAGTCTGTCAAGATTAAGGAATATCTGGACCATGACAAAATAGCAGATGAAATGGAAAAAGCAGACATCTTTTGTCTCCCCTCCATTACGGCAGAAAATGGAGATATGGAGGGGATTCCGAATGTCCTGAAGGAAGCGATGGCAACCGGATTGCCGGTTGTCTCGACCAGGCATGCAGGCATACCCGAGCTTATTGAGGATGGCAAGGAAGGGTACTTAGCGGATGAACGTGATATTGAGGGATTAGCGGCACTGCTGGAAAAGCTGATCGAGCAGCCAGAAAAGTGGGAGTCGCTGGGCAGGAGAGCAAGAGAGAAAGTCGAAAAGCAATTCCATTTGCAAAAACAGCTTGCTCTTCAGGCGCAATATTACGAAGAGGCGAAGAATCGCTACTTAACTAAATCATAAGGGAGGGCGCGAATGGACACCATTGTCCATTATCTTGTGAACGATATTAAGCTGAACCAGGATTTCATGTACCGACAAATCAATGAACTCAAAAGATATCGTTCTATCGTAATCGGGGAGTTCCCCGTAAGGGAAAGTGAAAAGGAGTATCCTTTTAGCAACTACTTCTATCTGGGTGATATAAAGGATTGGCCGGCTTTTATCAAGGAATATAACATTAAGGCCATTCATGCACACAAGGGGAACCACGGCGCCAGGATATTGCCTCTGGCCAGAGAGTATGGGATCCCATTAATTACAAGTTTTCGCGGACAGGATGCATCGGCCCATCATAACTACTTTGAAATAAACCGTGAAAAGTTTTCTGATTTGATGAAACACGGAAGCTTATTCTTGCCTGTGTGTCAATATTTTAGGAAGGAAATGATTCAATTAGGCTTTCCAGCCAACCGGATCGGGGTGTTATATGGGGGAATTGACTTGAACAGATTCTCTTATTCGGTTCGCCGAAAGCCAAGGCGTCGAAAGTTTCGGATCCTTTCCGTCGGCCGCTTTGTGGAGAAGAAGGGATTTGATATCCTTCTGGTAGCCTTTGCGATGGTTCACGAAAAATATCCGAACACGGAACTCGTCATTGTTGGAAAAGGAAGCGATAAGTATAAGGAGAAGCTAGAGGAAATCGTAAAGCTTCTTCATATTGAAGATGCCGTACACTTTAAAGAACCGATGCACAATCAATTTATCGCTGAGGAAATGAAGAACGCCCATTTGTTTTGTCTGCCTAGCTATACAACAAATAAAGGGAATATTGAGGGGATCCCTAACGTCTTAAAAGAAGCGATGGCAAGCGGACTTCCAGTCATTTCAACGAAGCATGCCGGAATTCCCGAATTAATTCAGCATGGCAAAAGCGGTTGGCTGGTGGGGGAAAGAGATATTGAAGGATTGGCCAAAGGGATAGGCAAATTATTGAATAATACGCGCTGGTGGGCGAAGCTGTCTTATCATGCCCGGGTGAAAGTCAATAAAGATTTCAATTTAACAAGGCAAATTGCGATCCAAGAAAAGTATTACGATTGGCTGCTACATGCTTCTCCCTATGTTGCGAAGGAGGAAGCAAGGTGAAGAAACAGATCATCATTGGCTTAAGTTTCAATGAGCTGAAGAAAGAAAGAAGGAATCACGGAAAGGACAATATTGTACGTTTGACCAAGGATTGGATTGAAAATCGGCTTGCCATTTTTATGAACTTCACCCTCAGAAGCTTCCAAGCACAAACCAATCAGGACTTCCGCGCTCTAGTCCGCTATGATGAAACGTCCAAGGAAACCCTGAAGGAAGCATTGCGGAAGTATGAACCGCTTCCTTCAAACATCAAATTCATCGGTAAGGATCGCTTTGACAAAAAGGTAAACAGTTATCTGGAAAAAGGAGGCAGCGATTATTTTTACTTGGTCAGACTCGACTCGGACGATATGTACCATAAAACCTATATTCAACAGCTGCACGACCACATTCCCCAGAAAGATAAAATTGCCCTCATTTGCCGCAAGGGTTACAAATATGATCACATGAATCAGTGGTTAGGGGAGGATACCCGAAAATCCCCTCCTTTTTATACAGTCATCTATAAAACAAAAGACTACTTAGCGGGCAAGCGATATGACTTATCACGAGGTCACCACTCCTCGATCAAACTCCCGCATGAATTTTTACCGGACAGAAATTACGTTTACATCATTCACAGCACGAATGTGAAAGGAAAATGGCATAATGATATACTGGAAAAAGATCCAGTAAAAATACAGGAGATTTTGAGTGAATATAAAAATTAAAAGAGGGCTCTCGAAAGGTCTATAATATGTGACCTTTTGAGAGCCTTCTTTTTTCCTAACTAATTGCAGGTGAAATGAGTGTATGCTGGTGTAGAGGAAAGGAAGCAATCTAAAATTAAAAATAATATTTTACAGCCTTGTAAACCAAATCCTCCAATACTTGCCGACCCCTTAATAAGTGGATCAACAAAGCCTCTTTTTCATATGTGGAAATATTCCAATCATCCGGTAAGGATTGAATGGTTTCATACAGCAGGTTCACAGGCAACCGCTGAACTGCATAAATAAATTCAAAAAGTTTATTGGAATCCTCCATCATAGAGAGGATCCATTTGTGAACAGGGCGAAGCTTGATAGGATTGGGTTGCCCTTCCAGCGAGTCGAGGGTCCACTTAATTCCCCCGGGAAAACAATTGCCATGATCAATCATGACGACACGGTACAGATCCGGCTCCTGTCGTTCAAGCAATAGGTTATTGCGATTCCGGTCATCATTGCTGAGCCAGTGGTCAAATACAATGATTCCAGGGAGAACATCCGCGTTTACGACTGAAGTAACGGGAGGAAAATGTTTCCGTATCTTTTTTGCTTTTTTAATATATAAACTTGCAAATTGCACTCCAGGAGAAAATTGATAGTTTTCCCACTCGGGTATCTTGTCGATGAAAGGTTGATCAATGGCAATTTGTGTACATTCGGGAACAGGAAGAGATAGATACTGGGCCAACCGGGAAGCGATGTAATCGTTCCCTAATTGCTTAGTGCCTTGGGGATTATTTTTAAATTTTACGATATAGCGCAACCCATCGCTGAATTGGATAAGCTGGGGACAAGATTTCCCTTTTAGCCTTTTACTCCATCTGACGGGAGTTAAGGTCATGGATACATCCACTTCCTCTCTGTCTCCTATTATCTGCAGGCTTTATAATAATAGTTTATGAGAGGTATGGGAGGATGGTAATAGGTGATATTCATAGAATTTGGAAATTCCGCACACTTACTATGAATTTTTATTGTAAAAAACGGATCTTATCATCTTGTACATAGGTTTATCAAAATGTTTGTAACCTCTAAAGGAGGGCCATGGATTCACCTCTGTGATGAAAATGCGTCCTTTTGCATCTATCCCAATGTCCATGCCGTATATGTTATGAAAAGGAAAGAAACGGTCTAAATAGCGAGCTATGTTTAGGGAAAGCTGGTCGATCTCTTTTAGTAGCTTCACTCTAGTCTTTTTGCTTGATTTGAGTCGGCAATTAAAAATGGCTTCATCCAAATGGAGGCGATTTCCTCCAGATGAAGTATTGGTCACAATACGATCCTCTCCAGCCACTCGTGCAACTTTGCCTGTAGTAACCCATTCCTTGGGTGCTTTTTTTTGAACCAGAACTCGAATGTCGAATGGTCGGTCCTCGATCAAGGCCAGATTGACTCGTTGTTGAACGATATAGCGAGTAGCTCCAATTTTGGAAAAGACATAGGAATTTGCGTGGTCCTTTTGATCAAAAAGAATTCTTTTCTCCTTTATATGGACTTCGAAGCGTTTATCTTGCTTGGATAATCTCATCACACCTTTTCCGCCGTGAGAGCTAATCGGCTTTAAAATAACATCTTTATATTGATCAAGAATTTTCCACATGCTTTTCTCCGTTAGGAACTCCGTGTCCGGAATAAACTTACGGAGAGAATGATGCTTGCGTAAAATGTTAGACATATAAAGCTTGCTGTCCATTTTCTTTAGGGTTTTATTGTCTTTATCCAAAATGGGATAGCCAATTTTTCTCCAACGTGCAATCATTTGCTCTCTATATATGGTTTCCTCGTCATCATTTTTTATTTCTTTCATTACACCACATCCTTTATAGGCTGCCTTTAGATAGGACTGGAATAGGTTCATAAGTTCCCTTAAAGCATTATATGAGGAAATGGTTTTGGGTGTATGGGCCCTTGTGGGTTAAATGTGAAAAATTAATTTAGTACCAAGATAGTATGGGGTTCCTAATGAGATATTATAGTTGTGTCCATTGCTTATAAAGGGTGGGGTTCAATTTTTCAAGGTGACTAAGAAACTCAGAAATCATACCTAAATTCTTTAATCCTTTAAGCAAATGAGTAGGCTTACTGCGAACCTTTTTATAAGAGTTCACCAGATCAATCACTTTCAATTTGCCATTTTTCATAACATAGATATGTCGAAGAGCTGCGTCCACTCTCGTAAACTTTAAGCGGTTCATTTCACCAAGCAAAAACAAAATTTCCTTGGCGACGCCCTCAGATAGGTAGGATTTTTTACTGAGGTACTCTGCCAAAGTGGGGCCATGCAGATATTCCATAATGATATAATGGGTTCCCGATTTGTAGAGTCGTGGGACAATAGAAGAGGATTGACCAATGCTTAATGCCCTAAGTTCTCTTTTGGCATAATGTTTTCTTTTATAGATTTTTATGCAGCGATCATGTGTTAGTAGAAAAACGGCTCCTTGATTCCCTTCTCCGATTAAGGGATAAATTGTAGTCTGTTCCGTTCCTATACGTTTCTTCTTTATTATTTTCCTGATAGTTTGAATTTGACTTTCATCCATATTAACCACCTCCAACCTGATTTATAATATGAATTATCGAACAACTTGTTTTAGGTACATGCTGAAATCTATCAAAATTGAGTTGCAAGTCTATTAGAATTAGCTAGATTAATGTGAATACCAAATCCAGTAAAGGGCCCACTAAAGATTAGTGGGCCCTTCTTATATGTTTTTTTAAAACCCCGCTAACTTTTTAGCATATAACATGTTAGATAGCAAAATGTTCTGAAAAAGTTGTTCATCCCTCATGTCTAATGCGATGGTAGGATCGGGATTATTATTGTTTACTTCTATAATCCAAAGATGGTTATTTGTATCTAAGGCCATATCAATTCCTAAATTTCCGTAATGTCCGTAGCCATCCAGCGTTTTGCATATTTCATAAGTGATTTTATACATAGTTTTCTTTAGTGAAAAGACCTCTTCATCGGTCATATTCATCTTGTTCTTTAGCGTAATTTCACCTTTTTCTGCTAATCCCCCTGCCGAGATATTAGTAACGATACTTTTGGTTTTACCAAACCGAGTAACGAAGCCCATCTGTCTCCACTTTCCAAGTCGATCTTTAACCATGATAACGCGAAAGTCTACAAGGCGCTTATTAATTGAAAGAAGATCTATTCCTCTTTGAATAATATATTTGGATGGTATTAGTTTATTTTTTAAGTGACTTAAAAGATCCTGTTCATTATTGTATTTTCTCTTCTTTTTCTTGCCCATGTGGTTTAGATCCCATCCTCCAGATTTTCTGCTTATTTTTCGAATATCTTTTCCCCAGGAGCCGTCTATAGGCTTTACTAAAATATCTGAATGACGAGAGAGAAAGGAATGGAAATCTTCGATTTCCCTATAAATTATGGTTTCAGGCAGATGAGTCTTGAGGTTGGGGGAGTGGCTAAGCAGCTGATGCATCTTCCATTTATCAATTCCCTTGCTGTTAAATATCCGGTTTTCAATTATTGATTCAAAGTGGTCGACCCATTTTCTGCTGGCCTCCGTTTTCTTAAAAATAGCGGCAGGGTAGTTGAATAACCCAGGTTCCCATGAATGTTTATCCCCATTGTACAAGTAGCCTCTAATAGTATGGTTAACTCGATTGGTTCCTTCCAAACTGAAAGCTACAATTGCACCCTGGATAGATGTATTATTCTTGCAGTAATCCATTAGATTATCCAATGACTTAAGTAGGCCTCTATTTGTCCCCGCGGCTAAAATGCCAATGTACGGACCGATGATGAGATCATGTTTTCTCCGGATTAGTTCATATTCTGGGGTAATCGGTAACTTTAAGAAACGGATGACCGGGTGAGGAAGAGCTAAATGATTTGAGGAGAGTTTCTTGGAATAATGCAAGGCCAATTTCATTTTTTGAGTCCCGAAGCAAAGTGTCCAATGACGCCTTTCTTCTAAGACTAATTTTTTTCTGTTTTTAGGATGTAGAGTTAATATTGCTTCGTTTGTATCTACGGGGATGACCTTAAAAGTTTGTTTCATAGCCCACTCCATTCACTAGTTTCTTCTGTTTTGACCTGCTCTTACTAAATAAGAAGCATAGAGTAACGGTTGGCGATTAGCTTGTCTAAAGAGGTCATGTCTTCCCATTTGCTTGAAGATTTTTCTTCCAGGCTTGTCGTTCACTTCAATGATCCATATTTGACCTTGATTGTCAATACCGATATCCAGACCTAATTCCATCATTCTTCCATACTTTTGTTCAATTGTATCTGCCACTAAATAGCTAATCTCATGGCATTTCCTAAGCAGATTCTTAACTTTCTTGATGCCAAATATCGATTGAAGAACAGGAAATACTTCTTTACCAGCCCCTCCTCCGTGAAGGTTGGAAACGGGACTTTTCGGGGCTCCGATGCGCATCCCTTGGCCTGTAATTTGCCATTTCCCTTTTTCATTTTTTTGAATGAGGATTCGCATGTCGGCTACCCGGTCTTTAAGCAGATTGAGATGCAGCCCTTGTTGGATCACAAAAGGAATACGGTCTACCCAGCGATCGATCCATGGAATGATTTCACTTTGGGGAATAAACTCTTGTATCTTTTTCTTTCTCTTTCGCCCAACAGCAAGGAACCCGTCAGTATGTCTTTCTATTTTTACAATCCCATTCCCCCAGGTGCCATCAAAGGGTTTGATATAAAGGAGAGGGAATCTTCTCAACATTTTCTTTAAAGCATGGGGGCTATAAGTGCATGTTACGGGAAGAAACGGACGTAAACTGGGAACCTTCCAAAGAATATTATGAAGCTCCCACTTGCCAGGCAATTGGTGTTCGGTAAAGGGCAGTAAATCGTGTTTCCTTATATCTTCATAGAGCTTATGAGACGTATCGAAGTATTTATCAATTACCGCGTCAGGCCATTTGAATCTTCGTTGCTCCCATCTCCCGTCGGGCGTCAGCAAATACCCTTTAATTTTCCTCTTCTTAAATTTGATATCCTGCAGGGAGAATAGATAGAGTACATTCCCGAGACTTTTATTTTCTTTGAACAAAGGCCGAAACAAATCGTTATCGCCTGGGGTGGTAAGGACTCCGATGACGATCTTTTTCTTCATATAACCAACCCTCCTTACTAAATAATATGGCTCTGTAATAACTTATGAGTTTCGCCGCATTATTGATTGGATTGTTGTACTCCTATATTTCCGCTCTTAGTGGTAGGCTAGCAAACAAGCGCCTTTTTTCAAAGACACATAAGGTAATAGAAAAGAGGAAAGAGGGAGCTCCTTTGCAAAAGCATATGATTATTCGAAACAAGATCAGAATAGCCCGGTCTTTAATGAAGGATCCGTCTCTGTCAAAGTTCGTCCCGGATACAGTTCCGTTTAGTGTAAAAAAGTTAGTGAGGATGCTGAAAAAGCATAAAGTCATTTACTTAAAGCCTAATGATGGACTCAAAGGCAAAGGCATCATTCGGGTAAAGACCGTTTCCGATAGAAAATACGAGGTTTCCTATGGAAAGAAAGTGAGGATTCACAAATTTGACGCTATGGTCAATAAAGTCATTCAACAAATCGGACCAAGGGAAGATTACCTCATCCAGCAGGGAATTAATCTTGCAACCTATAAGGATCGTCCCTATGATATTCGTCTCCTTCTAGTAAAGCACCTAAACAGGTGGCATTTGACTATGATTTCAGCAAAAGTCGCAGCAGTTAAAAATGCTGTTGTGACCAATGTATCTTTTAACCGCAAATGGCTGCCGCTTGAAGAACTCCAGCATTCTATTTATAAAGTTCTTGATGAAAATGATCAAAAGGTAAGACCGATGGCTACCTTACGGGAAATGATAGATCTCTCTTATCAGATAGCTAATAAGTTGGGCAATCGTTTTCCTTTTTATATGCTTGGGTTAGATTTGGCTATCGATAAAAAAGGTAAGATTTGGTTTATCGAAGCGAATACAAGTCCTGCAATCAAACCTATGAAACAGGTCAATGACAGAAAATCTTATCTTATTGTTAGGGAAGCATTAAAAAATATAGAAATAGTCAACCCAGATTAGATATCTAGTCCCATTTTTCTATACTTAAAACCAAACCGTGGAGGGAATACCATGATCAAACATCATTTAATTAAAAGCAAGATGACAAAAACTAAGCCACTGCTGGATGATCCCATACTTTCACAATATGTTCCGGAGTTGCATTGGTTTAGTAAAGAACATTTAAAAAGAATGTTGTTTAAGTACGGTACGGTTTATGTAAAGCCAGATGAAGGAAGTCTCGGTCTAGGAGTAAGACGTCTAAAGCTGAAGAGCGATTCTGTATGTAAGCTGGCCAATGTGGAATCTTCCAGAGAAATGTCACCTTCACAGGCAATTAAAACCTTACGTAAGGCGCTAGATCCTAAAGAGAACTATCTAGTCCAACAAGGAATTGATTTATCTACTTATAAAGGACGTCCTTTCCATGTCCGTATTGTTATGCAGAAGCCAATGGATCGATGGCAGGTTTCTCTCACAAGTGCTATCCTCGGGAAAAAGAAAAATGCTATTACAACAAATGTAGCAAGTGGCGGAAGCGAGTTACCTTTAGAGGAAATGATGTACAAAAAGGATCAAAACTGGGGCCCAATGACTACTTACCGAGAGCTGCTGGATCTATCCCATCAGATTGTGTCAGCGATTGGAGCCAAGTTACCGATTCTAGTAGCTGGGTTAGATATGGGAATAGACAAGAACGGAAGAGTTTGGTTCATTGAAGCCAATACGAGACCAGATGTCGAAGGGTATAGGGAGTTAAATGATAGAATTTCCATAGAAAAATATCTTCAGGCGAAAAGATGGATTAATAAGCATCAGAAAAAATAATGGCTATAAAAATATAGAAAAGGTTCTGCCTATAAAGGCGAACCTTTTTAATTTCATTAAGCTACTAAAATTCGTAACCTGGCAACAAAGGCAATGGACCTAATGGATAGTCATCCCGGATCAAACTGCTTCCACGCAACTTTCCATTTATTCGACGACATTCGCTTTTCTTCAATCTGATCGATGCATATTGGAGACAGAGCTGCTCATCAGGAATGAAACCGTCTATTTGTTGGTATTTCCATGACGATGGATTCTTTAAATAGGGCAGTAGCCACTCAATGGCAGCGTTTATCCCTTTACCGTCATCCGTTCGATAATTCCATAAGTCGGATCCGTTTTGGTAAGCGATTTCGCAAAGGAGAGCTTGCGCATCAAGATTCAGGAGGCAATAACTCAATGACTTCGTCCTCTTCAATTCCTGGGGGAGTTGTCCGTCAGGGGCTATCTGTTTGGCTACTATCTCCTTTTGGTAAAACTTAAAAGCATCCTTCAGGATTTTTCTTTTCCCCAGGAAGGAACCATAAGTTGCAACATGGGTGACCCACCAAGCCGCGTGGTTATTTCCTGAATGACTCTCTTCTTTGCCTTTCTTACTTTTCAGGATCCAAGTGAGTATATGGTCTATCCATTCGGCAACACCATCTAGTTCCTTTTTCCAATCTGGGTACTCCGATAGAAAACCTAAAGCATGTACTATCCGGTTTACTCGCCAGAGGGCAATCATTCCCGTATGTCTCCCAGCATATTTGCCAGGAATCGCTTCGGCATATTCCATATGGGGATTCATTCGGGTTGCGGGATCTAGGAACCAGATCCTTAATAGTTCTGCTGCTCTTTCCAAATACGCTTTATTCCTCAGATAATATCCCCCGCAGCATAAGACAAGGATTGTCCTGGAAAGTTCGTCTAGGGACAGCCAATGATGCCTGTGCCGATCGGGTCTCTCTAAGCCATCCCTGCGAATGTAAGGACCTCGGCTATCTTTAGGGTTCGGCCACCAGTAGGGGGCTTCACAATAGTAATCGTGAGGATCACCGCTTGCGGCTAAACCCGGAAAGAAGGTGACACTCCACGGACCTTTCTTCATGCCAATATCAGCCATTTTCTTCAACTCGTGCCTAATCTTTTTCCATTTCCCTTGATTTTGGCTAAGGCATTGTCTGGTTTTCTCTACGAATTGCCTATCTAAGTAAACAAAGTCCAATGCTTGGCACCTCCTCTAACATGAAAATAGTAGGACTATCAATAATATATTCCTGTAAATGAATCTAGCAATAGCTTAATCGCCTATTAAATATACATTAAATGGGTAGAAAATTAGTTATCTCTCTTATATCCACTTTCTATTAAATTCATAGAATATATAAAACCATTTGCCGATGAATCTGGGGGAGGCAGGGAATGGGCAACGCTGATAAACGGATGATTGCAATGAGCTCGCTGGGACAAAAGGGGAATGGCCGATTTGGGAATCAGGCTATTCAATATGCATTCGTGAAAATCTACTCGTCACAATATTCCTTAGGATTAGAAACTAGTCCATGGGTTGGGCAATATTTGTTTGGCCATAAAGATCCGCCAGTGACTCACTCCTTCAAAGTTGCTAATAGCCAATCGGTTAAAAAATATATAAGGCGAGGAACCATTTTCAAAGAAAAAACCACCATTTGTTAACATAGATTTCAGTGGTCAGTACTTTATCTTCCATACGAAACAATACTGTCCCTATAAATCTTTCTTTCGTACCTGTTTCAGCCTGTACCTGAAATAGCAAGAATCGTGAGACCAGGGTTAGAGAATTTACAGGGAAAAGGAAATACGATAATCGGCATCCATATCAGAAGGGGTGACTTTACAAAATTCATTGGCCACCCACGCCATTGGGTCGCTCCAACTAGTTGGTATGTAAGCTGGCTGGTTTTATTTCTAGCTAGTGATGACCTTGACAGCGTTTTGCCAGATTTAAGCCTTATGATCCGGTTACCTCCCACGATTATCCTGACTACTTTCTATTAACCCAATGTGATATATTAGCCATTTCCAATAGTTCGTTTTCTCTCACAGCGAGCATGTTAAATAACTCCGGCAAACAGTTTATGAGGCCAGATATTACGAAAGCCAAGCTAGTGCGCTATGATCCATGGAACTGTAAGCCAAAAGTGAGCAGATAAATTTTCTGAAAGGAGGAGATGCAAATGATTCCTGATGAAGAGTTTCTAACCGTAGAACAAGTCCTCAGGAAGATTGAAAAGGCATTAGAACAGAAAAAATCCTTTTCGCTTGTACGAGTGGGCGATGGGGAAAATATCATTTTGGCCCAAGACTCCATTCTGACCATTAAGCAAGTATTGAAAAAGAAATGGGCAAAGAAAGCCAATAAGGGCGAAAAAGGCGTGCATTTGCCTAATCTAAAGCTAAGAAATCAAATGGTAAAAGCCATTAAAAAAGCAACTGTAGTAGGCATCCCATTTTGGGGAAATGATCCAATTAAAGCTGATGAGGACATCAAGCGTCCACTAACAGAAGCAGTATTCAGCTATTTTGATATCAAGCCCAAGCGAATCTGCCATACTTTTGTCAATCGGGTCCTATCGCAGAAAAGAGAGTTCTGGAATTTATTAAGGGGTAAAAGAGTAGTCCTAATAGGAGGCTGGGCGGAACAAGTTCAAGCAATATTAAAAGAGGAACCATATGGTTTAAACATCGTATATATCCATCCATTTTCCGATTATAGCCAGCTTGAAAAAACGTTAAAAATAATCCGAGGTATGAAAGGTGATTTTGACATTGCGTTAATCGCATGTGGAGTAAATGCAGTGGTTTTATCGCAAAAAATAGCCGAATCGACTAAAACAGTCGCAATCGACTTTGGAAAGTCTCTTATGTTTATGGTTCAAAAGAAGGCCGGACTCGAGTATTCCTCAAGTAAAGCTCGGGAGGATATGTTGCCTTAGTCGTTGCATGGAAATATATCAAAATGTTAAAAAAGTGGTATTAAAGAAGCAAGCCGGTCATTTAGCCTGCTTGCTTCTTTAATCTTTTTTACGATGATGGTTGAATAAAATGTCATGGGGCGAATTTGTGTAGGCTTATACCTAGGACGACATGGATGGACAAGATAGTTTAATCTCTGTTGAGATCTATAAAATGAGCAGTCGCTTACTTAACTAAATGGATCTTTGATGCTTTCCCCCCTTAGGCTCTATTTCACACTCCGCTCTTTAAAAGAATACCTTTTTGTATAAAGATCTGTACGATACAGCACTTCGCTATCCCAGGGATCGAAGGAAACCAAGGATTTCTCTGGAGGGTAAGGGCACATAAATGACTTGGATCGTTCATTTAGCAAACATGCAGAAAAAGAAAAGGTGCTATTCGATATCGCCAATATGTCACATTGAGTCAAAATATAGAAGTCCGGATAAAAACTCGCTTTAGTTAAAGTTATCTCTAAATCTTTACTTGTTATGGGATGGTAGGAAGAGAAATCATTTAGAACTAGATCGGTTTCATCACTAGCAATAAACAATAGGGGATCATCCAAAGTATTCCAAATTTCATTCAGCCATTGCAAATACCAGCTGTTCGGAGGAATGAAAAAAGGATCTTTGTTATACAAGCCATAATCACCACGCCTCAAATGTAAGCCGACAATAGTTTTACCCTTCGAGCGCAGCCTTTTGATGGCTTCATCCATGCGAGTTTGTATATCAGGTACCGGTTGGAATAATGCTTGGATGTAATTCTTATAGGGCGCATAATATCGGGTGTGATATTGAAAATACCCAAGTAAATCAACATTTTTGTAGGGTTCCTTAGCATTTGGTATCGAATCTTGCTCAAGACAAGGAGAGACTTGCTTTACGACCGGAAGTTTTTTTGTAATGGGGGGGTCTTTGAGGCCAAATAAGTAACGACCAATCCACTTTGGCACTTCAACTTTAAGATGATGTTTCTTGGCATAGGTCTTTAGGAAGGCGTACTGGAATAGCTTGTTTCCAAAACCTTTTCCAATCCCCTTTGGACCTAATGCTGACATTGTAATACGATCTTTCAATGCAGTGCTACCTCCAATTCATCGCAAATTCACGCGTACGTCGCTATCCCAAGGATCATAGGAGACTAGCTTTTGTTTGGGATTGGGACGCATGAAGACTTTACATCTGTCATTAAGCATGCTGGCCGCAAAAGAAAAAGAACTATTGGAAATCGCTAAAACATCACATTTGGTTAATAAATAGAAATCTGGATAAAATGAAGTATCGGGGCGAAAGGAAGTGATCTTTGGAAAGTTTTTAATGACATCCGAAGAGATTACTGGATGGTAAGGTTTGAAATCAGGAAGTACACTGTCTACGTCATCACTTGCAATAAATAGGACAGGTTTCTTCAGTGTCGGCCATGTTTGGTCAAGCCATTTCGTATACCAGCTAGTGGGAACGGGGACATTCCTCTTGTGGTCCTTGAATTTTAAAAAATCACCCCTTCGGATATGGATCCCAATGATCGTCTCGCCCCGTTTGCGAAGATCTTTGTAACCTTTATTTACCATACTTCGGATTTTGGGGGCAGGCTGGAATAAAGAGCGGAAAAGCTTCTTATGCGGTCGATAGAATCTGGTATGAAACATAAATTGTCCCCAAAGTTCAACATTGCGGTAAGGGGGAGTCTTGGAAGAAAAAAGTGTCCCCTTCCTGATCTGCTTCTTGATGACATGAGAAGTTAACAAGGGAAAATTGTGAGTAACAGGCGGGTCCTGATGACCAAAAAGGAATTGCCCGACCCAAGGGTTTGTCTGTATTTCTAGTGAGTAGCGAGACGCATACATATTTAAGAAAGCATATTGGAAGACTTGGTTTCCAAAACGTCCTTTTTTACCGAGAGAATTCATAGTTATAATCCCATTGCTCATCGTATCCCTCCAATTCAAGAGCTTTCAGATTAGTATATTCAAGATGAAAAAAATGGATACTTTATAGTATATTGTGATCTTCTAAAACTAGAAAATAGGAATGTAACTATTCCGAGTTAACAACCTTTTTCATAGAATATAGGAAGTAAAACGATAAAAGGGGGGGACGATGTGAAAATTATGCTCTTATCGGGCGGTTCCGGCAAGAGGTTATGGCCCTTGTCCAATAATAGCCGGTCAAAACAATTCCTAAAGATCCTCAGGGGGCCAGAAACCCAATTAGAATCTATGGTTCAGAGGGTATGGCGGCAGCTCAAATCCACAAAATTGGATGAACATGCCTACATTGCAACTTGCGAAGAGCATGTCGGCTTGATCAGAAGTCAATTGGGAGATGATGTTCGCATCATTATTGAACCATCAAGAAGAGATACATTCCCTGCTATCGCCTTAGCAACCAGCTATCTGCATTCCCTAGAGAAAATAGATGAGGAGGAAGTAGTGTGTGTACTTCCTGTTGATCCCTTTGTTGATGATGCATTTTTCGATACCCTGAAGGATCTCCAAGATATTTTAATTTCTTCGTCAGCCGATTTAGCTCTTCTAGGCGTGGTCCCCACATATCCCTCCGCAAAATATGGCTATATCCTTCCATCTATCAAATCCCATCACTCCCAATTACCTTACCAAGTAGCCAGCGGATTTATTGAAAAACCGGATGAAGAAGCTGCACAGCAATTAATCGATAAAAAGGCACTTTGGAATTGCGGAGTATTTGCTTTTAAAATTAAGTTCCTTCTTCAATTTCTAAGCAACAGAAAAATGCCGAAAACATACGAGGAGTTAAGAAATAGCTATCACACACTACCTGAGATCAGCTTTGACTATGAAGTGGTTGAAAAAAGCTCGAATATTGTCATTAAGAAGTACGACGGGAGTTGGAAGGACTTAGGTACTTGGAATACATTAACAGATGAAATAGGCCTACGGCAGATTGGTCCTGGAATTATAAGCGCGAATTGCAAAAATACGTATTTGGTTAATGAGCTGAATCTGCCCTTCATTCTACAGGGCTTGTCGGATGTCATTGTTGCCGCTAGTCCGGATGGTGTTCTGGTTACCCAAAAATTCACTAGCGATAAAATAAAGTCTTTAGTTCTAGGGATCAACAGCAGACCTATGTATGAAGAACGTCACTGGGGAAAATACCAGGTATTGGATTATGAGAGGGCTGGCGAACAAAAGGTCCTGACCAAGCGCTTGATGGTTTATGCAGGAAAGAACTTAAGCTATCAAACCCATGAGAAGCGCAGCGAAGTATGGACGGTCGTAAACGGCGAAGGGCTTTTCGCCTATGAAGATAAAATCTATCCGGTCAAACCGGGAAGCGTACTTCAAATTCCGGCAGGAGCAAAGCATTCCATAAAAGCCATAACGGACCTTCAAATAATAGAAGTCCAAATGGGAACAGATTTGGTTGAAGAAGATATAACAAGGATCTGCATGAGCTGGGCGGAAGTGGAAAAGCGTTGCACAATACAAGATCATGACCAATCTTAAAATCCTTCTGGGATAATGAAATTGGGAGTTGAAAGGGTGGTGTGAGAAAAATGGCTAAGGTAGCCTTGATTACGGGTATAACTGGACAGGACGGAGCGTACCTATCTGAATTTCTATTGAACAAAGGCTATACTGTCCACGGATTAATAAGGAGAAGCTCCATTTCTAATACGGGTCGAATTGATCATTTGATTCATGAAAAGAATAAATATAATCATAGATTTTTTTTGCATGACGGGGATTTAACGGATGCAACGTCTGTGATTAGGATGATTGCGAAGGTCCAGCCGGATGAAATTTATAATTTGGGTGCAATGAGTCATGTTCATGTCAGTTTCGATACTCCGGAATATGCCGCCAACGTGGATGGGCTTGGAACGCTTAGAATTCTAGAAGCAATTCGAATATTGCAAATGACAAAAAAGTCAAAGATTTATCAGGCATCCACTTCAGAGCTCTATGGATTAGTTCAAGAAATCCCACAGAGTGAAAAGACGGCCTTCTATCCACGAAGCCCCTATGCGGTAGCGAAACTTTATGCCTATTGGATTACCGTGAATTATCGGGAAGCATATGATATGTTTGCCTGCAATGGAATCTTGTTCAATCATGAAAGTCCAATAAGAGGCGAAGAATTTGTATCAAGGAAAATTACTAGGGCGGTTGCGCGGATAGCTTTAGGTCATCAAGATAAGCTGTTTCTTGGAAATTTAAACGCTAAGAGAGACTGGGGGCATGCGAGGGATTATGTCGAAGCGATGTGGCTCATTCTTCAGCAGGCAAAACCTGAGGATTATGTTATTGCCACAGGGATTACTACAGAAGTGAGGGAATTCGTTAGATTGGCTTTTGCAGAGCTGGGCGTGGAAATTGAATTTAAGGGGAAGAACGAAGAGGAGAAGGGCATTGTGATGGATTGCAAATATCCTGAATATCAGCTTCCTATTGGAAAAGAAGTTGTTGCCGTTGATGCTAAATACTTTAGGCCAACTGAAGTTGATTTGTTGGTGGGAGATAGTTCAAAGGCCAAAGAAAAACTAGGATGGAAGCCAAAGTATGATCTGAAAGCCCTTGTGAAGGAAATGGTGGATCATGATCTCAAGCTAATCAAAAGATTGATATAAACATTCAGCAATGGGAAGGGGATTGAAAATGTCGATAGATCTAAGCAAAAAAAGGATTGTTGTTACGGGCGGAGCTGGTTTTCTGGGTCAGCATACGGTAGCTCGGTTGATGGAGCATGGATGCGCAGAGATTTTTATTCCCAGAAGCAAAGAGTTTGATCTAAGAGAACAACTGGACATAAAACGGATGCTCGATACTTTCAAACCAGAGATAATAATCCACTTGGCAGCATCAGTAGGGGGAATTGGAGCGAATCAAAAGAATCCAGGCAAATATTTGTATGAAAATCTTATTATGGGTGTTCAATTGATGGAATATTCCCGCATATATGGGGTTGAAAAATTTGTAGGGATTGGGACCATTTGTTCCTACCCTAAGTATGCTCCTGTTCCTTTTAAGGAGGAGGATCTGTGGAATGGCTACCCGGAGGAAACGAATGCGCCTTATGGACTAGCAAAAAAAATGATGCTTGTACAATCTAAAGCTTACCGCGAACAGTACGGTTTTAACTCTATTCATCTGTTGCCTGTGAATCTTTATGGCCCCGGCGATAACTTTGACTTGGAAACGTCCCATGTCATACCGGCAATCATTAGAAAGTGTATGGAAGCAAGAAAGAGAGGCGATGACAGTATTACACTTTGGGGAAGCGGAAATGTAACAAGAGAATTTATTTTTGTGGAGGATGCAGCAGAGGGAATTGTATTGGCGACGCAGAAATTCGATAAATCGGATCCTATTAACATTGGTTCTGGCCAAGAGATCTCGATTAAGGATCTGGCAGAACAAGTTAAGAATCTTATCGGTTTTAAAGGGGAGATCATTTGGGAGAAAAGTAAACCTGACGGACAACCCCGGCGTAGATTGGATATTCAGAAAGCAAAAGAAGAATTGGGGTTTGTTGCATCAACCGATTTGGAATCAGGTTTGAAGAAGACGATTCAATGGTACCGCAAACAAATAAACTGTTTTTAACAAGATTAGCAATGACCAAGACCTGGCAAGGGGGGGGGAATTAGGATGGGGGAAAGCTAAACCAATAAGCTGCCCTCTTTAATAGGGGAGTCAGCTTATTGGCTAATTAGTTTAATCACGCTCTCTAATTAATTTGAACATTTGTTCTTGGTTTCCAACTGCAGCCTTATACTGTAAGCCAAGAATCTTATTCTTCTCCCAAACCGGATTTCCTTTTGAAGGGACTGGAGGATGCCAAAGATGGTATATATTCCAATCTAATCTTTTCGGAAGACCGCAGATTGTCGTCAAGGCATAAGCGAAAGCGTTATCCTCCCAACCATAACCTACGAATCTTTCATCAAAGCCTCCTACCTTGAAATAGTTATCACGAGTTATTACATTTAGTTTCCCAGCGAAATTCTGATCGCGTGTCTCAACCTCAAAGTCTTTGATCTTAATCTCTAGCGGCCATTGCGGTTTGCTTTTTAAGAGTTTTTTTGTGTTTTTTTGTGAAAGGTTAAGAATCTTTCTGTGATGAAATGGTATTACCCATGGATATTTTTTTAGACAGCTAATTGCATCAGATATCGAAGCCGGCTCAACGATTACGTCTCCGTCACAAATTACAAAAATATCTCTTGTAGCCTGTTTTGCAGCTGAATTCAATCCTTGAGACCTATTAAATAATTTACTTTCGGATATTCCAATACACAATTCAACATTTGGCAAGGTTGTTTTGTAATATCTCTGAATCCACTCGAATGCTGAATCTCGTGGACCATTATCTGGCTGGTAAGCAAAAAGAATGGACACATTACTAAACATAAACGACCTCCTTCTTGGTTGGTAGGAAAACAAGGGAGATAACAGCTTGCCAAGTATATCATATTCATAACTTTGCTCAATGGAATAGATTTTTGCATATTTTAGCTAGTCCAACCTTGTTTCTTTACTTTTTAAGTTTTTGGAAAGGCAAATTATTATTAAGTACAATTTTAGCGGGTTAAGAAAAGGACAAAAGTTGTTTTCATAAGGGCATTTTCTACAGGTATATGTCCAAGCAAATTTTCTTAGCATTCATACTATGATATTAAATTTTAGTTGGAAAAAGGATAGATAGGATAAAGGTCAAACAAGATGTATCTTGTAGGAGGTAAACCAGCGATCCAACATGAATGGGGAGGAGATTGATGAGGTGTGCCTAAATCAAGTAAACCAGTAGTCAGTATGACAAGGCTAGGACGCATGGGTCGCTTTGGAAATCAAATTTTTCAATATGCCTTTTTGCGAATTTATGCATTTCGCTACAATCTTCATGTAGAAACATCAGAGTGGGTTGGTCAGTATTTATTCGGTCATCGGGATGGTTGCGGAAAAAAATTACCTGCTTTCCATGAAAAGAAAATCACTGACAGGGAAAATATCTTTAATCGGCCGAAGCCTTTCGTTACAAATGTCGATTTACGAGGATATTTCCAGTACCACACGAAAATTTATGCACCGTATAAAAAATATTTTTGTTCATTGTTTCAGCCTGTTCCCGAATTGAAAAAAATCATGTCCGAAGCTTATGGACGATTGTTATCTAAACGGAAAACAATTGTTGGTCTTCATATCCGAAGAGGAGATTACGTGAAATATCAACATGATAGCGTATATGGCAAGCTTTATTACATTCCACCGAAGGAATGGTATATTGACTGGCTCCAAAGTTTATGGGAAACCCTCGATGATCCAATTCTTTTCATTGCCAGCGATGAACTCGATGCTGTACTTCCTGATTATAAACTGTTTAATCCAATAACATCTAGGGATTTATTGCTTAAGGGCTTACCTCAGGCGGATTATTATCTTGATCATTATATTTTAAGTCATTGTGATATTTTGGGTATATCAAATAGCACTTTTTCTTTTACTGCAAGCATGCTCAATCAGACAGGTAGACTTTTCTGTCGGCCGGATTTGAAAGCAGCAGGTCTTGTTACTTATGATCCATGGAATAGTCCTGTCAACCTTTGGAATCATTTGGTAGGCTTATAATTACATCTTGGAATTTTTATATAAAATTTAAAATCTGCACTTAGTTTCTAGGAGAGATTAAGAACTCTTTTTTGTGCGCTTGGCAGCGCATCTTACTGATCGGGTTCAAGTCCCGTGTGTGCCGACGGCCGGAAACACTAGCAGACAGACAGT